>JAISMU010000065.1 GCA_031276635.1 Deltaproteobacteria bacterium | reverse complement strand
TCTAGCAAAGCCGTAGGGCTAATCCGCAGGGCTTGGGCGGTTTCCTCAATATGTCCAGCGAAGCGGCTCTCCAGCTCTTGCTGAGTAAAACCGCAAATTGCCCCAAATTCAGGCATTATTGATATGTCAAAGACATTGTTAAAGACGGAAAAAATACCCATTCTGGAAAACTTGCTGACGCCAGTGACAAAAATAAAGGAGATATTCTCCTCGATGGCTTTGGTCTCTTGAGATCCTGAATCTGAGATTTTTTAACACCATGAATGACTTTGGAGTTAAGCGGTGGATCGGTGCGCAAGCTCGTCCAATCGCGGGCCCTTTCAACAAAATTATGGTCGTCCTTAGTTTGAGGGACCTGAGAAGATGAGGCTTTAAATTGACGACCTTCCAACTGAACTGAGCGGTTCTACGGCCCAGTCAACTTCCTCAGCCAATATTCTTATTCTTGAGTTCTAGAATTAATTCCATTATAGGGCGGCTCAATAGTGGTTTTACGCTCGACTTCCCAAAAAGCCTGGCCCTTGCGACAGGTGGGCGACCTCTACGGGGAGCGTTATTAGGAGAGCTAATGACCGGAGCTTGTTCCGTAAGTTGATCGAGTTGACTCTCTTTGATAAGGTCTTGACCGAGAGATCGGCGTTGTCGGAACAAACCAGTTGATCGGCGGCAGCTTTCCCAATAGAGTCTAGTTCCTTGTTTGATTATCTACCTTTAACCGGAAGAGGAAATATTTTACGCATCTCATTATTAATTTGATAATAAGAGTATATTAAAAACACATATTTTTAACGTTAATTACCTATTGTTCAGAATTGGGTCAACCAAAAAATAATCCAGGCTCAATTAACTAGTCTATATTTAGCGGAAATTTTGGAGGTAAGATAATGTAACTCAGCGCGTTGGTCAGCCGCTATAGTTTTTATATTTTATTCTCAATACTCTGTTTTAATTAGTAATATTATATAAGTATCGATAATTAATATTTTTTTTAAGAAATAAGGGTGAGCGAATTTACCCGCTAACGCGCAAAAACGTGCGGATTCAAGGGCCTTAGAGCTCGATCCTCCGTGGCCAACTGTTTTTTTGACCGATAGCTTTTCACGGCCTGACTCTGGCCAGCGGAATTATGGCCCCCTATCTTTCGCCGAGAATTTCTTAGGAGACCTCATGAGCGCCTACGTCCGATTAGTCCTTTCCCGGGAAATCCGAGCCAGTATCGCGGCCGCCTACTCGGCCATGAGCCAAGAAGCCGCTCGCCAGGCGGAGGAAAAGCGGCTCACCGCGAGCGTGGAGCGCAATTTGCGGGATCTGGACCGGGTGGCCAAAGAGTCCGCCGAAGAGACCCTAAAGGAGATGAACCGGCAAAACCTGGCTAAATTGGCCGCCTGGGCCAACCAGCCAGATCCGCCCGAGGCCACCCTCACTCAACAACCCCCTGAGCCAGTGGCTCAAAAAAAAGAGCTCCCGACAACCGAGAGAAAAGTCGACCCCGCCCCGACCCCGCCGCGCCCAGAGCCCGCGACCTCGGCCCAGACCACCCACAAAATCCTGGGCTATTTGGCGGAACTCCGGAAGTTGAGCCCCCAGGCCGCCCAAACCAAAGCTGCCCTTTTGGCGGAGCTGGGCCAAAATCCTCCCCAGGAGCGGCTGGAAATGATCGCGGATTCCACGCGCCTGGCCCTGGCCAGGGAAATCGCCGAGGCCGCCCGGGCTCATGGGCGCCAGGCGGAGCTACGAGCTCTGGCCCAAGCCCTTCAACCCCTGCCTGAGGCCAGAGATCTGGTGGCCAGAATTCAGGCCTTGACCCAAGCTAGGGTCAGCCCCCCTGAGTCCCTGGCCGAGATCCGCGAGCGAGCCAGAATCTATCTGGATCAGGCTAATCAAAAGGACGAAGAGCTGTTTCTTCACCAAGCGACCGCCCTGACCGAAAAACTCCTGGCCCAACAAGGCTATAAGGTTCTGAACGCGGACGGGCTCCCGGTGGGTCAGGACCGCTTTTTTTCCAATGGCCAGCCCGGCTACCGGGTTCTGGCCCGCCTGGAACGGGACGGGGCTTTGACCTTGCGCCACCTCAAGGTCGTCCCCAGCCGGGAGGTGGCCAATCAAGAGCCCACCGCCCTGGAGCTGGCCCAGGACCTGGAGAAAACCACGGCCTGGTGCCAGGCTCAGGAAAAATTGGCCGCGAGCCTGACCACGGCGGGCCTGCGGGTCCAGACCGAGATCTTGCGCCAGGCCGGCGAGGGCCGACTACCAGCCCTCATCGAAAAAAATCAACCACCCCCGGCCCAGAAAAGCCAAAAGAAAGCTCTCCTGACCGCCGCAAGAAAAAGTGATTAACTTAAAAAAGCCATTGGCTTTTGGAGAGACGCGTGAGCCAAAATGAGTCGACTTCCCCGGTCAGGGCCCTCGAGCGAGACCCCGCCTCCGCCCCAGACACGCCCGAAACCCAGGAACCCAAGTGGATTCGGGAGATCCGCCGCTTTTTGGGTGTCAAATCCCAGTTCATCCTCTGGGGCGACATTCACGACATCTACCCTTTCCCGTCTGGGGACCAGGTTACGGTGGGGACGCTGGAGAATTATTTAAAACTGGTCCTGTCTGATCTGGGTTATCAGCGCTTTTTCAAGCTTGAGCCCTTTCGCCTCACCACCCTCCTGGGCGACCCCGCGACCTCGGGCCTGACTCTCCCCCGACCGGAGGAGACGGTGACGCTGACCCGGGCCGAGGAGCTGGCCAGCCAGATTGTCGCCCTGCCTCAACCGGCGGCCCTGATGATCCAATATGGCTCGCGCTTTAATGACCTCTACCCTCAGGAGCTGGCCAAGTTTCAATACGGGCTTTTTCGCCTGTCCATGGAGAGCCAGGCCCGGGCTGGCCGATTCAACCTTATTTTCTGGGTCATGGACAAAGAAAACGATCTGCCGGCCTGGTACTGCCTGGATAACCCCCGGGTCCGGGTTCTGCCCATTCCCCGCCCTGACCACGACGCCCGACGTCAGGTCATCACGGCGGTGGGCCCCCTGGTCAAGGGCTACAAGGCCCTGGCCGAGGCTAACCCCAAACTCAGCTGGTCCCATATTAACCGCCTCATCGACCAGACAGAGGGTCTTTTCGCCAGCGAGCTCATCTCCATTGTGGCCCTGGCCGCCCAGGAGGGCCTGCCTTTTGAGAGGATCAGCGAGGCGGTCCGCCATTACAAGCTGGGCGTGCCGGATAACCCCTGGGCCAAGCTGGACCGGTCCGTCATTGAGGCGGGCGAGGAGCGCTTGGCCGCCCGGGTCATTGGCCAGACCAAAGCCGTGAGCCTGAGCCTAGACATCATTAAAAGGTCCATCTACGATCTCTCGGGCTCACAGTTCTCCTCCCAGGGGCAAAGGCCCAAGGGGGTTCTCTTCTTCGCTGGCCCCACAGGGGTTGGCAAGACTGAGCTGGCCAAAAGCCTCACCGAGCTCATCTTCGGCTCCCCGGAAAACCACCTCCGCTTTGACATGAGCGAATTCAACCAGCCCCACTCTGACCAGCGCCTTTTGGGGGCTCCCCCAGGGTACGCCGGTTACGACGTGGGCGGCGAGCTGACCAACGCCATCAAGCAAAAACCCTTCACCCTGGTCCTTTTTGACGAGATAGAGAAAGCCCATCCCAAGATCATGGACATTTTTCTCCAGATTCTGGACGATGGCCGCTTAACCTCAGGCCGCGGGGAGACGGTTTACTTTTCCGACGCCATCCTGGTTTTCACTAGCAATCTGGGGGTTTACCGGGACAGTCCGGGGGGAGTCCGCGAGGAGCTGGTCAACCCGACCATGAGCTATGAGGAGTTAAGCGAAAAGATCCTAGCGGCCATTGCCGACTTTTTCCGCTTCCAGTTGAGCCGGCCGGAAATCTTAAACCGCCTGGGGCCCAACGTCGTGATTTTTGATTTCATCCGCCCTCAGGGAGCCCAACTCATTTTCCAAAAAGCCTTAAACAATGTCCTCTACAAACTCCAATCCACCCGCGATCTGGAGGTGACCCTCCCCGAGGCCAGCCTGGCGACCCTGGGCAAGCTGGTGACTCGGGATCTGTCCATGGGCGGCCGGGGTATTGGCAACGCCCTGGAGGAATTTTTTGTCAACCCTCTCAGCCGGGAACTGTTTCAGCTAAACGCCAAAAGCGGTCGACTGAAATGTCAGATAAACCCAGGCCCGGACGGCCAATGCTCCCTGAAACTTACCCGGATACCGAGCTAGACCTCTTCGTTGGTCTCCTACACGCCCCCCTGGTGGCCCTGGGCCCTGGCTCCCGGGTGGGCTTGTGGTTGACTGGCTGCCAGCGAGCCTGCCCTGGTTGCCTGGCCCCGGAATTCTGGGCCCGCGACCCGGCGCGACGCGAGCCAGTCGCCCAGGTCGCGGCTAGAATTATTCAAGCGGCCCAGGCCATTGACACCCGGGCCGTCACCATCTCTGGGGGAGAGCCCTTGGCCAGCCCCCTGGCTCTGCGGTCTCTCCTGGAAAGCTTGCGTCAAGGCGGTCTCGAGGACATCCTGATCTACTCTGGCCTGACCGCCCCGGCCCTTTTGGCCGCCTACCCCTGGGTCCAGAGCCTCAGCGCGGCCCTGGTCGCTGGCCCCTTTGACCAGAATCGACCGGCCCGAGAAATCTATCGCGGCTCGGCCAACCAGGAGCTGACGCTTTTTGACCAAGCTCTGGCCCCTCTTTATCAAACCTGGGCCAAACAGACCCAACGCCAGGCCCAGACCCTGGTGGCCGCTGGCCGGCTCTGGCTGCTGGGCATCCCGGGTTTGGGGGATTATGAGCGTCTGGTCGCGACCACGGCCAGACTGGCCGCGCCCTGAGTCGCCCCCAGGATGTCGGTCGGTCGCCCGCGGGTTGACGCGAAGCTCAAGGCTGATCTATATTCAACTCCGATAAGGTTTTTTATTAAGCTTCTTCTCTCTTAAACCAGCAAAGCCTCTGACAGACTCTGAAATCAGGCCCCCAACTGTTGGCCAGAGGTTTTCCGGCCTTTTTTTCGGGCTAAACTCGCGCTCTTTTCTCTCAAGGTTCCCCCTCAGGAGGCTCCTATGGCTCTAGTCAAACTGTGCAGCCGAGGACATCGCAATCCCCCAGGCGCGATCATGTGCGGACGCTGCCTGGAGGATTTGAGCCGGGTGGAGCCGGTTGAGGAGACAAAGATCCTGGACAACGTGGAAGTCGCTCTCGACGACATCGATCTAAGCCCGGGGCTAGAGCCACCCTTGACCCCGCCTACCATCATGGCCGAGGAGGAGCCGGTGATCGTCTATCCCGACGAGAGCCTCAATTTCCAGGCCAGCGATGGACAAACTTTCGCCGCCCGACCCGGGGAAATTGTCGGTCGGGCCGCGACCGGCTCGGATATTCTCCAAAACTTCCCCACGGTCTCCCGACTCCACTTTCGGCTAGGAAAGCGAGATCTGGTCTGGCTTGTCAAAAATCTCTCCGACAATGGAACTTTCATTAATGGCCAGGAAGTGGGCCTGGGCGAGGAAAAACCTCTGACTCCCGGGGACGAGATCAGCCTGAGCTCCAAGTGTCGCTTGATGGTCGTGGCGTGAAAGGGATCGTCTTCAGCTCACCCGGCCCATACCGGGAGATTAATGAGGACGGGCTCCTTTTGGGCGAGCTGATTATGGATCAGGACTTGCTGACCCCGGAACTCCGGGAAACCGGGCCCCAGACCTTGGTCGCCGTGGCCGATGGCATGGGTGGGGGACCCGGTGGCCGCGAGGCCGCCTTTCTGGTTCTGACAAAGCTCTCGGAACTGAACCATAAACCCTCGCTCGCGGTCGAGCCCAAGCTCTTGCTCCAGAACCTCAAAGAGGCGGCCCTGGCTTTAACCATGGTAGCCAAACGCAACCCCACCCTCCAGAGCATGGGCAGCGCTGTGGCTGGCTTGTGGCTTGATGGGGCGCGGGCCTTGGCCTTCAACTGTGGCGATAGCCGGGTTTACCGTAACCGGGGCGGTTTTTTCGAGCTTTTGACCCAAGATCACAGCCTGGTCTACGAGCTTTACCTCAATGGCCAGATTTCCGAGGAGGCCATGGCCAGGCACCCCTTGAAAAACATCCTGACCTCCTGCGTTCAAGACAACCCGGAGGAGCCCAGGATCTTTATCCGGGAGATTGCCATTAAAGAGGGAGACAGTTTTTTGCTTTGCTCAGATGGAGTCTGGGAATCGGCCAGCCGGGCCGAGTTGGAGGAATTGGCCAGCCTGGGGCCGATGGCGGGCTCCCAGATCCTGGCCACGACCCTGGGCAAAAAAGCCCTGGACAATTTTACCTTTGTCTGGCTTTATTGAGCTCTCAATCTTCCAGAAAAATCCGTATCGTCAGCCGCAACCACTTGCCGACCTTTTCCTTTTCCCGCAAGACCCCATAAACCAACTTGCCGGCGTCCATAAGCCGGGCCAGAACCTCGTTGCGATTTCGAGGCACGTAACCCAGTTTCTCGCCCCCGCTTTTCACCACAATGGCCAACTCGTCATGAGGATTGTCCGCCTCCCGAAAAAAATCCAAGCGGTCATCGGCCTTGAGATCGGCGGTCAGGCTCTCAATGCCTTGAACATGGGTGGTCCCGGCCACGTGTACTTCCAAAAGAAAGATCCGCTGGCTCAAGGGATGACTCGAACCCAAAGCCTTCGATTCTTGCAAAAAAGAGACCAGATTTTTCTGGTCCAGATTGATGACAAGAGGTGAATTATCCGCCATGATCTCCGCCTTCATGACCTTCGAGTTTATAACCTTCGACTTTCTGACCCGCGCTTATAAATTGGCGTCCCCCCAGGCTGACTAAACTCCGGCCCAGAGCCTATTGGTAATGGGAAAAACAGCTGTCTTTATGGGTATCGATCAAGCCCAGCCATCGGCTCTGATGAACGGCCAACTCCTGAGTCAGCTTCTCCTTGAGCTCGTTCAAGGATTTAATTTTTTTCTTGGTCAACTCCTGGCTTTCCAGCAACGCCAGTTGATTGAGAGGAAAACTTTTCTGGAGACCCTCGATCTCAGCCAGTAGATTGGTCTTGACTTGACTCAATTTTTCCTTTGCCTCGGCCAACTCCCCTGGGCCCAGGGTGATGGTCGATGTCTCGCTCACCTCGACCAGGTACTTGAGGTTGGCCATGACCAGCCAGTCGCCACTCTCAAAGGCTTTGACCGCCAGGTTAAACAGCTCCAATTGTTCCTCAGTAGGATTGGGATTAATATCAGGATGCGTTTTTTTGACAATAAATAGGTAATTATTTTTAAATTCTAGATAATCTTCGTTGGAAAGGCTCTCCCCTTGGAAGGCCAGAGTGGACTCCTTGATGGCCTCGCGCCAAACCTCAATTTTCTGGGCGTTGTCCTCAAACATGGTCTCAACTCGTTGGAGTATCTCCTCCAAATCCAGCTCTCGCTGATGATTGATCTCGACCTGGACCAGCTCAATTTGGCGTCTGAGCATTAAAATCCGCGTTTCCAGCTCAAAGATCTCGCACTCCCTGGCTCCGAATTTCAGCGTGTACAAATTCAGAAGATGGGGAATACGGCGCGAAACCAGAAAATCCTTCTCAAAAATAAGTTTGGCGACCTCATCTCGGAGATCCGCCAAAGACTGGCCCTCCGCCAATATCTCTGACGCCAGGTCCGGTCCCGACCAGCTCGTATCCACATCTCACCTCGCTCAAACGTTAAAACTTAACTCCTTAAGCTTAGGGCGCCCGAAATTCTCTGTCAAGAAAAATGGATTTTGAGGTTTAAAAAATAAATTAAATTTATATTAAATAGCTTGTTTAATTAATACTTTATATGTTATTTATTATTTATTTAATATAATTTATATTATTTTTCAGACCAATATCAATAGTCCAAAGCGTGGCGGCGGATCTTATTTTGGTTTAACCTGAATAATTATGAAAAAAATTTTTATATTTTTAACATATGAATATTAATAAATTTTACTTAATGAGGCTATAGACAAAGCCGGGGTTAAGTTGTTTTTTTTTGGCCTGTAGTAAAATATTTTTATGATTGAGTTCCCTGAAACAATTGAGCAATTTGAGGCTCTATTTAATTCCGAAGACGCCTGTGTCGAATACTTAATCAAGGCCAGGTGGCCAGAAGGATTTCGTTGTGACAAGTGCCAAAACCACAAATATTGGCTATCTGGTAATGACTTAAAGTGTACTGTTTATGGCAAAAATGTTATATTAATGGCAGGAACAACATTTCAAAACACTTAATTACTACTTAATAAATTGTTTATGGAAATTTAAGATATAGTAAGTCGTAAAAATGGTGCTGGCTTATTAAAATTACAAAATAAGATATAATTAAGATATAAAACAGTGTAGATTTTACTCCACAAGTTACGTAGGGCGATGGTTGGGCTGGTTCGTGAGAAATTGGAAGGTAAGGTTGAAGTTGATGAATTCCTTTACGGTGGTTTTGAAGAAGGACATCCTGGAAGAGGGCCTAAAAAAAATCCTAATTGTTATTGTTGTTTAGGTTTTTGTACATAAAAGTTTAGATATAGTCAGTATTAAGATGATATAAGCAGCTAATTCTGATAATTTTATCAATATTAATATTTAAAATAGTTAATATATTAATGACTTATAATATAAATACCGAGATGGTAATTATGGATGCAGGTTACTATTCATTAAATAATTTAACTCAATTAACAACTAATAATATATTTTTTATTACACTAGTTACTAAAAAAAGAAAAGAATTTAAATCACTAAATGATGAACATGGATCAGATCTTGAACATGGTAGTAATTCAATCACATATAGAGATAGAGCTTTATGTTGTAAAAAAGTACTAATATTTCTATTTAGTAATGAATTATATGTTTATCTACTTTTAGATTTTCAGAAAGAATATAAAGATGAGTTGAACTGTTCTTGTAAATATAAAAATAATACTGATAAAAATTCTAAAATAGATTATGATTTTCTTATTGCTGAAAAATTCATACTTTTATTGTCAAATCTTTATAATATTAATGAAATATTACCTTTATACTATACTAGGCAGACAATTGAGCGTGTTTTTGATATTAGTAAAATTTACGGAGGTTTATTACCTCTTAGAGGTCATTCAGAAGAAACACTTAGAGTGATTTTATTAATCTAATTTTTAGCTACTACAATATATTAATATCTTAATTACGGTCTATCTAAATCTAAATATTGTGCACATTCAGCTTTAAAGTTTATGCACAATTCTTTGATTAAAATATATGACTCTGTGGTGTTGCTAGAAGATCTAACTAAACAACAAAAAGAAATTTTCGCGTGCTTGACCTTAGATTGTCCGTTCGCATTAGAAAGTGGCAACCCATTACAAAAGAGCTCCTTAGGTTCAAGAGACGGACAGAAAAAAAGAGGCGTCCAAAAGGGAGCAAAAACAAGAAGACCATAGACCTACCTGAATTTAACCTGAATTCTGAAAAGAAAAGGCCACTAGGTCGGCCTAAAGGGAGCAAAAATAAGGCACCCAAAGTCATAACTGATGAATTCCCCCAGAATTGTGAAAAAAAAACAGTCAAGAGGCCGTCCTAAGGGGAGTAAATACAAGGTTGGCAAAATCCTGTCCAATCAAACGACCCATAATTCAGAAAAATGGTCAAGAGGCCGCCCTAAAGGTAGCAAAAATAAATCTAAATAGCACTTTTATTTATTTAAATATAGTTATATTTGATTATTAATGACTAATTATCAAAATAAAATTAATCTAGACAAGAACATATGATACTGAAGTCACCATATGACTTAGAGTGAGAGTTGTTCAAAATTGACTCATGGACTGGTCAGCAAGCAAATTTTAATTGATATTGGATGGCACGGAAATTGCTGAAAAAGAAAAAAAATGATTAAAATTTATAGCTAGAAAAAAATTGGGAACTACGGTTAAAGTCTTGCAACTGTGAGGGTTTTAAGTGGATCACTTTTGCTGAGAATAATCCATTTTTTGTTCTCAAAAATGGGCTACTTTTTTTTGAGAATATTCAGTTACCAGCTTCCTGATTTTTCTTATTACAACCATCGTCTCCAGCTGGCGCAAAAGTTTTCCTTCGAATGTTGGCTGGCCTGGCCAGAGCCCAGAAAATATATTTAGAGAAAATTAAGCCTTATACACTTATCTTATTCACTCTAAAGAAGAAAATATCTACTTAAAATCAGGCTTATCGTCTTTTATGTTATATGTTTTTCCGCATTTCTTATTGAAACAAGCGAAAAAATCGTAGTCTTTGCCCGTCTTCTGGCCCTTCTTGTGATACAGGGGGCTTTTACAGGCCGGACACTTAAACTTGGACGGCTCCTCCCTGGGCTTCCTGACGACCTTCTCGCCTGGCTGACCATAATGAAATTTCTCGCTTTAGCCTTCCCTTTATTGTTAAACCTAGCTCAATGTGTCATAATTAACCAGCCTTGGACGCCCTGGCCATATTGATTTTTCCCTTAACGAGACGCGCTTAAGCTGACCTTGAAGCTAGGGCCGCCAGACTGACAGGATTGGAATCATGCCCCTGAAAAGATTCTCTCTAGCCAATCAAACATTTGCGGATATAATTGACAAGAACTATTTTTACGTGGATAAGACCAGATACATCTACGATCTCTGCAATAGCGAGGAGAATAGTTTTTTTCTGTCCCGGCCTCGCCGTTTTGGCAAAACTCTTTTTCTATATACGTTAAATGAGCTTTTCTCTGGCAACCGCGAGCGTTTCAGAGGACTTTGGATTGACCAGTCAGATTATGACTTTCCCAGGCTGCCGGTCCTGTTTTTGAGCCTCTCAATGAGGACGCCAACTCCTGAAATTCTTGAGGATAACCTTCTCACTTCTCTCAAGTTAATAGCTCAAACAGCTAATTTAGACAACAAGGTTATAGGAAACACCTCCGACATGTATTTTGAGAGCCTTATTCTGGCTCTCTACCAAGAGTCTCAAACAAAAATCGCGGTGCTCATCGACGAGTATGACGCTCCAGTGACCAGAAACATGGACAACTTGGAGATCGCCACGGCCAACGCGAAAATCCTTCACGACTTCTTCGCCACGTTAAAAAAACCTAATGTGACGGACAAAATCCGTTTCACCTTTGTCACCGGCATAACCAGGTACGCTCTGACTTCTATGG
>JAISMU010000169.1 GCA_031276635.1 Deltaproteobacteria bacterium | reverse complement strand
CGGCTCCCCAATTTAGAGGTTGAAAGCTCATATTACCGTGATTGTTTCAGCCCAATTTTTGGCCCAATTTCGGAAACAGATCTTAACCTCAAGAGGGAAAAACTGATCTTGGCTTTCTTGAGCCGGGACGCCCAACAGGTGAGCTCAACTCTCCTGGATTATTTTACCCGACTGACTTATTTTCAAAAACCAGACCGCGAAAGCGATTTGCGCGCCGTTCTTCAGTTACTTTTTCTTTATTATGATTTTAGGGTCAAAAGCGAGCTGCCGGGTTCCAAAGGGCGGTTGGATCTGAGCGTGGAGTTGCCGGGTCAGGTCGTTTTGGTCATTGAGCTCAAGTATCGGCCAAACCCCAAAAAAACCTTGACCCCGAAAGAAAACGAGTCTTTGGCGTCCTTAGCCTATGGGCTGCTGCCAAAGGATGATATATTTGAAAGCTTGGCTAATCTAGCTTCTAAAAAGCTTAAGTCCAAACAAAAAAATCAAATTTTGTTTGAAATTGATCAAGAAGGGCTTACTATAGCTAAACAAAACCGATTGTTTGTTCAGGCGCCCAGGAATGGCTCTCGGAAGCTGACATCAATAAAACTCTGGCCTCACTGGTCCTAGATAAACTGCCGCCGGAGATAATTAAAAAAGAGTCGCTCAAGTTGGGCGAAAAGATAAATCTGCCCACTGAGACAGAGGACCTCTCCGACGCGGAAATTGACCGGAAGTTAGACAAGATCGCCCAAGAGGCCTTGGGGGACATAACCCAAAAGAACTACCACAGTTCTTTTGGCCCTGAGGTTAATAAATTTATTGATCTCGCCATAGCCTTCTATGACGATGGCTCCAAGATGAAAGTTGTTTTTGGCTCAGAGACGCGAGAAGTTGAAAACTCCCCCAAAGGCCCAGAAGCCTGATTTGACCAGCCTGGGGCAATTTGGACGCGCCAACCCTGTCCCCGGTCAGCGCCTGGGCCGCCGTTATCACTTAAGGGTGGGAAGTTTATTTATCAGGCTGAATAGTTTCCCCAAAGGCGTTGGCCAAAACCAAAATCAGTCTAAAGGAATTTTTTGGCGGAACTTAAAATTATTCTATATTTCTAGATTTGAGTTTGTTAGGCTATAAAATTTTAAATAATATCTTATATTTAATGATTAGTGACATAAATTAACTACTTGTTAATAAAAATGTATTTTTATGATTTGAGATCTTTAAAAAGGTCAGCCATTAATTATTTTTACTTAGTAATAAAAATTAAAAATATTTTAGTAAATAATTTTAAAGTTATTAGTTATATTTTAATTTTTAAACATTTTTATCATTGGAAAGATTAGTATTTGCCATGAAACAACTTGTAAGTAGACGAAATCATGCGAAAAATTTTCTCTCTTTCCGGCCACGGGGTGAGGCCAAGCCTCATGCTCAGTTACTGAAATCCGTGGATATTTTTGACAATTCCAGTCTTGAGATTATATATTTAAATGGTGGTTTGGGGTGAGCTTCTTTGGCCTGGCGACTCGGCCGCGGCCCAAAAAGGCGCAAGTTGACGGAGTTTGACCAGGGCGGTCGCTCAGCCTGGCCCAGGTCAGTTCCCGCCAGGTTTTTCATTTCTTTTTATATAGCCGGCTGGCGGTCCGGCCTTTGGCGCGCCTTGACCGTTCTCCAGAGCGTCCAATCCACCAGTTACCCGAACGGCGGCCTTCTCAGGCGGGCCAGAAAATTTTTTGTTTCTAGGCGGTTAAATGACCTGACCAGCCTTAATTTTCTTAATTTTTGACCCCTCGCCAAAAATAATCTATAAAATTTCCTTATAACTGAAATAAAAAAATATAATATAACGGCAATTTTTGAACACATATTGGATGGTTTTTTCTAAACAAAAAACCTAAATATAAGGTAAGAAAATGTCAATAATAATAGGCAAAAAAATAGTGAGCCAATTTTTTTTGTTGACAATTAAGGCTCATGAATGTAAAGTAAATTTATTGACTGACTCCTGAACAATTTTTTGACATTTTGTCTCATCAAGGTAAAACGCTCTGAGTCGAAATATTTGGGAGCGCAAAAAAAGCTCAGGCTTTGGGAAAAACCAGCCAGGGAGTCAGCGGCGTTATCGTCCCCCTGGACATGAGGAAGAATATGGCTAATGATTTTGGATTGTTCGTCGCCACTGACGTCGCTAAATGCTCCGGCTGTCGGGCGTGCGAAATGGCTTGTTTTCAGTCCCATAACGTCAAGCGCAATAAGGTTGGCAAGACGGTGGGGACCATCACAACCCCGGTAACCCCTAAATTGTATGTGACGGTTATTGAGACGGCCAGCATGCCCATCCAGTGCAAACACTGTGAGAATTCGCCCTGTAAGGCCGTCTGTCAGCAATCAGCTATTGTCCGGATCGGCCAGCAGGTCATAGTTGATGAGTCCAAGTGCATCGGCTGCAAGGATTGCCTCGTGGCTTGCCCGTTCGGGGCCATTACCCTGCTACCCTATTATGTCAAGGGGCAGCCGGTCAAGCAGATTGGCGGAGTGGAAAACAAGGTGGCCGCCTCCAAGTGCGACCTGTGTCTTGAGGATCCTGATGGCCCAGCTTGCGTCCGGGCCTGCCCCAATGAGGCTCTCCAGGTCTCGGACATCAACGAGGAGCGGAAAAGAAAGAATATCGCCGCGGCCGAGGCCTTGGCGATCATCAACGCCGGAGCCCCGGAAAGGAGGCTTCTGCCATGAGCGTTGTCATAGCCATTGATCAGGATCTGTGCACGGGTTGTCAGGAGTGTACCAAGATTTGCCCAAATTTGGCCATTGAGGGCCTGCCGCGTCAGCCCCAAAAAATCAACGACACAAAGTGCGTCATGTGTGGCCAGTGTGTCCAGAAGTGCAAATCTTACGTCTCCGTGGCTGAGCACGGTTTTGGGGCTTACGCCAAAGTCCGGAAGGCCCGAGGGCTGCCGGCGACGGTAACTGAGCCCCTCTTCGCGGCCTACAATGTCTGTCACCTGGATGAGGTTCTCCGGGCTCTGGAGGATCCCAAGGTGGAGACCTGGGTTCAGAGCGCCCCGGCGGTCAGGGTGGGCATCGCCGAGGACTTTGGAGCCCCCTTGGGCACCCTGGCCGCTGGCAAGTTGGCCGCCGGCCTCAGGCGTCTGGGCTTCAACAAAGTCTTCGACGTCAACTACGCCGCCGATGTCACTATTATGGAGGAAGGCAGCGAGCTCATTGACCGGCTCAAGAACAACGGGACGCTCCCGATGTTCACTTCCTGCTGCCCGGCCTGGGTGCGTTACCTGGAGCTCAATTACCCGGAACTGCGCCACCACCTTTCGACCACCAAAAGCCCTCAACAGATTCAGGGAGCCCTGGTCAAGACTTACGGGGCCAAGACTCAGAAGACTGACCCCAAGAAGATCTTTTCCGTCTCTATCATGCCTTGCACCTGCAAGCAGTACGAGAGCGGTCGACCCGAGATGGTCGACAGCGGCCAGCGTGACGTGGACGTGGTTCTGACCACCCGGGAGTTGGGTTATCTGCTCAAACTCAAGGGCGTGGACTTCTTAAGCCTGCCGGAGGAGAAGTTCGATCTGCCCATGGGGGACTACACCGGGGCGGCCGAGATCTTCGGGGTCACTGGCGGAGTCATGGAGGCGGCCCTGCGCACCGGTTATGAGCTCGTGACCGGTCAGCCTATCCCGGCGGTGGACATCAAGGCGGTCCGGGGCCCGAATGGCTTTCGGACAGCCGACATCCAGGTGGGCGAGCTGACCTTGAAAGTTGGGGTGGTGACGGGCCTCAAAAACGTCAAACCCGTATTGGAGGATCTCAAGGCCGGCAAACTCAGCCTCCACTTCCTGGAGGTCATGTCCTGCCCTCAGGGCTGCGTTACCGGCGGCGGTCAGCCCAAGCTGATTGTGGAAAAGGACTTTGAGATGGCTTACAAAGCCAGGACCGAAGCCACCTATGTCCATGACCGGGAGCTGCCGGTTCGCAAGTCCCACGAGAATCCCTCGGTCAAGAAACTCTACGACAGTTTCCTGAAAAAGCCTCTTGGCGAGGAAAGTCACAAGCTCTTGCATACCACCTATTGCGGGGATCCCAAGAGCCATCACTAGCTCAGTTGATAAACCTCCTTAAACAGCCCAGGCCCAATCGGTCACCGATCGATTGGGCCTGGCCATTTTAGGCCTGAGCAAAACGCGAGCCGCCACAAGCCAACCGGTCTGAAAAAAACACCGTGGTCGGGGCCTGGCGCAGAAAAAAACCCTGACTCTCCTCGGAGAGTCAGGGTTTTTTTAATTCAGCGTATTACCCCAGGGGCTCAGATAAGCGGGCCTGGGGGTTAGAGGCCAAAGCCTGAAATGGCCCTAACCTGAAAAAACTATATCCCTAAAAAGCGTTGGGCCGGTCTCGCAGCTCTGGGGAGGCGGCGGCCACCAGGGTGGCCTGGCGTTTATTTTTGACAATGGCGTCGAGGTCTTCCCGCTCCACCAGTCGCAGGGCCTCGGTGGGGCAGACCCTTTGACAGGCTGGCCCCCCGGGGAGGCCGTGGCACAGATCGCACTTGTGAGCCACCGCCCGGGGTGACCCATCGGGGTTAGTCGCGAATCCCAGGGCCACCATGCGCACGGCTCCGAAGGGGCAGGCTTCCACACACGATTTACAGCCAATGCACTTGGCCTGGTCCACCAGGACCTTGCCCTCGACCTGGCTGATGGCCTCGGACCGGCAAACCGCCAGGCACGCCGGGTTTTCGCAGTGTTTGCACTGGACCGGGACGCTCACCAACCAGGTCTTGACCATGCTCAAACGGGGATGGAAGTCGTAGCCGTCGGGATCAATCTCAAAGACGCGTTTGCCCTCATGGGCCACCACGCAGGCGATGGCGCAAGTCCGGCAGCCGATGCACAACAGGGGATCGCCCTGCACAAAACTGTTCACGCCGTCTGACCTCCTTTCGGGTTGACGCCCATGGCCGCCCGGATTTTAGCGTATTCCTCGAGGACATACTTTTCGGCCCACACCTGATTCTTGATCTTCTCCACCCGGCAGGCGCAGTACTTGTACTCGGGCGTGTTGGAGATGGGATCCAGGGCGGCGATGGTCAGCTCGTTGCAGGCCCCGATCCACCACTGGTAGGTCATGTAGACGGCCTGTTTCTTGACGCGTTCGGTTGGCAGGCAGCGGGTGACGCAGTGGCCGCGTTTGGAGACCACCTTGACCAGCTCTCCTTCCTTGACGCCCAGCTCCTGGCAGAGGGCCGGGTTCATCTGGATCCAGCCCGGCTCGTCCTCCAGGTTTCGCAGCAACCGGCAGTTGCCGGTCATGGAGCGGGCTGAGTAGTGGCCCACTTCCCGGTTAGTGGAGAAAATGAGGGGGAACTCCTGGTTTTCCTTTTCCGTGGGTGGCAACCAATCGACCGCCGAGAATTTGGCCTTGCCATCGGGGTTGGCGAAATGGCCGTCCTTGTGGAGAAAGCTCGTGCCTTTGTCGGCCAGGTCTTTGCTTCGGCAAGGCCACTGGACATTGACGTATTTCTCCATCTTCTCGTAAGTGGCCCCGGTGAAGTTGGGGCACAGGTCGATGAGCTCGTTCCAGATCTCCTCAGTGTTTTTGTATTTCATGGGATAGCCCATGGCCGTGGAGATCCGGCTGATGATGTCCCAGTCCGTCAGGACATCGGCGTCCGGAGGTGGGTTAATGACTTTGCGGATCCGTTGAAATCCCCGGTCGCAGCAGGTGAAGACCCCGTCGTGCTCGTTCCAGCCAGTGGCGGGCAGGATGACGTCGGCGTACTGGCTGGTCCGGGTCATGTAAATGTCTTGAACCACCAGAAACTCCAGTTTCTCCAGCGACTCGCGCACCTCGTTCAGGTCTGGGTCTGACTGGGCCGGATCCTCGCCAAAAACGTAATAGGCCCGGATTTTTTTGTCCTCAGGCTCATGGAGAACGTAACGAGGCACGTGGGTCAGGGGCACGCCAACCTTATTGGAGAGCGGGACGCCCCAGGCTTTCTCGAACTTGGCCTGGACCTCCGGGATGGTCACGTTCTGGTAACCAGGGTAGGAGTTGGGGAGAGCCCCCATGTCGCAGGCGCCCTGGACGTTATTCTGGCCACGCACCGGGCCGATGCCCACGCCCCAGCGCCCGAAGTTGCCGGTCATGATGGCTAAATTGGCCAGGCCCTTGACGACATTGACGGCCTGAGCGAACTGGCAGACCCCCATGCCGTAAAGAATCATGGATTGTCCGCTGGTGGCGTACAGCCGGGCGGCCTTACGGATATCGTCCGGGTGGATCTGGGTGATGTCGGCGACCGCCTCGGGCGAGTATTTTTTGACCAGCTCCTTGAGCTCGTCAAAACCATGGGAGCGCTCGGCGATAAAAGCGTTATCAGTCAGGCCCTCCTCAATGATGACGTGGGCCAGGGAGTTAACCAGGGCCAGATTGGACCCGTTTTTCAGCTGGAGGTGGAGGTCGGCGATCCTGGCCGTCTCAATCCGGCGGGGATCGACGCAGATGATTTGGGCTCCCTTCCGCTTGGCCCGGACTATCCGCCTAGCCACGATGGGGTGGGAGTCGGCCCCGTTATACCCGAAAACTAATAAAAGCTTGGCGTCCTCAATCTCGTGAACGCCGTTGCTCATGGCTCCTGATCCTAATGAGTACAGTAGACCCGCTACTGAGGGAGCGTGTCATATTCGAGCGCAGTGATCAACGTTGTTGGTCCCGATGGTCGCCCGCGCGAATTTTTGCATGATGTAGTTGGCCTCGTTGCCAGCTCCCCGGGCCGACCCGGTGCACATGATGGCGTCAGGCCCATGTTTGGCCTTGATCTCTGAGAGACGGCTGGCCACGTGATTGACCGCCTCGTCCCAGCTGACCTCGACCAGGGGAGCACCCTTGCCACCTTGGCGGATCATGGGTTTTTTGAGCCTTTTGGTGAGGATCTGGGGATCGTTGATGTAATCCCAACCATAATGGCCCTTGAGGCACAGAGTTCCCTCATTGGTCCGACCCTGGGCCGGAACCGCCTCCAGAATCTTATTCTGGTCAGGATCAACCTTGAAGAGGATTTGACAACCAGCCCCGCAGTAGGAGCAAGTGGTCTGGACTTCCTTGATTGGCATAAGCCATGTCCTTTTCCATTCGCGGCGCGGAACCAGGGAAAGGCCGCGACAAAAACTTCCTGATGGGGCCTGGGAAAAACCTGGCCCAAAGCGCGCTCAGAAGCGAGTTCCATCGCCGTCCTGAGCTGGGGGAGCCCCTACCAGAAAAATCCATCTCATAGATCTGACTCTGGGTTGGTGGGGAGCCCTGGCTGAAAAACTCTCCCGCGCCTTCGAAACCCCTGGACCTGGATTTCTCAGCCGCTCGTCTTCCCCGTAGAGTCAGGTCAGGCCGGGGTCGGCCTAGTCTGGAAGCGTCAGTTTATCTTAAGCCTTTTGGGGGAAATTTGTCAATAAAATTCTGTAATGATTGAGATAGAAAAACCCAAAGATAGTCGGCCCGAGGCGGGGTTGGGCGGCGAGGGGCTTTGAGAGGCTGATTCTTAGCCGGAAATTTGGGCCAGGCGGCCTATTCAGGGGTAGTCTCTGGGGTTGGCTCGGGGATCTGGTAATAGGCCTCCCCAGCGCAGGACCGGCAGATAGCCTGGCCCTGGACGAGCGTGTCTCGGCCATCCAGGACGTCCTCCCCACAGCGGGGGCAGGTGATCCGGCGCAAGGGTTTGCCGGGCCGATCCTCGGGCCGCAGATTTATAACCACTTTCTGGACGCTCAAAATCTGGTCATCGTCATAGCGGCCCCAGAAAGCCACCAGGTCTTTTTCGCTCTTGTCAGGCCGGATGTCGGACCTGGCCGCCACCCGAAACGCCTGGTTAGTCCTGAGATCCAGAAAGGTCATGGCCGCTTTGCCGAAATTATACACCAAAAGGCGCCGTCGGCCTAGAGTGATCCCAGTTACCACATAGGCCGCGTCGGCTAGGCACCGGTTGGTCTCTATAAAGAGCATCAGATCCCTTTGGGGCGCGGCCGGATCGAGGCCTAACAGAGCCAGGCCTTTTAAAACCAGGCGCAGGCCCAGAATCTGACCGCTGCACAGGTGGCCGTGGTAAGCCCGGGCCCGCTCAAGATAATCGCGCCAATCGGTCATCTGCTCTCTTTTTCCGGCGTATCCACGTGGCTCGGGACAGTGTAGGGGCTCCCAACCAGCTCCGCCCAGGCCTGCGTCAGGCTGGTTTTGACGGTGGGGAAATCAGCCGGGTCAATGGTCCGGACGTCCAACAGCAGGCGATCGCGATTGACTCGGGCCACGACCGCGGTTTTCTGGTAACGCAGCCGCTCTTCCAGGAGGGCGATGTTGTTGACCAGGCTCTCAATGGCCACCGCCCAGGAGGGGAGAGGCTGCTCTGGGGCCGCCCCGCCACCGGCTTGGCTCTCCACCCGGGCCAGATATAGCCGCAGCCCGGGAAACGGCCCCAGGATTCTTTTGAGGCGACTGGCCTGATTTTTCAGTTCCTCCTCAGTCAGCGACAGGGCCCGCCAGATGGGAATTCTTTTTTTGGCCTCCTCGGGATCCTGGGCCAGAATGAGGGTAGCCTCCAGGGCGGCCAGGGTCATCTTGTCCGGTCGGACCGTTCGGGCCAGCGGGTGGGATTTCAGCTGGCAGACCAGGGCCCGGCTCCCCACAATCAAGCCGGCCTGGGGGCCACCCAGGAGTTTGTCGCCACTGAAGCTGACCACGTCGGCTCCCTGGGCCAGGGCTTTTTTGATGGGGGTTTCCTGGAGGCCCAGGGGCGAGAGATCCAGAAGGGTCCCGCTTCCCAGATCCACCACCAGCGGTAGGGAATTCAGGTGGGCCAGGGGAGCCAGCTCCTCAATCTCCGCCTGGCCGGAGTAGCCGATCTGTTTAAAGTTGGCGGCGTGGACCTTCAAGACCAAGGCGATGTCGTCCTCAACCAGGGCTTGGCGATAATCGGTAAGCCTGGTCTGATTGGTTGAGCCCACCTCCAGCAGGCGAGCCCCGGCGGCCTCAATGATGTCGGCCAACCGAAAGGAGCCGCCGATTTCCACCAGTTCCCCCCGGGAAATGAGGGCTCGCCGCCCCTTGGCCAGGGTAACCATCAGGAGAAACAGGGCGGCGGCGTTGTTGTTGACCACCATGGCCGCTTCCGCCCCGGTCAGATCCATCAGCAGATCCTCGACTGGCTTCTGGCGGTCCGAGCGTTGGCCGGTGACGCAGTCATACTCCAGGTTGGAGTAGGAGCCAGCCACCAGGGTCACTCTTTCCAGAGCCTCCACCGCCAGGGGGGCCCGACCAAGGTTGGTGTGCAGGACGATCCCGGTGGCGTTGATCAAGGGCCTTAACTGGGCCCGCTTGAGGTCCAGGGCCCGGGCCCGGACCAGGCTCAGGATCCGCTGGTCATCAGGAATCGCCTCCAGGCGTTTATTTAACAGGTCCTCGCGCAGTTGCGCCAGAACCTGGCGCACGGCCTTGAGGAGCCGGGAGTGGGTATGTTCCTGCAGGTCCAGGTCCTCTTGAGCCCAGGCGATGACTTTTTCAACTTTGGGAATGCTTTTGAGCGCTTCGGTTGGCCCTGACATTTCCAACACCTCTGGAAAAAGTTTCCTCGACTAGCGATCGTCCGGCCAATCGCTACCTGGGCATTATAACGGATTTGAGCAAACCGGGAAAAACCAGTTTTTTAAGGGTTTAAATTGAATCATATAATTCCTTGAAATGGCCGGCGCCAAACTTCTGCCTTCGGGCTTGGGGTCTTGCGGAAAACGGTCGGACTAAGTCCGACCGCCGCCCCCGGGCGTTATTCAGGCTTTATTTTGGTTATTTCCGGCCGTTCTCAAACATTGATCAGCCGCTTGGCCTGCCCCATCGCGCTCACAATGGCCATCATGTTGGTAACCGCCCCCACCTTCAGCTGGTCCCGCAAACCGTAATAATCAAGGCAGGCCCCGCAGGTCCCGATGATGATTCCGCGGTCGGCCAGATCTTGAAGATCCTTGAGGCTGTCCGAGCCTTGGCAGGTTAAAAAGGCTCCGCCATTGAAAAACAACAGATACTCCGGCCAGGGTTCCAGCTCCGTCAAGGAGAAGATAAAGGCCTTCAAGAGGTTTCGGCCCAGTTTCTCGTCGCCGCTCCCCAAAGTTCCCCGACTGATAGCCACCACCAGGCCCCCTTCCTGGCTGGGGACGGCTACAGGGTGGCCCACGGTAATGGCCACCTCAAAATTGGCCCCCTGAGGCGTGGTCGCCACCTGGTGGCCCTGGGTTTTAGCCATTTTTTCCAGGTTCTGAACCGCGATGTCGTTATCGACCAAAACAGTTACGACTTGACCAACGGTCGCCTCCCGGAGGGCTTTTTTGGCGTGGATGACCGGTAGCGGGCAAGGAAGGCCCAGGGTGTTAATGGTTGTCATGGGAACCTCTCAGATGGGGCATAAAGGACTAAGTTTAAAGGACAAAGATAGTGGGTTCTTGGGGCCGGCGGGGGAAAACCTGGCCAATTATGGCCGCGCCCGGATTTTGAGCCTGGAGAGCCGCCACCAGCTCCTGGGCCCGGTTCGGCGGGAGGCTGATTAAAAGTCCACCCGAGGTCTGGGGATCAAAGAGGATTTCCTCCTGAGCCCCGCTCAAGGAGCTCAAATCGACCCTGGGGGCCAGAAAGTTGCGGTTTCGTTGGGCCAGGGCGCTGGTGAGAAACTCCGTCGCGTAACGCGAGGCCCCCGGGAGAATGGGAATAGAGGCGAAATCCAGGCCGATGGCGAAGTCCTGGCCAGCCATCTCGGCCAGATGACCCAAAAGGCCAAAGCCAGAGACATCGGTGGCCGCCCGCGTTGGAAACTGGCTCATGACTCGGGCGGCCTGGTCGTTGAGCCGGGTCATGGACGCGACCGCCCGGGCAAAATCTTCCTCTAAAGCCACCTTAGCCCGATAGGCGCTGAGAATGAGGCCGACCCCCAGGGGCTTGGTCAGAATCAGGGCGTCGCCTATCTCTAGCGTGTTGTTGCGCCGGATCCGCTCGGGGTGGGCCAAGCCGGTCACGGCCAGCCCGAACTTCGGCAGGGGGTCGTAGATGGAGTGGCCCCCGGCCAGGCAGGCTCCGGCTCGCTGAACAGTCTCAGCGGCCCCAGCCAGGATTTCCCCCAGGATGGCCGGGTCCAGGTCCTGGGGAAAGTTGACTAGGCTCAGGGCCAGGAGGGGCTGGCCGCCCATGGCGTAGATGTCGCTTAAGGCGTTGGTGGCGGCTATCTGGCCAAAAAGCCGACCATCCTCGACCATGGGCGGAAAGAAGTCCACGGTGGAGATGAGGGCCAGCTCCGAGGTCAGCCGCCAGACCGCCGCGTCATCGCTGGTGTCAAAGCCGACCAGAAGCTCGGGGCGGAACTGGGGGGGGAGCTGGGCTAGCAGCTGGGCCAATAAGGCTGGGTCCAGCTTGGCCCCACAGCCGCCTGAGGGGCAGCCGGCTAAAAGACTGTTATTCACGGGCTGAAAAACTCCTGTTTCGACCCAAAAGAAAATCGGGATCCATAATTTTAATTATAGCCAAATCCAATAAAACAAGCAATTAAGTAGCGAGTAGCGTTTCAACGATTCTAATT
The DNA here is from genome assembly GCA_031276635.1 of Deltaproteobacteria bacterium. Taxonomy (GTDB): domain Bacteria; phylum Desulfobacterota; class Desulfarculia; order Adiutricales; family Adiutricaceae; genus JAIROO01. The sequence continues at coordinate 167 of JAISMU010000169.1, read as the reverse complement.
TTGGCCACCGAAATTCGAACTAAAACTGGTCAGCCGAGAGCCCGCCTGAGGTTTGGCCGCCAAAATAGAGTAACATCGCGTAATTAATAAAAAAAAGTGGAATAGCTAAATCAGGTCGGACTGGCGATTGGCTAAACTGGTCTGAGAGTGGCGGCCAGCCAGCCAAC
>JAISMU010000141.1 GCA_031276635.1 Deltaproteobacteria bacterium | reverse complement strand
GAGGGCGGTTTGCTGACTGAGGCGGTCAGGCAAAAGCCTTACTCGGTCATCCTTTTGGATGAGTGCGAAAAGGCCCACATCGATGTTCTGAACATCTTCTACCAGGTTTTTGACAAAGGGGTTTTAACCGACGCTGAGGGCAAGACCGTCAACTTCGCCAACACCATCATTCTTCTGGCCTCCAACCTGGCCTCGACCATCATTGAGAGCGTCTCCAACTCCACCCCTCGGGACGATCTGGCCAGTGTGATTGAGGCCATCCGCCCGACCCTGGCTAACCACTTTCAGCCGGCTCTCCTGGCTCGCATGACCATTGTGCCTTATCGGACTCTGGACCATGAGGCTCTGAGACGGATCGCGGCTTTGAAACTGGCTGGGCTGGCTCGTTTAATCGCGACCAACAACGGAGCCGAGCTGGTTTATGGCGAGGAAGTGGTGAGCTTCATCGCGGATCGCTGTCTGGACAATCAAACCGGGGCCCGCGACATTGACCGGCTGCTGTCGGCTCAAGTCATGCCTCAGATGGCTCAGGAGATTCTGAGCCGCATGTCCCAGAGCCTGCCGGAGCCCAAGACCATCAACCTGGGCTTGGACGAGAGCCAGGGCTTTAAAATTGAGTTTGACCGGGACCTAGCTGACCCCTCTTAAGGGACTAAGGCAAGACTCAACCCGACAGAGTCAAACAAACCTGGGGCAAACAATCGTGGACCAATAAATCATGGACCTATAAATCATGGACCAAGCAGTCACCGGCCAATCAATCATCGACCAGCAAATAGTCCAACTGGGGACCGAACCCATCCCAGGCGACAATCCCTGTGGCCAGGAAATCCGCCAGGAGGCTGATTACCTGGCCATTCAGGCGGAAATTGAGCGCATGTCAGCCCTCTCTGGGGTCCAAACCGGGGTCAACTGGCGTCTGGTGGTGGAGTTAGGGCAAAAAATCCTAGCCCAGAGCTCCAAGGACCTGACCGTGGCGGTCTATCTGGCCTTGGCTCTTTTGGAAACGCGACCTCTGACCATTCTGGCCACAGTGGCGGTTTTCCTGAGCGAGTTCCTTGAGCGCTTTTGGGATAACTTTTACCCCCCCGTCAAACGCTTAAGGGCCCGCGTCAACTCTTTGGACTGGTGGCGGGAAAAAACCCTGGTTTGCTTAAAGCGCTTTGACGGAAAACTGAGCCCGACCAACTCCAACCTGATGGTCGAATCCCTCAAAAGGCTCGACAAAATCCTGGCCGAGCGGGATCTGGTCAATCTGGCTGAGATCGTCAACCTGGTCAAAAACCTGCCCCTCCTGGAGGAGCCGAGCCCGGCTACCCCGGCCAACGCTCCTGACCCCAATCAGGCGGGCTCCGCCGCCAAGGAAGCCTCGGCAGCCCCCACCGCCCAAGCCGCCGCCAGCCCTTCAGCCGCCCCAAGCCAGCCTGCCGCCCAAGACCCGCAAGAGGCCCTGAAAATCTTCATGGTCGCCCTGCGGGATTATTTACAAACCAACTTGCCTTTAAAAGATCCCTGGCGTTATAAGCTGACGCAGATCGCTTTATGGTTGCGTCTGACCGGGCCACCCCCCTCGACGGGCTCATTTACCGAACTACCGGTTCCGCCCCCAGAAATGTTAAGCTCCACCAAGGCTCTGCTGGAGAAGGGCCAGGCCGCTGAGGCCCTGGCGGCCTTAGAGGCTCAGGTCGCCAGCTACCCCTTTTGGCTGGATTTTCACAAGACTCGGGTGGACTGCCTGAAGGCCCTGGGCTATGAGACAGCCGCCGTGGCCCTGACCGCGGAGATTCAAGTTTTCCTGCAAATGTGGCCAACCTTGCGGACTTTAAAATTTGAGGACGGGACCCCTCTGATCTCCGAGGAGACCGGCCTCTGGCTGCAAAACAGCGCCCAGAGCCAGTCCGACGGCGAGACTGACCGTCTCGTTGAGCTGAAAACCCTGGCCCGAGGCAATCCGGGCGAGGCTCTGGTGGCCTTGGCCAATCCCGCCAAAAGACCCACGGATGGCCGGGGTTTAATGACTTACCGAATTATGGAGGCTCGACTGTGGTTGAAAATGGGCCGAAAAGATCTGGCCCTGGGGCTCACTCAATGGCTTTTGGCGACCCTGAGCGCCCAGAGCCTGGACACCTGGGAGCCTAGCTTGGCCATTGAGGCCTTGAGCGCCATCTACGACATCTATCTGGCCCTGGGGCCAGACCACGCCCAGGACGCCTCGGCCATCGCCCAACGCCTGGCTCTCATCAACCCAGACTCGGCCTTGGGCCTGAAAATTCCACCCGAGACAACTTGACCCTCGGGATCGCCTAGCGCCCTTGACCTTGTTAATTCTGGCTCTCGCCAAAACTGGCGAATTCATCGCGGAGGCCCCAGTTGAGCAACTCAAAAAAAACTTACTCTGATGAGTTTAAGTTCCATGTCGCGGTGACGGCGATAGCCAGTGGTCGGAGTTTGGTGGAGCTGGCCGCTGAGTTTAACATTCCCATCTCAACCATCAGCCGTTGGAAAATAAAGCTGGAGTCAGAAGGGCCCTGTCTTTTTGGCGGGAACCTCGATAACCCCCTTCGCTCTCTCAAGCGTGAGATCAAAAACCTTAACGAGATAATTATCGGCCAACATATATTTATAAAACATTTAAAAAATTCATTTAAATCCTAACTCGGGAAGGCCCTCAAACTTAGCCGCAGCCAGGAACACTTTTTCCTGACGCCCTCGCCAAAAGACATTTTTTTCAGAAACTACACTCGTTAATATATTGAAATTATTAAATTTATTTGAGACACAATTTAAAAAACAGGGTATTTGCGAAGGCGTCTTTCCTGACAAACAAAACTTGGAGCCAAGGGAGGCTTAAGAAGCTCCTTGAGCCTCCTGGCTCAAAAGACTTTCCCGCCTCTCACGAGATAATTCTGGCCCCAGCCTTTGGCGATTGGTTGGTGGCGACCGTCGGCCAAACCTCTCAACCACCCGCGAGCGCGGCCCGACCCCGCGCCTTCCAGCAAATAGCCCTTCTTCGCGCCACTTAGCCCCTCGCGGTTGAGAGCTACCCAGAACAGCCCATCCTTTCATTATCGCCAAAAATCTCTCAAGCCGCCGGCTTTTTCTCCTGGCCGACAAACTCGAAAGTTATGACCAGGCGACTATCTTTAAGCTCCACGCTGACCTGAGCTTCCCTGGGCCCCTGACCGGTCCGATAGGTCAAGCTCAGGCGCGTGAAACCCGGATGACGGCCCAGGCGGAGCCTCAAAACCCGACCCGAGGGCGAGCGCAAAACCTCCTGGGAGAACTTGAAATCCCCCAGAAAATCAATATAGGTGGCCACCACGTCCTGGACTTGATCTGTGTTGACCCGGAACTGACCCAGCTGGCCGTCAAACTCCATTTCCAGAATGTAACGGCCCGCCTCATCGTAACCGCCCTTAAATTTCCCAAAGCTCCCCTGACCGAGGCTGGGATCCTGGTCCTGGGCCGGAACCACTAGGGCTGGCTCGGGCTCCAATAAAGGCTCCGCGTCAATTCCCACGACCGGGGCTGGCGGGACGGGCTCCTCTAATCTCGCCTTGGGCGGGCTCTCAACTGATGGGGGCTCCAGCTCAACCAACTCCGCCGACACTGGCTCAGCGGCCAGGCTCGCCGCCTTAGCTGGTTGAGTGGCGGAAGTCGCCGCTGGCCCTGGTCGCTCGGCCGGGCTCGCCGCCTTCACAGGTTGAGCGGTGGAAGCCGCCTTAACTGGTTGAGTGGCGGAAGTCGCCGCTGGCCCTGGTCGCGCGGCCGGGCCCGCCGCCTTAACTGGTTGAGTGGCGGGCGGACTCAACGCCGCGGTCTGGCCCTTCTCCCAGCTGGCCGAGCTGGCGAAATTATAAACCACCGCCAGAAGATCTAACCGTCGCAGGATCCTGACCTGAACCCCCTGAGGCGCGGCTTCGGGATCGTAATTGAGGCTCAACCGGACCAATCCTGGGAGCGACTCTATTTTGTGGCCCTTAACCGGGCCAACCTGCCCCTGGGGAACCTGGTCATCTACCTTGAAATCCCCCAGAAATACCACCTCGGTTGTCCCAGGAGCGGGGTACTTGACCAAGATCCCACCCGGCTCGCCAGTGGGCTCCACCAGCAGGATGTAGCGGCGCCCCTGGGGCCAGGGCTGACCGCGCAGAAAAAATAAGGTTCCCCGTCCCTTAACCTGGTTCGGGATAAATTCTGACCAAGGCTGGTACATTCCCGTCGCCGGCGGCTCGCTCTGAGTCGCTGCCCCGATGGCCCCATCCTGAGCGGCCTCCTCCCTCAGGAACTCATCAATCCACTCGATCTCATCATCAAACGAGACATCCCCACTGCCCTCCTCGTCAACCAGGGCGAGTTCCGCTTCAGCCTTGTCAGCCAGTTTGGCCGGCAAGACCTGTTCGGCTTTTTTAGCGGGGCTGGGCTCAACTGGAGCGGTCGCCTCCACCTTGGCTCCCGCTGGCTCGGGCCGGGCTGGCTCGGCCTCAGCCGGTTTGGTGGGCTCAACTGGAGGGGTCGCCTCCACCTTGGCTCCCGCTGGCTCGGCCTCAGCCGGTTTGGGAGGAGACGGAGCCGGGGGCGACTCGACCGGCTGGGTCGCCGCGGCGGGGGTCTCGGCCTGGGGAGCCGCGGGTTCGCTCAACTCCGCGGGTTCGGTCGAGGCCACAGGCTCTTTCGGCTCCCCGGGCAGGGCCAACCCGGTCGCCGGGGCCTCCTCAAGCGCCCTCGCCGAATCCAGAGAGTAGAAGACCACTTTGTCCAAGTCCCGGGCCAGGGACTTTCCCTCAGCCTCTTGCGCTTTCAAAATGTTGGCCAGAACCCCGGCGGCCGGCCAGGCCTCGGGGCGCTGGCCCAAGACCATGGGCCAGGTCAGGAGCTGGGGCCCGGTCAACAGCGAGGTCCCCTCAAAGGAGTAGCGCAGGGCCACCTCACCCGGACGGCAGTAAACCTCAACCCCGGCTTCCTTGGGGGCGCGCTTCGAGCTATAAGTCAAGCTGACCCGGGTAAAACCCCGATGGAGACCTAACCTGGCCTGCAAAGCCGGTCCCTGGGCGGGTTTTATTTTGTAGAGCTCCCGGGTGAACTGGAGCCGACCAGCGAAGTCGACGTAAGTCACCCCGGGCCCGTCATGGAGAGAGGTCCGCCAGGTATAGTCCCCGACCTCCCCCTCCAACTCCAGGAAAAGAACATACCGGCCCTTGTGGTCATAGCTCCCGGACATCCCCTTGAAGACCCCCTGACCCTGTCCGCTCGGGCAGGCCCCAAACCCGGCCAGGCCCTCAGGCTCTTCCCGCTTCCGGGGCTCGGGCTCGACCACCCCCAGGCTCTCCCGCCTGGGGGAAGCCTGGTAGGCGACCGGGACCACCTTAACCATAGTTTCTCGGGGCGCTGAGCTGGTCGCGTCAGCCGGGACCGGGCTCGCCTGAGCCGAGGTCATCGGCTTGGCTGGCGTCGGAGCCGGGCTGGCCGGGGCCTCGGGGGTGAGCGTTTCCGCTTCCAAGTCGTTGGCCATGGCCTGGTAACGGTAAGCCGAGGCTTGCGCTAAAGGGTCCACCGGCTGGCTCTCGCCCATGGAAACGTAAACCAGGCCCATGGCCGTCAGCCAGACCAGTTGGACCAGAATCAACAGATAACGGGCGTGATTAGTCATGAGATGGCCTTTACAATGGAGGTGGGCAAGGGCATCGGGCTCAACTCCAGAAACCGAATAACCGGCAAAGCCCCATCGGCTCTGATGATCAGACGGATCTCGGAGACGCCCAGGGCCTCCAGTCGCTCCTGATGATCAGGGAAATCCGCGGGTTTGAGAATCATCTCCCCTCTAAGAATATCGCGCAGAAACCCGGCGAAGGCGTAAGGCCCGCTGTAGTTCAGATACAACTCCAGACTCGGCATGATTATGGCTAATTCGGTGTCCCCGGCCGTCTCTGGTTTCCAGGTGAAAGTCTTGGAGATGGGGTAGTTGAAAATGTCCATGGTCTGCAACGAGTCCGTGCTCTTGAGAGTCAGGGTCGTCCGCTGGGGTTTCTCCCTGGCGTCCTTGTCGACCAGCGCGGCCACGGCCGAGATGACCACCTGGTAACTGTCCAGAATGGGCTCCTGGGAAAAGGACTTGTTGCCAACGGTCAGAAGATGGAGAAAGTCATCGGTGAAGGGAAACTTCAAGCCTTCCCAGGTTCGAGCGCTGTAACCCGCCTCGCCCTGGCCCGCGTTCAAAAATGGGGCGCAGATGGCCTTCTCAAACTTGTGGATGAGGCCATCGGGGCCATAGAGGGCTTTATTGGTGTCCTCCTCGCCCAAAAAACGCACCGGGGCGACCACCTCGGAGCGCCACTTCTCATCAATCCGCCGGGCGACCAGGTTGACGAGCTGGGACTTCTGGAACTCTATGGTCGCCCGCCGCATGGCCACCACCAGATCCTCCGACTCGTCCGGCGAGGCGTAAATCAAGTCCGAATAACCTTTCAAGGCCTTCTCGGCCAGGTTGAAAGGCGACCCGAGCGCGTCCCCATAAGTCGGTCCACCAAAGTGGCTGGCCACGAGCTTGAAGGCCTCTTCAGGATCGCCGCGGACCATGTCCTCCAATTTGTTCATATGGGATTTCAACTCACTGGCCAACGGCTCAGCTTCCATAATCCGCCTTAAAAAGTCCGTCCGATACAAATAGTCGGGCATGTGGCTTTTTATGGCCCTGGTGGCCTGGGAGTAAGCGGCCACTTTGCCCAACCCCCCCTTGTTCTGGCCCAGGGAGGCCTTGACCTCAGCCCATTTCAGAATCGCCCCGTCGAGCTCAATGTTTTTCAGCCAGATCGCCGTTGTGTCGTTGCCCAGAAATGGGGTCAAATTCCGATTCAACAACTCCAGGACCCGGTTATAAGGCGAGCCCAACTCCAGGGATTGAATTTCCCCGTCCAGAAAAGGCATCGTCGCCCGCTGAGTGGAAACCGCCAGAAAATACTTGGCCCAACTGCGCCATTGCTGGAGGTAATCCTGGTCAAACTTGGTTTTGAGGGCGATTTCCCGATTCTCGACTATCGGGCCCTGAAAGCGCCGATAAGCGTTGATCAACTGGGCCGTGACGTCCCAGATGGCCTCCCGCCCCTCCAAGGTGTAGGCCCCGGGAATGATCCCCGCGTCCTGGTCGGGTCCATCGGACTCCAGAATAATGACCCCGTACGGCGCCCAGAAGCCGGCCACCGTGATCTCATTGGCCTCGGGCAGGTTATTGGCCCAGGCCACCAGCCAATTCAGATCCGCCGCCTCGTCCTGGGACAAGGCCAACTCAATGAGACGCCGGGTCCGCTCCAGGTACCTTTTCGGCCCGTAGTCGGCGGGCCGGCGAGCGAGGTACTCAAACAGGACCTTGTTATACACCAGGGTCCAGATGGAGTGGCTGGCTCCCTTGAAATCCATGGACAGATTGGGAAATGAGTGGGACAGTTCCTTATAGGGCTTTTTCTGGTCATAGTTGTCCAGGACCTCATAAAGCCACAACAACTGCCGGAGAGTCATGCCGAAACGCGGGTCCTCGGTGGAGGTGACGCTTTTGAGCTGAGAGTCGAGAGCGTCCATAACTTGATTGTTGGCCACCTCAAAGGTGTCCAGAAACCGCTGGTGGATTTCTTTGGCGAATTTATCGGCCCGGGTCTGCCAGAAGACCGGCCAAAACTTGGGTTTGAGGACCTCCAGCTGATCCAGCGTGTAATCCAGGCCATCGGCCCGCCCCAAAAACTCCAGCGGCCCGGTATCCGGCAGGCCCAAGATGAACCGGGCCGAGCCGATAACCTGGCTCATCCGCTGGTTGTAGCGCGTTTCAATCAGAAAGGCCAGAGCCAACAGAAAAGCCAGGACATAGACCCCCAAAGTCAGCCCCACAATGATTTTCTGGCGCCGCCCGCCCGGCAGGTTCAGCCGCTCGGTCAGTTGGCGGTTGGCCGGCAGAATCCGGCTGAAGAAGTCCGCCAGGCTCTGGCTCAAGCCCGCCGGTCGCGAGCGCCGCCGGGTCAGGCTGTCCTCTGCCCCCTGAATGGGCGAATCCCGCTCCAGGTCGGCCCGGGTGGAAAAGAAAACTCCCCGGATCCGGGAGGCCGGGGCGTAGAAGGACTTGCGGGTCAAGATGGAAATAATCAGGCGCAAAGCCCTTTCCAGGCTCTTCAGGCTCTCCTGGGCCCCTAAAATCGGAGCCAGGCCCAACGGCTTGGCGGGGTTAAGTTTCTCAATCAAAAGCTCCAGAAACCTGGCCTCCAGGCCCTCCCGAATCAGCTCAGCCTCCGGCGGGGAGTTGGGGTCCAACATGATGGCCGTCGGTCGGCCACTGGCCTCAAACAGCCGCAGCCCCTCGGCCAACTCGCCCATGACGTCCAAACGCGTCAACAACAGATACACCGGAGCGCTCTGATCCGTGGCCTGAGCCAGGGCGTCCAGGCGATCCCGGATCTGGCCCATCAGAATCCGCAGGTTATCCTCCTGGCCCGTCTCCAGCAGCTCGGCCGGGATGGTCAGGACAATCCCCTCCAAAGGCTTTTGGCGCTTGGAGCTCTTTAAAAGTTCCAGAAAATCGGCCCACTCGACCGGGTCGGGCGCTCCCCCGGGCTCACTCACCAGGCCTTTGACCTTCAGAATGACCGCCTGGTCAAACAGATACCAGTCGCAGCCAACCTGGTCTGTGGCCTGGGACTCATTGCCCACCGCCCGCAGGGAGCTTAAAAGCTCTGACTCCATCAAGGCCTCGGACTGACCCGAGCTGGGCGGCCCCAACATCAGGAACCAGCCCATATCCTTGGTCGGGTCGATGGAGCCGGCGAAGGAGGCCGGGCGCAACGACTGCAGGCCCTGACGCCACTGCAGCCGCAAGGGGCTGGACCCCACCGGGGAGATGGCGGCTTTTTCCGAGGCCAAAAGAGACTTGGCGTAACGTCGTCGGGCCAGCCAGGCCAAAAAACTCTTCCCGACCAGATAAGCCACCGGGCCGCCCCAAATCAAGGCCAGGGGAATAATACCCACCCAATTGGGCCAACCCTGGAATAAAGCCAAGGCCATGGTGGCCACAAAAGCTAGGGCGCCTAAAAACAGGATTAAGACAATAAGAAGAATTTTTTTCAAGGCAATCTTTACCTCGAGCCAGTGAGACTAGACAACTATTTATTCTTTATATCTATGGTTAAAATCCGCTTACCTTAAAATTATCCTCAAAACACTATACTAATTCATGTCACCAACTAACCAAAAAAAATTTATACTTCTTCCTTCTTTAACTAGATCCAATTTAAACAGACCTAAAGAGCCTGACCTGGAGGAATCGGGCCAAAATTAAACTTAATTAGGCTTAGCTCCGCGATTAGCTCGAACCCCACCTCCGACCAACTTAAAACGTCAGGCTCGCGAGAATATTCGCCCGGCGCAACCACAACAGGAATAAGGCCGCCCCTGGCAACAACAGATGTATCAACACCCACCAATAATCCTTCCACAGCCAGGCGCCG
>JAISMU010000162.1 GCA_031276635.1 Deltaproteobacteria bacterium | reverse complement strand
TTTGTCAAGGGTTTTTCGACAAATGTCAAAAAAAATTTTTTCTATTGATTTCAGCTACTTAGCTTTTAGTAGAAGATTTTTTTTAGTTTGTAGTGCTAATCTGCTGGGGATTTTGGGATGGAAGAGAAAACCTTCAGCCTCGACAAGCTCTGCGCCCTCACCGGGCTCAGTCGCCGGACGGCTCGCTATTACATTCAGATCGGCCTCATCGACCGACCAGTCGGCGAGGGCCGGGGCGCCCATTACACCGAGCGACATCTGGAGGAACTTGTCCAGATCAAAAAATTGACCGCGGAGGGCTTTTCTCTGGAGGCGGTCCGCCGCCTATTGCGCGAGCCGCCTGACCGGGCCAACTATCAGCCCAGTCAGGAGATTGGGGACCTGGTCATCAAAAGCCATGTCCTGGTGGCCCCGGGAATTGAGCTGACCATTTCTTCGAAAGAGGTGTCTCTAACGTCCGAGGAAATCCGGCGGCTGATCCGGGCGATCGTGGAAGAGACCAAGAAGATAGAGGATGACAAAACTGGCCACTAAAAATCCACGGGCTGTTTTTTGTGGGGCCCGCGATGATGGAGGATCCGCATGTTAAGTAGGCCGGCTTACAACCCGAGCGTCGACAATCCCAGCCTGATGTCCCAGGAGGGAGAAAGTCTGGCTCTAAAATCGGTCCAGGCCCTCGGGCGCCTGGAGGGTCTGAGCCTGGAGATGACTCTCCGCCAGCGCTATCTGAATGAGACTGACAAAAACCTGGAGATCGTCTACACCTTTCCTCTGCCCCTGGGCTCCGAGCTTTTGGAGGTCAAGGCCACCATTGGGGAGAAGACCTTGACGGCCGTGGTCAAGGAGAAAAAAGTGGCCACCCGGATTTATGAGGACTCCATCGACCAAGGCGACAGCGCCATCCTGATTGAGCTGGGCCGAGATGGCCTTTACACCGTCAACCTGGGCAATGTTATGGCCAAGGAGGAAGTGACCGTGGAAGTCCAGTTCTCTCAGATCCTGGGCTATGACGGCGACCGGATCCGACTGACCATCCCGACGGTCATCGCCCCCATGTACTATGGGGATCCCCAGAAGGCCGGAGGCCTGGAGCCTCACCAGACCCCCGATTTCAGTCTCCTGGCCGAGTATCCTTTTTCTCTTAAAATCGATCTGCTGGGCGAAATCTCCCAGGCCCTGATCAGCTCCCCCAGCCATCAGATCCGCCTGGAGCGCGGGGAGGAGAAGGTAACAGTCAATCTGGAAAGCCAGGCCTTCCTGGACCGGGAGTTTGTTCTGTCGCTGGAAAAGCTCTCCTCCCTTTCTTACGCGGTCGCCGTGGACGATGGCGACGAAAAAGTCATCGTGGCCGGTTTCGGTCCCCAATTACCCGATTACGCGGAACCCTTGACGCTCAAAATCTTGCTGGATTGCTCTGGCTCCATGGGCGGGGACAACATAGACTTGGCTAAAAAAGCTCTGCTGGCCCTGCTGCGAATCCTGGGCCCCCAGGACCACGTGTCCCTGACGCGCTTTGGCTCGCGGGTGGAGCATACCTTGAAAAAATTGACTCCTCTGACCGAGCCCACGCGCCAACAACTGGAAAAAGTGATCATGAGCATTGACGCTGACCTGGGTGGCACGGAAATGGGCCTAGCCCTGGCGGCGGTCTTCACCGAAATCACTCCGGCCTCAACCGAGCTAACCCCGGCCAAGGTCTTGTTGATTACCGACGGGGCGGTCTGGGGAGTGGACGATATCCTAGCCACTGGCCTCAAATCCGGGCAGCGAGTTTTTACCATCGGGATTGGCCTGGCCCCGGGGGCGGAGGTCATCAGTAAACTGGCCACGGAGACCATGGGGGCGATGGAGTATTTAAGCCCGGGAGAAAACGCGACTCTGGCCATGACCAACATTTTAGGGAAACTGAAAACTCCGACCGCCTCCAAAGTTCGGGTGGATTGGGGTAAAAAGCCGCTCTGGGAAATCCCTGTCTCCCCTTGTCTTTATAACGGGGTGACTGTCCACGCCATGGCTGGCTTCAAAGAACTCCCGTCCTCCCCGCCAACCCTCTCCTGGGTCCAGGCCGAACAAAAGTATGAGGCCAAGGCGAAATCGCTGGTTCCCAGCCAACTGACTTTTCTGGCCAGACTGGCCGGGGCGAGAAGGCTCCAGATGGCTAAGAGCGAAAAAGTCGCCCGCCAGCTGGCTCTCAAATACCGCTTAGTCAGCCCGCATACCTCCATGATCCTGGTTCTGGAGCGAGACGCGGACAAGGCCGACCAATTGCCGACCATCCACAAAGTTCCGCAAATGGTCGCTGGTTTTTTTGGCAAGTCCAAACTCCTAAATATTCCTGGCCTCGAGCATCGAAACTACATTGCCCCCAAAGCGACGAGTTCGCTTCGTCACCCCAGATATGACAGTGAAATACTGTGCAGACGCGAAATTTTCCCCTCTTTCAATTTCGACGAAGCTCTCGCCCTCTTGAACCAGGCGGCCCAAGCGGGCGATTGGGACTCTTTCCGAGTCTCCCTGGAAAGCTCCCCCAATTGGCCCAGGTTGAAAAATACTCTGGATCTCCTATCCCAAATAGAGACGCCGGGTCAGAATGAGGACACTCTGTTGGCCCTCCTTTTGGAGTGGCTGGCCAAGCGACCGAACGCCACGGTCAAATTGAGCCGCCAGGCCAAACGCCTGCTTCGCCAGCAAATCGGCTCCACTTCAGCGAAAAACAAGAAAATTGTCTTTGAAGAACTGGAGCTGCTTTGAATCTAACCCTAAAACAACCAGGCTCCGGGCGAAAAGCCCGGGGCCGGGACACCTAAAGCCCGGAGTCATCTCTCTCTGTGGTCGCGATGAGACCAACTCGCGACCACCTTCATCTGAGATCAACCCAAGCCATAATTTAAAAATTCTCGCCGCCCTAACCTGGCTTAACCCCAGACAACCGTGTAACCAGCCTTGGCGATTTCGGCCAGAGCCGGCTCCAATCCCAGACCATCCACGGTCAAATAACCATTAGCGAAGATGGAGTCAGCCGCGGCCAGGACATAGTCAGTCTGGTCGGCCAGGTATCTTTCCCGTCCCGCCGCGCACCGGATCTCGGCCTGGGGAAGAATCATCCTGGCCAAAGCTAAAACCTTGAGGCAATACTTGGGGCTCAACTGTGGCGGGTTCCGACTGGCCAGGGAAGTCCCTGAAATGGGAACGTAAAAATTAATCGGGACAGAGGCTGGCTCCAAATCTCGCAAAGTCAGGAGCATATCCACCACGTCCGTAGGCTCTTCGCCCATACCCACAATACCCCCACAGCAGATCTCCAGGCCAACTGACTTAAAGAGCCTTAAATTTTCCAGCCTTTCCTCAAAAGAGTGAGTTGAGCAAATGCTACTGTAAAAGCGAGCGCTGGTGTTGAGATTGTGGTTGATTCGACTGACTCCCGCCGCCTTGAGCCGGAGAGCCTGCGACCGGGTCAAAAATCCGATGGAGCAGCAGATGGGTGTCGAAGACTCTTGTCTGACTAAGGCGATTTGCCGACAGAACGTCTCGATCTCCGCGTCCGAGAACCTCAAACCACTGAAGCCCAGGCAGTGGCGGGTGATCTTATTTTGGTCCCCGAGGCGAGCCTTTCGCAACAGGGCCTCTTCCGCTAAAAGGCTATATTTGTCGAGATCGGTTGTGGCGGTCAAGGACTGGGCGCAATAGTGGCAATCCTCGCCACAGTCGCCATTTTTTACGCTGGTGATGACCTGGATGGCCACTGTCCGACCGCGATACTTGCGCCGCAGAGCGCCGACGACCTCATAAAGAGCCGCCAGAGCTTCGTCCGGGCAACTCAAAACGCCCAAAGCCTCCTCAAATGATAAGGCCTGTCCGCTAAAAACCTTGTCTTTTATCTCAGGTAAGTCAAAATTCATGGGAAGAGAGCTCATATCCTCGGTTAAGGTTTACTGGCCAGAACGCTACTTGGAAAAAGACAGTAGCATAAAGTAACTCAAAAGTAGAGTAAGCTCTTAGACCGCGATTTTAAATTAGCGATAAGGCCCGCCAAGAGCCCTGGTGGAAAAAAATAATTTGAATTTTTTTGATTAAATATAAATATAACTATCTAAATAATTAAAATTTACTTGCATTTAATTATATTAATTTAGATAATTTAAACATATTTCATATATTAATATTTATATTAAATATATTTTTATTTAATTCTATTAGTTTGTCTAATTATAATTTATGTAAAACTCTAACTATTTAATCTTATTTTATTTTTGCGCAGAAACTAACGCTAAAACATATTAAAAGTTATATATTAACTATTTAATCCTATAGGCTCCTAGGCGGGCACTTATCTGGTCAATTCCGCCCAACGTCCGACAAACCAGGTTATCTTTTCTATTTTTTTATTAATTACGCCATGTTACTTCATTTTAGTGCCAAATCTCTGGCGTCCTCCCGAAAATTTTCGTTGTTTGGACGATAGCTATCCTGAGGAGGAGGTGAGTCACCGGGCGCGCCGAAAAAGATCGGGAGAGCCACAACCACTTCCTGTCGCCTCCTTTTCAGATTGACGAACCGACCATCAGGTTTTCTGATCTCCACCTGACGTATTTTAGCCAGGACCTGGACAAACCCTAGATGACCTTCTGAGCCTGTGGGAAATTGATCTTCCAGGGGCCGGGAACGCCGGGACCCAGGCCCTTGCCTCCGATGGGGAATAATTGTATGATTATCCGGTGAGCGGGACTCTCCAGCCCCGTCAAGGGGCGGTTTTGCTCGCCAATTTGAGCGCCCGTTAAGAAGATGCCCAGGGACTGGAGCGGTTGGCGCCGCCAGCCTTGGAGCTTCAGGCGACGAGACTATTTAGCTTTAACCCTTTTCCGCCTAAGGATCCAATCCATGGCTCAGTCCGAAG
>JAISMU010000110.1 GCA_031276635.1 Deltaproteobacteria bacterium | reverse complement strand
CTACAATAAGATCTCTGGCGGCAGCCTGCGCCCGGTTCTGGAAACCCTGGAAGGGATTGTGGCCAAAGGTAAATGGCTGGAAGTCACCACCCTCCTGATCCCGGAGCTGAACGACTCCACTGAGGAACTGAAGGCTCTCACCAAGTGGCTGGCCGGGCTCAGCGTGGACATCCCCTGGCACATCAGCCGCTTCAGCCCGCGCTATAAGCAGATGGACCGGCCCGCCACCCCCGCCTCGGTGATGGAAAAGGCCCGCGACATTGGCCGGGAAAGCGGGCTCCGGTATGTTTACATTGGGAACGCCTGTGGCCCGGGCTATGGGGACACGGTCTGCCCCAGCTGCGGTCAGGTTCTCATCCGGCGCAGTGGCTTCTGGGTCGATGAGTACTTGCTGGATCCCCAGGGCCAGTGTCCGGGTTGTGGGACCAGGTTGGCGGGCCGGTGGCGGGCCAAATGACTTTTTTTATTGCTAATGTTGGAGTTTTGACCTATATTGGGGAGAAATTGGAGAGGTACCGAAGTGGCCGTAACGGGGACGACTCGAAATCGTCTTGTCGGTGATGAGCCGGCACGTGGGTTCGAATCCCACCCTCTCCGCCAAAATGTTTTTCTAAAAAAAATAATAAAGAAAGAGATAAAAATTTCTAACATATGAAAATATATAGATATATTTTTTTTTTGAACAAAAAAAAATCTTGACAACCAATGGCGTTTGGAGTATATTAAAATAATCATGTGAGGCAAACTAATTTTTTTTAACGAGACATTTGGAAGCGTTTTTAGGTTTAGCAAAAACTGTAATGAGTCTTATTCCTCTTTTTTATTGATGATATATAGAGTCGAATAATAGATGATATTTTGGTCTGTTACTCTGTGATGATAATTATGGTTTTTTAGAGAGATATTTGAAATTTTCATAGTTGGTAAAATTTAAAAATTTGGATTATGCACTGATTGTTTACGTGAATAATTATAATAATATATAAAAAACAAGAATTATTTATAAAATATTATTATTAGGTTTTCTGTTTTGTAATCATCTACGGTGGTTTTTTGTTAAATATAGTGAGTATAGATATATGAAGGCTATAAACGCGACACCTAAATCAGTTCGCGAGATTTTTTATAATAATAGTTATCTGATTCCCGATTTTCAACGTCCTTATTCTTGGGAAGTCGATCATTGTGACACTCTTTGGGGTGACTTAATAAATTTTCACAGTCAATTAACTAATAATAACACTAATGATAAATATTTTTTAGGTAATATTGTTATTCACAAGCCTAATGAGGCTGATAGATATTTTGTTATTGACGGCCAACAACGGTTGACTACTCTCTTACTTTTGATTAAGGCGTTGCATTCTAAAGCAAACACATTTAAGGCATTAGAAGCTTGTTTATTTGTTAAAGATAAGCGTACTGATACATTAACGAAGGAAGTTACAGTCCTTTCGGAAGTGTCTAAGCGTGATTCTATTATACTTAATGAAATAATTAATAATAAACAATTTGAAAGTAATAATAAAAGTAATTTTATTTTAAATTATAATCGATTTATTTATAAAATTGACTTATGGCTAAATGAACAAAATGAACAAAAAGAACTAAATACAAAAGATTATAATTCCGAAAAGTTTGATAAATTAATTTTAACATTATTAGATAAGTTTGTTTTGCTTCCTATTCTTTGTGAGACAGAAGATGATGCGTTAACTATTTTTGAGACAATAAATAATAGAGGAATGTCATTAAGAGATTCAGATATTTTTAAGGCTAAATTATATAAAAATATTCCTAATGATAAAAAGTCATATTTTATTAATGTTTGGAATGGATTTGCAGAACCATTGCAATTATTTCGTATATTGATGCATATTATACGAGCAAAAAATAACATTACCAGTTGGGAAATAGGGTTGAGACCTTTTTTTACATCTCCCATAAAAGACTCAGAGAGTCTCGTAAAACCATTAGATGATTGGACTAGTGTCATATCAGATTTAAAATTAATTAATTCAATCGACAATAATTGGCCTGATAAAGTTGACATGGAAACTATTAATTCTTTATGGAGAATAATTGATACTTATCCGAATAAATATTGGAAATATCCTTTGTATGTTTTTTTACATAAATATGGTGAATATACAGAAGATAATGTGTTTATGCTGTCAGAAAGATATAAAGAAAGTTTGGAAAAGTTATTATCAATTATGATTAAGTACTATTTTATAAAAGGAATTGTTTATAATTATGTTGATTCTGTTAAAGATACTACTTTTAAAGTTTGCGCTGCAATATCAAATGATGAAGATTATTTATCCAAATTTGAAAATAATATTGTCGAAAAAGAGATATTAGATTTTTTTAGTATGTTAAATAGCAATATTTATGGTCAGTATTCGAGGGGAATTTTTCTACTAGCTGCTTACCTTAACCCAGCCCAAAATAGAGATAAATTTGCAAAAGTAATATATAGCAAGGATACTTATCATATGGAGCATATTTTACCGAAAGAGTGGAATAATTATGATGGTTGGACAGTAGAAAATTATAATAAATATTTAGATTGTCTTGGAAATTTAATTCCACTTGAAAAAATATTAAATATTAAAGCTAGTAATGAGTATTTTAAGAAAAAGAAGAATAATTATAAAACGTCTGGCATACAAGATGCAATAGATTTAACTAAGATTAGTGATAATGGTTGGACTCCAGAAAGAGTAGAGGAAGAAAAATTAAAGAAAATTGGTCGTATAAAGCAATTTTTTCAAATTGACTAGTTTTAGTTTGTTATTTATTTTATTTTTATAATAATTAAAAATTTTAATGTAAAATTAATCTATATTTACTTGTTTGTGTACGGAGGCGGCTTTCATAAAGCCACCTCCGCCCGAAGTTCAGTGCTTCTTTGCCGCGAGATTGACTCTGCGTCAAGCCGGGCTTATGTGGCCAATTATGGTTGTGCCCTAGGGCGACATAACCAAAATCATAGTTTCGATATTCTGCCCCATGACGCTCTTTTCGTCGGCTTTCCTTGCCCCTTCAGCATCATCAGCGACCTTCAGATTTTTTAAGACTTCAGCTTCTTAAGATATCGAAACTGGAAATTGAGGCTAGGAATGGTCGCTCTGAAGGTCAATGTGGGCGGCCCAAGACTGGCGAAGAGCGGGCAAAAGAGTATTGTATAAAAGTTGAAGTCGAGCTGGACGAAGAGGCTGTGAAAGTGGAACGGCGCGCGTTAGTCCGTTTTATATTGGCGTCTAATGATTTAAACCTCTCTGCCGAAGACATTATCAAGAATTATAAGTAACAGAGCCAGGTTGAAAAGGGTTTCGATTTTTAAAAAACAATGATTTTCGTATTTCGGAAATACTGTTAAAAAATCCGAAAAGGATTCATGGCTTTTGTTGTTTTATGGCTTTAACTCTACTTGTTTATTCTTTAATGGAGTTCTATTTACGTAATGGTTTGAAAAAGAATAATGATTTTGTTCTTGATAAGAAATATAAAAAGCTACAAAAACCAACTATATCATATGTTTTTCAGCTATTTGTAAATTTAAGGAGAATTATACACTATTCAAAAGACCTAAAACATATGAAATTTTTTATACCTATAGGCGCAAAAAAATTTTCGCAGCTAAGGATAGTTTTGAAAGTATTAGGTAAAGAGTACGAGGAATTATATAATTATGATTCTGGTGATATGTTTCTTAAAAGAAGTAGTTATCTATATAAGTATATTCTTGAGAGCATTTAATATATTATTATATATATAATTATTTTATAAATTTATGTTATAAAATTAATAAAATAATTCGTTTACCAAATAATATCAAACGAATTGTCAATTAAAACTAAATTTTATATAAAAATAATAAATTTAGCATTAATTTAACCAAATAATACAAAATAAGTTAGAAAATACTGATTTTTTGCATTTAAATTAGTATAAAAGGCGATAATATATTAAATTTAATATAATTTATTTTATGGTCGTTTTATAACTCGTGGAAGAGAATTATTAGCTGCGGAATATCGGATATATAGATAAAGAAGTTACTTTTAATTAAAATAAATTTACTATTTATTGTACACTTATAAACTCTTACATAATTTATATTAGCATTAAATAAACTTTAATTATGCCATATTAATTTGAAATACTCTTTGAAGCATGGACAGACCCATATTATGTTTATCAAGCTACTGTAGCTTTGTGTTGGAAATCGTATATTGGCTATAAACTTATTGTGTCAGAGTCTGTCAAGGGAATGAGGGTAGGAAGATAAATGAGGGGAAATACGGTGCCAATCGCCCGTTTCGGTGGAGATGGAGTTCCATTATTGTTAAAGGTATAGATTGACGATGATAATAAATAATACAAATAATACAGATTTTGATATTTATAGTGATTTTGAGTTATTAAATTTATGGAATTCTTTATCTTTAGATAGCATAAAAAGGTTATATTTATATAATGAATTTTTAAAAAGAAATAAGTTATTTTTATTAAACCAAAAATATTTATTTAACAATAGTGATGAACATATATGTTATAAGATTAGAACTGGTATTCCATATATATTATGCCTCTCTAGTAATATTAGTATTCTTATTATGTGGGTTCTCTTCTTTTTGCCTATATTAATTTTTTCTATATTTGAATTATGTTATACATTTAATTTTCCTTATTATAATTTTATTTCAGAAAATACAGAAAAAATTGTTAGGAAATTTTTTATTCTTCCATCAGTAATGGTTTATGTAATACCGAATATCTTAATGTCTAGCTATATTATTCTGACAAATAAAAAAATATATATTAATTTAAAATTTTTTTTCGGCTTAAGTTTTTTATATAAATCTATTAAATTAGATAATATTATTATTAGTGAAATAAAAAGTTTTCAAGCCGATTTTTTAAGATATTATTTAAGAAATTTTAGTAATAATACTTTTTCTTTTATTTCTTATTGGATTAATATTAAAAATAATAAAATTTTACAAGATTGGATTTATGTTTTATCTGTTAACAAATTTAAAAGTTTTTTTGGTTCTACAGAGTTTATAAATTCAGAAACAAAAGTAAATAATCATATTTCTAATTATCAGTCTTATTTATTAGATTTTTATTATACAGTAAAAAATTTAAGCAGTGATAATATTTTAAAGGCTTATAAAGATAAATATTTAGTTGCAAATTTCAAAAATTTAGTTGAATATTTAAGTAGTATTGTAAATAAAGTTAAATTTAATTCTATTATTGAGACTCCTAATTCTGATTATTTGTTAGAGAATGAATTTACTATTTTATTATTGCCCACATTTAATTTAAATTTACTTCTTGTAACAAATTTAAGATTAATACATTTGACAAAAAAATATTTATTTTTAAATTCTTATTATTATTCAGATAAAAAATTAAAATTAGTTGTTATATCTTCAGGGTTTAAATTTTTTTATAAATATGATTGGAATAATATTTTTACAGTTCCTTGGATAAAAATTAATATACCTTTTATTGAGTTATTAAAATTTCTTGGTCTAAATTATTCTTTTGATTAAAAATTATTTCTATAAAATAATATTATATTTATTTTATAATGCTATACAAATAAATTATAATTAAATAGAAAACTGTACCTAATTAGCAAATATTGCTTAATTTTACATTCTGGCTCAAAAGGGCCAGGATCAGAGTTGTGAGCGCAGGTTGGCTGGCCGATGGCGGGCAAAGGAACTTTTTTAGTGTCAATGTAGAAGTTATAACAAAAAATATAGAAATTTAATTGTTAATAATTATTGCTTATTATATATTATTGTTTAATGAAAAAATTTCTAATGTTTTTATATTATTTTCTTTTATAACAATAATAATTTATTTTTTCATATTTGTAATAATATTCTTTTTTGTTTATTCTTCTAATTTTTTAAATTTTGTCTTGAGGCCTTTTATGTTTTATATTTGGGAAAATTTAATTAAAGATCCTTGGGAATAATAAATTAATTTTGAATTTTTAGATAAATATCTGAAAATTAATAAAATAAATATCCTTGTTAGGATTAAATTTTGGCTGGCCAGATGACCTTTGACCGCAGGAAAGCGCCAAGTTAACGATTCAACGTTGAGCCCTCACCCCTGGGGAATGGATCTATCAATTTTTTTGTTGTAATTTTTTTTATTGTTACTTTACGGTAAAAACAATATTATAATGATTTATAAATATATTGGTATAAAATAAAAAATAATGTGAATTGTGATATATTTTTTATTTGATTAACAAAAAACAATATAATAATTTGATAGTTATATTTATAAGTTTTATTTTAAAATTATCTTGTTTGTTTTATAAATTTTTTAATATAAAG
This sequence comes from Deltaproteobacteria bacterium, assembly GCA_031276635.1. Lineage (GTDB taxonomy): Bacteria > Desulfobacterota > Desulfarculia > Adiutricales > Adiutricaceae > JAIROO01. The sequence continues at coordinate 20,141 of JAISMU010000110.1, read as the reverse complement.
TTGTTAATTTTATATTACCTAAACTGTCTAAAGTAAAATTTACCTAAATTGACTTGTTCGCGGGCATTGAATGTCTCTTCGCCAGCGAGATTGACTCCGTGGCCCGCCGGGCCCATGAGGCCAATTATGGCCTGACCCCCCAAAGCGGACTAAAATCCCCGCGACCGACATTCCGGCCCACGACGCCCTTTTCGCCGGCTTTCCCCGCCTGCCCCTCAGCGTCATCGGGGACAGCCTGGGTTTTGAGGACACCCGGGGGGGGTCTTGTTTTTGGAGATCGCCCGGGTCCTCCAAACCAAGAAACCCCGCCTTTTTAATCCTGGAAAACGTCAAGCAACTCCGCAGCCCCCAGAAAGGGGAGACCTCGCGGGTCATTTCTGCGAACCCTGGTGGAGTTAGGCTACCAGGTCCAGTGGCGGGCGTTGAGCGCCTTGGATTTTGGCTTGCCTCAGGGCTTTCCCAACTCTTTTAAAATCGTCTGCGGCGACAGCCAGACCCGGAAACAGGCTGGCGACGCCGGGCCCGGCCAGGTCCTTCAGGCGGTTTTGAGGCGGGCTCTGGCGGCCTGGCGCGGGGTCGCGACCGGCTAAACCCCTTCTCCTCAATTAATTCTTACCAGACTAGGCCCCCCCAAAAAAAGGCCAGGGAGCGCTCGCCCCCTGGCCCGGTTCCTTCAGCCACCCTGATTGACCCAGGTTTTCGGGGTTACATCTTCATGGTTTTGCAGATGGTCTCCACAATCTTGTCGAGCTTGACCGGCTTGGCGATATGGGCGTTCATCCCGGCGTTGAGGGCTTTTTCAATGTCGTCTTTAAAGGCGTTGGCCGTGAGAGCGATGATGGGCACGGTCTTGGCGTCGGTCCGGGTCAGCTTGCGGATGGCTTCCGAGGCCTGGTAGCCGTCCATGATGGGCATCTGAACGTCCATCAGGATGACGTCATAGGTGTTTTCCTGGGACTGGCTGAACTTCTGGAGAGCCTCCGAGCCATCGTTGGCCTCGTCAATGGCCAGGCCCGTGACTTTGAGCATGGCTTTGGCGATTTTCCGATTCAGATCCACGTCATCGACCAGGAGGGCTCTTTTGCCCTTGAAACGGCCAGCCGGATCGGTGACCACCGGCTCGTTTTGCAGGGAGGACTGAGTCTCTTTGAGCCAGATCTGAAACCGAAACTCGCTCCCCTGGCCTATCTGGCTTTTAACTTTGATATCGCCCCCGAACATGCGAACGATGTGGCGACTAATGGTCAGCCCCAGGCCGGTGCCGCCGTAGAGCCGGGTGATTTTGCCGCTACCCTGCTCAAATGGTTGGAAAATGGCCTGCAGGGCCTCGTCGGAGATGCCGATGCCCGAGTCTTTGACCACGAACTCCAGCAACGCTCTGCCCGTCTCCGAATCGCGCTCCACGCGGCTGACCCGGAACTCGATGGTGCCCGCCTCGGGGGTGAATTTGACGGCGTTGCCCAGGAGGTTGATGAGGACCTGGCGCAGGTGCAGGGGGTCAGTTAAAAAGGTGTGGGGGGTAAAGTCCACAGCCGGGTGAATGAACTTGATGCCCTTATCCCGACAGCGGGTCTTCATGATGCTGGTGACGGTGTTGATCAGGGACGGCAGCTCCACCACCTCGGTGGAGAGCTCAATTTTCCCGGCCTCGATTTTGGAGAGATCCAGGATGTCGTTTAAAAGGCCCAGCAGGTGGAAGGAGGAGGACTCGATCTGGCGGACGTTGTCGCGGATCTCCAGGAGCTCCTGGGAATCGGATTTCAGGCTGTTGAGATTGTCCTTGACAATGGCGGACAGGCCGATGATGGCGTTCATCGGGGTGCGGATCTCATGGCTCATGTGAGCCAGAAACTCCCCTTTGTGCTCATTGGCCAGATTAGCCGCCTCCACGGCCTTTTCCAACTCGATCTGCTTTAAGACCATTTCGGTGACATTGACGGTCTCAATTATGTAGCCGGCTTTTTCCCCATCCTTATTAAAAAAGTAGCTGGCCTTGCCCTGGACATACATCTGGCGGTCTTCCAGGCGAAGGATCTCGGCGTCCCGGCCCTCTATCAGGGCGGTGATGGGGCAGTACTGGGAGCCATGAGAGTAAGCGGTGATCTCATCATAGATTCGACCGATGACCTCCGAGACAGGCACTTTGTAAAGCTCCAGGCCCAGGGCGTTCATATAGATGATTTTCCGGTCCATGTCTATGATGGCCAGCGGGTTTTTGACGCTGGACTCAATGGCCTCGGCCATCTCGTCAAAGCTGTCGGCCAGGGTCCCGAACTCGTCATGAACCGGGTAATTGAAGCGGAAATGTCGTTGGCCGTCTCGGAAGCGCGAGATGCCATCAATGAGGCGGGTGATGCTCTTGGTCAGGACCGAGGCCATCCAGATGGCGATGAGGACCACCAGGACGATGAGCATCATAGTGGTTATAGACAGCTGGATAAAGGTGCTGCGCAGATAGTTGGCCACGGTGAGGGCCAGGGTTTTCTCGGTTTCCTTGGCCGGCAGGGTAAAGAAATCCAGCCCGGAGCCGATGGCCACAAATCCGAAGCCGCGCCGGGAGAAGTTGTTTTCCTCCGAAGGGGCGTAGTGCCCGGTGTAGTAGGGGATGGCCGCGGCGGTGTTGAGTTTGTAGAGACCGCTCCAGAGGATGTAGAAGGAGCCCGAGCCGCCGTCTTTGGTCAGATCCATCCAGCCCGTGCACTGGGGGGCGTTATTGAGATAGCGGCAGTCCAGGCCCACCAGGCCGGCTTTGGTCAAGGCGGCGGCGGGTTTTTTGGACCGGGATTGCTCAAAGAAGGTGGGGTAGTCCTTAACGTACTCAAACCACTTAGGGAGGCCACTGGCCTGCCAGCCCTCGTAAATGGAGGTCTCCAGCCAGGGGATCTGGGGGTCGCCGGTGGTCGGGTCAAAGCCGACAATGGAGTGGTGGCGGGGATGGACCACGCTCCGGCCCTTGTAATCCCAGATAAAGGCGTAGTTGCCCTCAAAGGCGCTGGAGATCTGAACTGTTCTCTCCATCATGGGGGTCAAGTGGTCAACCTGCTCAATAATGTGATCGTGATTGAGGGCCAGGGTGACGTAGCCGATTTTTTCGTTCTGGTCATCATAGACCGGGGTGGCCCAGCGGACAATGCCCTCAAAGCGTTGGCCGACCGGGTTTTCCTCGCCGCTGTAGGCCTGTTTCTCCGGGTCAAACTCAATCTCATAGCCACGGTCCGCCGAGGCCTTGGCCAGGTTCTCCGGGGTGTACATGCCAATGAAGTTGCTCCCCACGTAGGCCCCGATGACGTCGGAGACGTAAATTTCCCCCGGCCCCAGCTTGGTCAGCTCAGAGAAATAAGTCTCCGCCTGGACATAGGTGTTGGCTCGATCCGCGACATTTTTCTTGGTCGGGTCCAGGGGGTAGTGGGTTTTGGGGGAATCGGGGCTGACCACTTTGACAACCTCGTTGCCCGCCAGGTCCAGAAAGGTCATCTCGTCGAACAGCGGGACGGACTCGCGCTCAAACGGGTCGGCCGGGCGGGGGTGGAAGCCGTCCATGTCCTCGTTTTCCCGGTTGGTGGAGACGCCGAGGGGCAGGTCGGGGACAGCTGATTCCTGAACCCAGGCGTTGATCTCTGGGTCCAGATACCAGGAGCCGCGTTTGATCAGGCGCCCGCGGCGGGCGTTGACGAAAGCTCGGTAGTTTTCCTCAGTGGGTTTGACTTTGGCCGCGTACAGAATGTCGCTATCCCGGGAGTAAAGAAAGTTGGCCACGCGATCGGCGGCGGTGGTGGACATGCGCTCAATGTTCTCAATGGCGCTGTTGTTGAGGGCGATCCTGGAATCCCGAACCGCGATGTCCCGCAGGGCGTCCCCCTGGATCGTGAATTGCCGCCAGGCCAGGCTGGCCAGAAGAATCAGGGGAATGACCTTGACCAACATGAATATGATGATCAACTTAGCCCGCATGCCCAGGCGGTTGGCGCGATTCCAGACCCGGGTTCTGAGCTTGAGTGGGCTGGTCGTTTGGTCCAGGGATTTATCCATGCTAGTCTCGAGGTCTCCTTTTTGGACCATCGGCTCCATCAAGGCTGGGAGAAGTGAAGGCGTTGGAGCTAACCCTGAAGCTAAAGCTAAACAAGAGCTGTTAGGTTTGGGTCAGAAAAAAAAGATGGTTATTTTTAAAAAATAAAAGTTCAAAGAGAACATTTCTTAAGCATTACAAATAATTAGGTAATCTTTCTTTGTATTACGAAAAAAAGATTGCATTATTGCGAGGTAATTAAGTTTTATTGGTGGGTTTGGCCAAAGCCCTGTCCCCCCCTTGGGATTCCTTATTCTTTAATTCTAGCTAATTGGTAAATTTAATTCAAGATTAAATTGTCAATACAAATGTCCTCATTTAGTGGCCCCGGTCGCCGGCCCAGGGCCTTGGGGGGTGGCCCCACGCTGACCGGCGGCGAGCCGGGTGGCGTCAGTCTTTTCAGGAGGCGCTCTGGTCTGGGGTCAGGCCGGTCAGAAGCCCCAGCCGCCCTCTGGGGAGGCGGAACGTCGGTCGGAGCTTGGTTATCCCGCTCAAAGTATAGAGCAAGATCAGGGCCAAAAAATTTTACCCGGCTCGAAGAGTTTGACCCTGGCCCCGGCTGGCTCCCGCGGGGGCCACCGTCTACAGGGAGGCTGGAAAATTTTTTTAACATTTTGGTTCCAAAAAAAAAGTCCCTTGGGGATTTTTCAACAAATATGTGGTCAATTCCGGGGCGGGTTGGCTGGCCAAAACCCCTCTGACCGGCCTATTCCAGGCTTTTGAGGCCTGGCTCGCCCGTTGGGGGCCTTTTGGCCCGTTTCGTGCAATTGGAGAGAGCCAGATCTTTATTTTTGCTCTAACTCGTTAAATTTGTTTAGGCAAGGGCCAAAAACCCGAGGGGCCACCGGCTGGCGCCGAGCGGATCCTTTGGTTTTTTTGGCCTGGCCCGCGACGCTGGGCCCCTCCCCGAGGCTGGGTCTGACTGAGGCCTCAGGGCGGGGATGAAAAAAAACCCTTTTTGAGACCAAATTTTTTGAGAACTATCGCCCTGGAGGCTAGGTATGATTTTTTCTTTAGGTAAGAAGGCGATTCTGGCTGGGGCCCTCGCCCTCATCATGTTGACCGGCGGCGCCCTGGCTCAGGCTCAGGACACCATTAAAGTGGGCATTCTCCACTCTTTGTCCGGGACCATGGCCATCAGCGAGACCACCTTGAAGGACTCCATCCTGATGCTCATCGACGAGCAGAACAAGAAAGGCGGCCTTTTAGGCAAAAAGCTGGAGGCGGTGGTCGTGGACCCGGCCTCGGACTGGCCCATGTTCGCGGAAAAGGCCCGGGATCTTCTGACCCGGGACAAGGTAGCCGTGGTCTTCGGGTGCTGGACCTCCGTCTCCCGCAAGTCGGTTCTCCCGGTTTTCGAGGAGTTTAACGGGCTTTTGTTCTACCCGGTCCAGTACGAGGGCCAGGAGTCCTCCAAAAACGTCATCTACACCGGGGCCGCCCCCAATCAGCAGGCCATCCCGGCGGTGGACTACCTGCTCGGCGAGGGGGTTAAGCGCTTTGTCCTGGTTGGGACGGACTATGTTTTTCCTCGCACAGCCAACAAGATTGTCGAGGCTTACCTGTTAAAGAAAGGCGTGGCTCAGGCGGATATCGTCACCTATTACACTCCCTTCAGTCACTCGGACTGGCAGTCCATCGTGGCCGATATCAAGCGGATTGGCGGGACTGGCCTGAAGACGGCGGTCATTTCCACCATCAACGGCGACGCCAACGTGCCTTTCTACAAGGAGTTGGCGGCCCAGAACATCTCGGCCAGCAATATCCCGGTCATGGCCTTCTCGGTGGGCGAGGAGGAATTGTCCGGGGTTGACGCCAAGCCCCTGGTCGGCCACCTGGCCGCCTGGAACTACTTTCAAAGTGTCGATAACCCGGCCAACGCCGAGTTCATCAAGCAGTGGAAGGCTTACATCAAGGACGACAAACGCGTGACCAATGATCCCATGGAGGCCAGCTACATCGGCTTCAATCTCTGGGTCAAGGCCGTGGAAAAGGCCAAGACCACGGACGTGGACGCGGTCCTGAAGGCCATTGTCGGTTTGTCCACCCCGAATCTGACCGGGGGAGTGGCCAAGGTCCTGCCGAACCACCATCTGACCAAACCGGTGCTGATTGGCGAGATTGAGGACGATGGCCAGTTCCAGGTGGTCTGGGAAACCGAGGGCGAGGTGGAGGGCGACGCCTGGTCTGACTACCTGCCCGAGTCGGCGGATCTGATCAGCGACTGGACTGACCCCATCAATTGCGGCAATTACAATCAGAAGACCAAAACTTGTCTCGGCGCGGAAAAATCCCCAGAGAAATAACCAACCCCCAGAGCCCTGGGGTCGCCAGCGCCGACCCCGGGGCCATTAACTTTACTCTTCACTGTATATAAATGATGGGATGGTCAAGGTTTTTAGCATGCCCCGCCTTTTTTTTCTTAACTTCCCGGCCCGAGCCCTGCTTTTGAGCCTCGGGTTGGCTCTGGCTTTGGCCACGCTGCCGACCGACCGGGGTTTGGCTCAGGCTGACCCGAGCCCGGCTAGGGAGAGCCTGGCTGGAGTGAGCCAGTCTGGCGAGAGCCAGGTCGCCGGGAGCCCGTTCGGTGAGCCCCAAGAGCCGCCAACCGCGGACCTCGCCGCGGGGACCGACTTGTCGGCCCCGGTTTTGGCCAGCCTCCAAAGCTCCAAGGTCGGGGATCGGGACGCGGCCATCCAGGAGTTGGGCCTGGACTTTTCGCCGTTGAGCTCCCAGATTCTGGCGGGGCTTTTACAGGGGCGACTCCACCTGGACCGGGCCAGTGGGGCCTTTTATCTGGAGGAAGAGGGGGGTTTTCGTCTTTTGTGGCCCGAGACCGGGCCCTCAACCCCGGAAAACCCCCGCAAAGTGGCGGTCAACAATCGGCAGCGGGAAACCCTGGAGGGGCTCCTCAATAGCCGAGCCCTGCGCGACCCGGACTTGGAGCGGCGGCGGCGGGCGGCCGCCGCCCTCATTGGGGCGACCAAGGTGGATCTGGCCTTGATCCAGAATCTTCTGACCCAGGAGGCGGACGAGCGGACCCGGGACAGCCTGCGCGTTATTGTGGCCCTGGGGGCCCTGCGGGATTCTGGCAGCCCCTTGTCGGCCAAGCTGGCCGCTCTTCAGGATCTGGAAGGCCTCTACGCCCCGGCGGCCCAGGCGGACCTGAAGTTACTGGCCCAGGGCCAGGAGCCCCAGCTGGCCCAGGCGGCCAGCCGGGTTCTGCGGCGCCTGGAGGCCCGGGCCCAACATCTGGCCCTGGTGGAGACTTTTTTCTTCGGTCTGAGCCTGGGCTCGGTTCTGGTGTTGATCGCCATCGGTCTGGCCATCACCTTCGGGGTCATGGGCGTCATCAACATGGCGCACGGGGAGATGGCCATGTTGGGAGCCTACACGGTCTGGGCCCTGCAAACTCTCTGGCCCCAGAGCCCGGGGCTGGCTTTGCTGCTGGCCTTGCCCACGGCTTTTGTGGTGGCGGGCCTGGTGGGGGGAGCCATTGAGCTCACGGTCATCCGGCCCCTTTACCAAAGGCCTTTGGAAACGCTCCTGGCCACCTTCGGGCTAAGCCTCATTCTGCAACAGGCCGCCCGCAAGGGGATTTCCTCCATGAACGTGCCGGTGACCACGCCTGGCTTCATGAGCGGGCAGTGGCTTATTTCCAGCAATTTCAGCCTCAGCCAGGGCCGGGTAATCATCATCTTATTCTGCCTTTTGGTTTTCGCGGTTGTCTACCTGATTATGCGGAAGACCCGGCTGGGCCTGGAGATCCGGGCGGTCACCCAGAATCGGGCCATGGCCAGGGCTCTGGGCGTCCCCTCCTCGCGGGTGGACACTCTCACCTTCGCCCTGGGCTCAGGGGTGGCCGGGATCTCGGGCGTGGCCTTAAGTCAGTTAACCAACGTGGGCCCCAATCTGGGCCAGGATTACATTGTCGACTCCTTCATGGTGGTCGTCTTCGGCGGGGTCGGCAATCTTTGGGGGACTCTGGTGGGCGGGCTCATCATTGGCCTGGCCAACAAATTCCTGGAACCCCTCAATGGGGCCATGCTGGCCAAGATAACCATCATGGTGGGTCTGATTCTCTTTATCCAGCGCCACCCCCGCGGGCTTTTTCCCCAACGGGGCCGGGTGGCCTCTTTCTGAGGTGGGGTGATGGCTGTTTTTGACCGCGGGCTCAAAATTTTTAGCCTGGTCCTGGCTCTGGGGGTGGGGACCATCATTTTTGGCTGCCTGGGGTTCGAGCGGCCTCTCTTCTCCACCCTGACGGTCGGGCTTTTGGGCAAATACCTCTGTTACGCCGTCCTGGCTCTCTCCATTGACCTGGTCTGGGGTTACATGGGCATTCTGAGCCTGGGCCACGGGGCTTTTTTCGCCTTGGGCGGTTACGCCTTTGGCATGTATCTCATGCGGCAGATAGGGGCCCAGGGCGTTTACGGCGACGCGATTTTGCCGGATTTCATGGTTTTCATCGGCTGGGACAGGTTGCCCTGGTATTGGCAGGGCAGCGAGTATTTTATCGTGGCCCTGCTGCTGGTCATCGTCGCCCCCGGGGGGTTGGCCCTGGTCTTTGGCTGGACCGCTTTCCGCTCCCGGGTCTCGGGGGTTTACTTTTCCATCATGAGCCAGGCCCTGACCTACGCCCTGTTGCTGGCCTTTTACCTCAATTCCCTGGGTTTTGGCGGCAACAACGGCTTTACCGATTTCAAAAGTATCCTCGGCCTGGACATCCATTCCCCGTCCATGATCGTCAGCCTTTTCGGGGCCTCGGCCCTGCTTTTGTGGTTGGCCGCCCTGGCCGCCCGCGTTCTGGTCACCTCCCGCCTGGGCCTGGTGATGATGGCCATCCGCGACAACGAGGAGCGGGTCCGTTTCGCCGGTTACAAAGTGGAAAATGTCAAGGTCGCGATCTTCGCCTTCTCGGCGATCCTGGCCGGCCTGGGGGGAGCCCTGTACGTGCCCCAGGCCGGGATCATCAACCCCTCCCTGTTCGCCCCTATCTTCTCCATTGAGATGGTGGTCTGCGTGGCCCTGGGCGGTCGGGGAACGCTGTATGGGGCCATTATCGGGGCGTTTGTGGTCAATTACGCCAAATCCCGCCTCTCCACGGCGGTCCCGGACTTGTGGCCTTTCCTGTTGGGGGCCTTGTTTGTCCTGGTGACCGTCTTTGGTCGGGAGGGGGCGATGGGGTTCGGGCGCCAGATTGGGCGGCAAATCGGGCGGTGGCTGGGTGGGCCCAAATTGAAAGCTCCAGAAGAGGAGAGAGCGTGACCGCGGCCCCGCCCAAGATAGAGTCTCAGCCGGGCCCGGCCAAGGTTATGGCCGGGGCTCTGGAAAACTCCCTGGCCCTCCCCTGGGAGCCGAAAGCCCTGCGGCGCCGCAAGCACATCCTTTTGCTGGAGGGGATCACGGTCTCGTTTGAGGGGTTTGTGGCCTTGAACAATCTGAGCCTGGCCTTGCGCGAGGGGGAGCTGCGGTGCGTCATCGGGCCCAATGGAGCGGGCAAGACCACCATGATGGATGTCATCACCGGCCACACCCGCCCGGATCGGGGGGAGGCCTGGTATATGGATAGCGTCAATCTCCTGGAGGCCGATGAGGTGGCCATCAATCAGGCCGGGATAGGTCGCAAGTTTCAAAAACCTTCGGTCTTTGAGTCCCTGACCGTGGGGCAGAACTTGGAATTGGCCTTGAAGGCCAGGAAAACGGTCTTGGCCACCCTGCGGGCCCGTTTGAGCGGCGAGGAGCGGGATTTTCTGGCCCAGACCTTGACTTTGATCAATCTGGCCGACCACCGCGATCAGGTGGCCGGCTCTCTGTCGCATGGCCAGAAGCAGTGGCTGGAGATAGGCCTGTTGCTGGCCCAGAAGCCGCGGGTTCTCTTGCTGGATGAGCCGGTGGCTGGCCTCACCGTCAAGGAGATTGACCGCACCACGGAGTTGCTTTTAAGCCTGGAGGGCCATCACTCCCTGATCGTGGTGGAACACGACATGACTTTTGTCCGCTCCATCGCCCGAAAGGTCACCGTGTTGCATCAGGGGGCGGTTCTGGCTGAGGGCGACATGGACGAGGTCAGTTCCCACCCGGCCGTGGTCGAGGCTTACCTGGGGGGCGAAACGTGCTGACGGTGGAAGGGTTGAGTCAGTATTATGGCCAGAGCCATATTCTGCGGGAGGTCTCCCTGGCGGCCCCGCCAGGTCAATGCCTCTGCGTCATGGGTCGCAATGGGGTTGGCAAAACCACCCTGTTGGGCTGTCTCATGGGATTGTTGCCCGTTCGGGCCGGGCGGGTCACTTTAAATGGTCGGGACATCACGAGCCTGAAACCTGAGGCCCGGGCGGCTTTGGGCCTGGGTTACGTGCCCCAGGGCCGCCAGATCTTCCCGCTCCTCACCGTGGAGGAAAATTTAAAGCTCCCGCTGCCGCGTCGCCGGGGCGGTGGTCGGGAACTGCCGGGCCTTATTTTTGAGCTTTTTCCGGTTTTGAAAGAAATGCTCAAACGCCGGGGCGGGGATCTCTCGGGGGGCCAGCAGCAGCAATTGGCCATGGCCCGGGCTTTGGTCCTGAACCCCACGGTTCTGATCCTTGATGAGCCCACCGAGGGCATCCAGCCCAACGTGGTCCGCGACATCATAAACGTGGTCCGGCTGCTGGCCGCCCAGGGTCTCACCATAATTGAGGTGGAGCAGAAGGTTCCGGTGGCCCAGAAGGTCGGGGATCTTTACGCCATCATGGAAAGAGGGCAGGTCATGGCCCGAGGTCAGATGGCCGATCTGACCGAGGAGACCATCCGGAGCCTTTTAAGTGTCTGAGGGCTTGGCTAGCGGAGCGGCGGAATTATTGGCTGACCTGGCTCAAGGGCAAGAGATTGATCGCCAGGCCCGAGGCCAAAATGAAACGCTCAATATCCCTAGGCCAGAGGCCCGGGGTCAAAATGAAACGCTCAATATCCCTAGGCCAGAGGCCCGGGGCCTAAATGAAACGCCCAAAACCCCCTGGCCGGCCCAACTTGCCTTGACCGTGGAGCCGGGGCCGCGGGGAGCGATCCTGGGGAAGCTGGAGCGGCAGGGGCCCTTAATGGTTTCCCGTCCCTTTCATCCCACTGGCGACACCCTGGAACTGGCCATTCTGCATCCCCCAGGCGGGCTGGTCGAGGGGGATAGCCTCCATCTCAGCGTCGAGGCTAAAGCCGGGGCTCAAGTCTTCCTGACCACCCCGGCGGCCCAGAAGTTTTATCGGGCCGTCCGAGCCTGGCAGACCCAGACCGTGACCTTACGCGCCCAGGCCGCGACCCTGGAGTGGCTGCCGCAGGAAGCCATTGTCTTTCCCGGGGCCCGGGCCACCGTCAGGCTTGAGGCCGACATTGAGCCGGGGGGCCGCTTTCTGGGCTGGGACCTGGTGGCCCTGGGGGCCGGGGCGATTTTTGACCAGGGCGTTTTCAATCAGGAGCTGGCGATCCGCCGGGCTGGCCGGCTTCTCTACTGGGAGCGCCGGCTTTTGACCGCCCCCGCTTGTTTGCGGTGGTCGCGCTCCCCTCTGGGCCTGGCCGGGCAGGGGGTCTGGGGGACTTTGTGGGCTCTGGGCCGCTCGGACGAGGAGACGGATCTTTTGGAAAAAGCGGCGGCGAGCCTCCGGTCCTGGCCGGACTCGGACGCTTTAACCGACTCTGGGGAATTAAACGATTCGGGTGAGCTGATTGGGGTCACGGTCCGCCAGGGGCTGCTCTTGGCCCGGTATCTGGGCCCTTCCACGGAGAGGGCCAGGTTGTTTCTGGAAAAAGCTTGGGCGGAGATCCGCGGGCGATGGGGAGCGGAATTGTTTCGGCCCAGAATCTGGTCCACTTGAGGTGGGCTTGAGGCGATAAGGAGTTGCCATGGATTTAACGCCCAGGGAGCGCGACAAGCTACTGTTGTTCACGGCCGGGCTTTTGGCCGAGCGACGCAAGAATAAGGGGCTCAAGCTCAATTACCCCGAGGCGGTGGCCTATATCAGCCTGGCCGTGCTGGAGGGGGCCCGGGAAGGTCGGAGCGTTAGCGAGCTCATGGGCTCGGGCCGGGAGCTCTTGACCCGTCAGGACGTCATGGAGGGGGTGGCTGAGATGATCCCCGAGGTCCAGGTGGAGGCCACGTTTCCGGACGGCACGAAACTGGTGACGGTGCATAACCCTATTCGTTAGGCGGCAAGGAGGAATCATGATCCCAGGGGAGATTATCACGGCGGGGGGAGCCATTGTCATGAACGCCGGTCGCCCAACCGTGGAGGTGGTGGTGACCAACTCCGGGGACCGACCCGCGCAGGTGGGCTCGCATTATCATTTTTTTGAGGTCAATCCAGAGCTCAAGTTTGACCGGAAACTGGCCTATGGCCGTCGCCTGGACATCCTGCCGGGGGCCTCGGTTCGGTTTGAGCCGGGTCAGAGCCGAACGGTCCGCCTGGTTGATTACGCCGGGAAAAGAGAAGTTTATGGCTTTCGAGGGGCGGTGATGGGCCCTTTGGGGGAGGCGCCAGATGTTTGAGGTTGATCGCGCCCGTTACGCGGAGATTTACGGGCCAACCACCGGGGATCGGGTTCGCCTGGCCGACACGGATCTCTTTTTGCGCGTGGAAAAGGATCTGACCCTCCACGGCGAGGAAGTCTCCTTTGGCGGGGGCAAGGTCATTCGCGACGGCATGGGTCAGAGTCAGGCCAGTCGCGAGGTTTCGGTGGACACGGTCATCACCAACGCCCTCATTGTTGATGTCACTGGCTTTGTCAAAGCTGACGTGGGCCTCAAGGACGGTCGGATCTGGGGGATCGGCAAGGCCGGCAACCCGGACATCCAGCCGGGGGTGGACATCAATATCGGCCCCGGGACCGAGATCATCGCCGGGGAGGGGTTACTCCTGACCGCTGGGGGCGTGGACACCCATATCCATTTCATCGCCCCCCAACAGATCTGGGAGGCCTTGACCAGCGGGGTCACCACTCTCATTGGGGGCGGCACCGGGCCGGCCACCGGCACCTGCGCCACCACCTGCTCGCCCGGGGCCTGGCATCTGGCCTCCATGATCCTGGCCACGGACCCTTGGCCAGTCAATTTTGGTTTTTTAGGCAAAGGCAACGCCTCCCTCCTCCCGGCCCTGCGGGAGCAGCTCCTGGCCGGGGCGGTGGGCTTGAAGCTTCACGAGGACTGGGGCACGACCCCGGCGGCCATTGACGCCTGTCTGACGGCGGCCGAGGAATTCGGGGCCCAGGTGGCCATCCACACCGACACCTTGAATGAAAGTGGCTTTGTCGAGGAGACCCTCAAGGCTTTCAAGGGCCGGACCATTCACTCTTACCACACTGAGGGGGCCGGGGGCGGGCACGCCCCGGACATCATCAAGGCCTGCGCCTTACCCAACGTTCTGCCCTCCTCCACCAACCCCACCCGACCCCTCACGGTCAACACCGTGGACGAGCATCTGGACATGCTTCTGGTCTGCCATCACTTGAACCCCTCGATCCCAGAGGATCTGGCCTTCGCCGACTCGCGCATCCGGCGCGAGACCATCGCGGCCGAGGATATTCTGCACGACCTGGGGGCTCTCTCCATGCTCTCGTCCGACTCCCAGGCCATGGGACGGGTGGGGGAGGTGATCATCCGGACCTGGCAGACGGCCCATAAGATGAAAACCCAGCGCGGGCCCTTGCCCGAGGACGCCGGGCTGGATCAGGACAACTTCCGGATCAAGAGATATCTGGCCAAATACACCCTCAACCCGGCCATCACCCACGGGTTGGCCAAGGAAATCGGCTCGGTTGAGGTTGGCAAGTTGGGCGATCTCGTCCTCTGGAAGCCGGCCTTCTTTGGGGTGAAACCGCAGTTGATCCTCAAGTCCGGGGTCATCGTGGCCGCCCCCATGGGCGACATCAACGCCTCCATCCCCACCCCCCAACCCTCGCTGTATCGGCCCATGTTTGGCTCTTATGGGCCCTGCGCCCCGAACCTGGGGCTGACTTTTGTGACCGAGGCGGCCTTGGGGGATGGCTTGGCCGAGCGACTCCGGGCTCATGGGCTCAGCCGAAAACTGGCCGCGGCGGCTAACACTCGGGCTCTGGGCAAAAAGGACCTGATTTTCAACGACGCCACCCCGCGCCTGGAGGTGGATCCCCAGACCTATGAGGTCCGGGCCGATGGGGAGCTGTTGACTTGCGAGCCGGCCGCCGTCCTGCCCATGGCTCAAAGATATTTTCTTTTTTAAGGGGCTCAAGTCGCGGTCAGCCAGGTTGACCTCAACCTTGGGGCCAGTCTGGTTGACCGGGCGGGCTGACGGATGGAAAGGCCAGGTTGATTGAGAGGCCTGATTGACGGAGAGGCGAGGTTGATTGAAAAGCCAAGCTGACGGAGAGGCCAGGTTGATTGAAAAACCAAGCTGATTGAAAGGCCAGGCCGCTTGAAAGGCCAGACCGCTTGAAAGGCCAGGCTGATTGAAAAGCCAGATTGCAGGAAAAGCTAGGCTGATTGCCCGGCCTGATTGACGGAGAGGCCAGCTTGACTGAGCGACTGGCCGAGCGAATCGCGGAGAGAAGTCTTGACTGATTTTACCGGAGCTGACTGGCCTCAGGGATTCGGCCTTTTGTTTTTAGCCAGCCCGGCTCTGCCCACCGGAGCCTTCGCTTGGTCCCAGGGCCTGGAGGGGGCTCTGGGGGCCGGGGCTCTGCGGGGGCCCGAGGATTTGCGGGCTTATCTGGCGGATCTCTTGGCGGGGTCGCTAGCCACTTTTGATCTGCCGCTCCTCTACCGGGCTCAGGCGGCGGCTAGGAGTCAAAATGGCCCAAAACTATTAGAAATCAGTCAACTGGCTCTGGCTGGTCGGGAAACCCGGGAGCTGTGGCGGGCCGAGGTGGAGATGGGGCGGGCTCTGACCCGGCTGATTGAGGCTCTGGGGACCCCAGAGTTCTGGGCCGGGGCCGAGCTGGGCTTGGTGGCCGCCTACGCTCTCTTGGCCACCCTGGTCGCCCCGAATGTCGCGGCCCGGGAGTTGGGGCTGGCTTACGCCTACAGCTTTCTGGAAAACCAACTGGCCGCGGCCAGTCGGTTAATCCCCCTGGGACAGACCGCGGCCCGGCGGATCCTCTTGAGCTTGGGCCCGGAGTTGGCCCAGGCGGCTCAAGCGGCCGAAAGCTTAAGGGACGAGGAGATTGGCTCGCCCCTCTTTGGGTTGGCCATTTACGGCTCCCGGCACGAGAGCCAGGCCGCTCGCCTGTTCAGGAGTTAAATTTGTCGAGAAACTGTTTGCGCGTCGGCGTGGGCGGGCCGGTGGGCTCGGGCAAGACCGCCCTGGTCCACCAGCTGTGCCTGAGGCTGCGGGACCGGTTTGAGGTGGCCGTGGTCACCAATGACATCTACACCAAAGAGGACGCTGAGTTTTTGATAAAAAACCAGGCCCTGGCCCCGGAGCGGGTCATTGGCGTGGAAACCGGGGGCTGCCCCCACTCTGCCATCCGGGAAGACGCCTCCATGAACATTGAGGCGGTCAGCCAGCTGCTGGAGAGGTTTCCGGGCTTGGAGGTGATTTTTCTGGAAAGCGGGGGCGACAATTTGTCGGCCACCTTCAGCCCGGAGCTGGTGGATCTGAGCCTGTACGTCATTGACGTGTCCGGGGGGGACAAGATTCCCCGCAAGGGCGGCCCGGCCATCGCTCGCTCGGATCTTTTGGTCATCAACAAGATCGATCTGGCCGAGCTGGTGGGGGCCAGCCTGGCGGTGATGGCCCGGGACAGCCAGAAGGCGAGGGGGTCAAAACCTTTTGTTTTCGCCAACCTGAAAACCGGTCAGGGCGTGGGGGAGATCGCTGATTTCATCATCAGCCAGGGGTTTCTGACGGTCAAATTCTGACCTTGATATTGTTTTTTCCCCTTATTTCAAGGGTTATTTTTCATATTGTCAGGTGAAACATGAACACTGGAGACACAGCGTTTGTTATTGTCTCGGCGGCATTGGTCTTTATTATGACGCCGGGGTTGGGTTTTTTCTATGGGGGGCTGGGCCGGCGAAAAAATGTCGTCAACAATATGATGGCCTCAATTTTTATTCTGGGGCTGGGCATAGTGCTGTGGTTTCTCTTCGGGTACTCGCTGTCCTTCAGCGGCAACACCTATGGCGTCATTGGCACTCTCAATGACGTGGGCCTGAGCTCTCACGCCTTTGACGCGCCCTCGCCTTACGCGGCTAATCTGCCATTTTTGGTGTTTGTCGTCTTTCAGATGATGTTCGCCCTGATTACCCCGGCCATCATCACCGGAGCGGTGGCGGGTCGGATGCGTTTCAAGGCTCTTTTTGTTTTCATCGCGGCCTGGTCTTTCATTGTCTACTATCCCTTGGCCCACATGGTCTGGGGAGAAGGTGGCCTTTTGGGGGCCGCTGGGCTGGGCTCCATTGATTTCGCCGGCGGCAACGTGGTCCACATCAGCTCTGGGGTGAGCGGGCTGGTGTTGTGTCTGTTTCTGGGTCGGCGTCATGGTTATGAGCACACCTCCTACCGCGTTCACAATATCCCCTTTGTGGCCTTGGGCATGGCTCTTCTGTGGTTCGGCTGGTTCGGCTTCAACGCCGGCAGCGCCCTGGGAGCCAACGCCCTAGCTGGGCACGCCTTCATGACCACGGCCCTGGCCACGGCCGCCGGGCTTTTGTCGTGGATGTTCATAGATGTGGCCCGGAAAAAGAAACCCAATCTTATCAGCGCCTGCACCGGCGTGGTGGCGGGGTTGGTGGCCATTACCCCGGGGGCTGGTTTTGTGCCGGTCTGGGCCTCCTTCGTCATCGGCTTGACCGCGGGGCCGGTTTGCTACTATGGTATTATGGTGGTGAAACAGAAACTCAAGATTGACGACGCCCTGGACGCCTTTGGTTGCCATGGGCTCGGCGGCATCTGGGGCGGGTTGATGACCGGGATCTTCGCGGATCCCGCGATTAATGGCGCCTCGGGCCTCTGGTTTGGCAACGTCTCTCAGTTTTGCGCCCAGATTGGCGGGATCGCCGCCTCCATCGCGGTGGCCGTGATCGGCTCGATCATCTGCGTTTACATCACCAAGGCGTTCAGCGAGCTCCGGGTCAGCCGGCGCGATGAACAGGTCGGCCTGGACTACACCCAGCATGGGGAGAACGCTTACCCATCATTTACCGGCCTTGATTAACGAGGTGCCCTACCATGAGTAAAATGATTAAAATTGAAGCCATCGTCCGCGAGGAAAAACTCGAGGACGTGAAACAAGCCCTGAACGCCATTGAGGTGAACGGCATAACCGTGTTCCAGGTCATGGGCTGTGGGACTCAGAAAGGTTACACTGAAACCGTTCGGGGCTCTGAGGTGGATGTCAGTTTGTTGCCGAAGGTCAAGTTTGAGATAGTCGTCTCCTCGGAGGATTGGGAGATGAAAGTCATCAAGGCCATTCAAGAGGCGGCCTTCACTGGCCGGATTGGGGATGGCAAGATCTTCAGTTACGAGTTAAGGAGCGCCATGCGGATCCGAACCTGCGAGACAGGCTATGACGCTTTGAATTGAAAAAAAGGCCGCCCCGAGCGGCCTTTAATATTTCAGCCGCTGGAGAACTTTAATGTGTTGACCTTCTTTGGCCCCAAGCTATTTGGGGACGTTTAATTAAAGCCGAGGCCAAAGGGCTCTGGGGCGAGGTTTGATTATCAGATCTGGTTTCAGCGACCCAAATAGGTCTTGAGAGCGTAGAGGTCGCGGCCCCGGGTTGGGTCTGGTCAGGGCCTGGGTTTTCGCGAAGAGGGAATCGGGCGAAGGGGGAATTTTTCCAAGGGGAAATTGGTTCAAGGGGAAATTTGTCCAAGGGGAAATTTGTCCAAGGGGGAATTGGTCCAAATGGAAATTTGGTTAACCAGGCCCGCCGGGGTTCAGGTTGGAACAAGCTTTAAACTTTGGTTACTGAGGCGTCTGGCGGGATCTGTCATAATAATTAACCCGTGAGTCCAGGAGGCGAAGGCTGGCCTGATGGCGCGAGAAGCGCGGCGATTATTTTGGCTCTCTGACGAGTTTTTCGCCAATTTTGACTTTCACGCCTCCGCCCCAGTGAGCCGCCATGACGATGCCCTGGACTTCCTCCGCCTTCTCAAGCGGTTGAGGGAAATATTTTTCCAGGTGCTTTTTCCCATTGGAAATCAATGTCTCAAAGGATTTGTTTATAGAGTCCTCAGATTTTGTTGAGTCAAATTTTAAACACTTCAATTCAATCAAGATCCCTTTGCGGTCTCTATTGAGTTTGAAGAACAGATCTAAACGCCCAGGCTTGAGCTCGGCGTCAACCATATACTCGACAATTCGCTCAGAATCAATTTTATTGATACTGGCGACATTCAAGATGACACAGATGGCAAGATGGAAGGTTCTTTCGTTAAGCTCACTAGGCGTCAGGGTAGGTTCCGGACTATCCTTGTCAGGAGATCTTCTAAAGCTGAGGCGTTAGGCCCATCAAAATCTTTAATCAGTAAAAAGCCGAAATCACTGAGATTGCCAAGCTTATCGGCCAAGACCGTGGATATGGCCGAAGACTCGTAAGCTTTCCTGGCTTCCAGGTTAGGTATTTTCAGGTTGGAGCTATCGCCGGGAGTGGGGAGGTTAAAGTCAGATAGCCCGTCTGGCGCGACAGTGGGTTAAGAGACAGGCTGTCAACGATCTGGGCTTTTAAGCTGGCTTTGAACAGGCTGAGGTTATCAAATTTCAAGGCCTCGGCTGGTTCGGACTAGAGAAATTTTACCGGAAAAGAGGGGGTTCCCGACGCGGGCCAAGATTGATCCAGCTCTAGAGCCGAAATAGCTCTCAACAGGGAATATGGATTGAAGACTCTATCCACTCCGTTCCAGGAATAGCCATCGCGCGTTGAGATCCAAGCGTCGCGGAAAGTCGCGAAATTGGGATAGCCGGAGCTCACGAAAAGGCCGGCGGTAACATCTCCGCCAGGGGCGTGGCCAGGTTGGCCTCAAGTTCATCCCTGGTGATCCCCCAAATGTTGGCGAACAGTTTGTCTTCTGAAATGTCTTTGAAGTCATTGGCCCCGGAAAAAATTGAGTCATGGAGAATTTCGAGACTTCGGTAACGCAGGCGAATCGGATGAGCCCTTTCTGGTAGAGCTCCTTAATGGCTCAGTAAAAACCAGGTAAAACCATGATATTGAGTTTGGCGGCGGGTATATCGTCGATCTGAGCGCTGATGGGGGCGTCATACTCACCAACAAGGATAACAGTTGGCTGGCCAGTTATTTTCTGAAGAGCTTTGGTTAAATCAGTCAAGACCTTAGCGGGATATTCATTGGTGTCATTGACCTTTAGGTCAAAATCATCCTTAGCTTGTTTCACAATTTGTGGGTAAATAGTGTTTTTCAGGCGAGAGGAGTAGTCGATGGGCAGGCGGACAGATCAAACGTCAAGGTTGGATAAGAAAGGAAATCACAATTGGAGCGGTTGAGCCGCCGACCGTCAAACAAATCAGCCTCGCCTTTAAAAACGCTATCCAGGGTCGAAATCCGGAGAGATTTCCCGAAACGGCGTGGTCTTGACAGGAAAAACATGGCGCTGTCAGAAATGACCAGCTTCTCTGGGTAAGGAGTTTTATCCTTATAGAGACACCCTTTACCTCTTAAGTACCTCAATGGCAGGCTGTTAAGCTCTATTTTGAGCATAAAATGTCTCGCGTAGGGTAACTGCCTGAAAATTATGGATAAGACGCGGTCCCGCGCGCAAAGAGTCAACAGTTTATCCGGCAAAAAAATAATCGGCTCTCGGCTTTGGATTTTGGGGGCTTTGGGGAAATAACCTCCGAGAGGCTCGGTCGCCAGGCTGACAGGCCTAGCTTCGCCCGCTCATTAGAAGCTTCCAACTAAGTAAAGTCTAAAACGCCGGAAAGCTGATTCGACCTGAGGCGTGGCTGACAGTCTGGGCAAATTGGGTCATGGGCAATTCAAATTTCAGAATTATGTTATGGTTGCGGCTGCCCAAGCCGCGTAAGAGTTGAGGGTGAGTATCTTTCTTCCTCTATGAGGGGAGGAGGGAGTCAAGTCCCTCCAATGTAAGGAGTAGCGATCCACCTTGACCACG
>JAISMU010000084.1 GCA_031276635.1 Deltaproteobacteria bacterium | reverse complement strand
ATAAAAATAATTTATTGCAATATATTAATAATAATATAAATAATATTGATTATGTTTTATATAGAAAATTAGGGCATTTTATTGGCAGTGGAGCTATAGAAAGTGGTAATAAAATTGTTCTTCAACGGCGTTTGAAACACGGAGGAATGCGCTGGAATATTGAGTCAGCCCAAGCTGTCCTTTCTATTATTTCTAAGAGGAGAAGTAAACTTTGGGAGACTGAAGTTGTTGAGCCAATAAATGAATTTTTTGGCGATACTTCGGTTAATGCTAAAAATGCTCCAATTCAAGCTATTGCACAAAAATATATTATTTAAAGTATTAAAATTTTATTTTAATAAAATTGAACATGTTAATTTTAATAAATTTAACAAATTTAGGTGTCTTAAAAAAAGTCGCTTTTTTTATCTAGGCCCGCTAATGAGCCTGAAGTTGAATTTTTTTTTGAACTTTTGTAGAATACAGAAGACACTCTTTTTTTTGTTCAAATAACTGTAGGCCCTCTCAGGGCATCTATCTATTAAGTCAACGCAATAGAGAACTTTTCGGGTTTATTACCCCTCACCCTAGATGGTGAGGGGCTGACCCGAAAGAGCTTGGGTAAGGAAATTGAGGATAACCTGGCTAGCATTTGGAGATAGTCTTGATTTAAAGGTATTAAATATTCTGATAATTATAATTTTTACACCATAAAAATGGTGATAATCTAAAAAAGTTTCTGTTCCCTACTTGTTCTCATCATAGTAGCCCCGGATTCCCAGAGAGTTGACGAGGCTGGGGTCTAATTCTCTACGAGCTGACCTCCAAATCGCCATTGACCATGGGTCGAGGCTTGAAAGATCATTGCCCCAGCCCCCAGGTGAGACGGGCCTCGGTCGGCAGATTATTGAGCCGTATGAGGTTTTGAAAGTTTTGAGGATATTTTTTCACATTAGGTCGGCTGGTCGGGCAAGCCAAATTATATCTTTAAGTAAATTAATTATATCATGATAGATAAGACTAAAATTATTATTATTTAAAAATTTCCTATATAAACGATAACATATGGCCTTAAATATCTCAACAACAATGATTATATAATTTTATCATAAATAACTGTAATTAAGCTGTTATTTAGGCCAAACGAATTAGAGCCAAGCCAATGGGCGCGGGGGCTTGGCCAATGAAAAACTGGCCGTCTCTTATGGTTAGCGGTGTAGGTCAAACCAAAAGCTTTATACGGAAAAAGTTTGGTTTTAGCAAAATTTTTTTGAAGCTAATATTATAATAAAAGAGTTAAATATATATTAATATAGTTTTTTATTATATAACAAAAAATATTTAGCCTAAATTTATCTAAAAAATTACTGACTGGTGAAGTGAGAACCTGCGTAAACAAGGCGGAGCCTGAAAAAACCTTGTTGTTCAGGCCTGGGCTTGCGGATATTCTGGCCTACTCCAGCTCGCCGCTCGCGCCTGTCTACCGTTTCTAGCCAGACTGACTGAGGCCTTTTTAGTTAGAAAATAACAAATTTTTTAGCCGACCAAAATTTTCACCCTATATATTGTGAAATTAGTTGAAAACACATTATTTTAAATAAATAATAATTTTTATTAATTTTTAAACTTATAATTTGATATTTAATTCATAAAGTTGCTTATTTGATTATTCTATCTTTATTTTGCAATTACTATCTCTAAAAATATATTAAAACCAACCCATTAACTGTTTAACCCGACAGGTTTCTAGCCAGCCCTCGTCCCCCACTCGGTCCCATTCCGTCCGCGATTTTTCCTCTGTCAAGGCCGTGAAGACTCCAAGGTCAAAAATTTATTTTGATCCCGCCAAAATTTTGAGCCCATATATTGAAAAAAAGAGGGTAAAATATCCCTCATTTTGAATCTGGGAATTTGTGGGTGGCCAACTCGAAAAAAAAACAATTTTTACCAAAAATTCCCTTGAAAAGGGGAGGTAAACCCGCTATTCTGAATCGTAGAAAAATATCATGGTTTCCCCCAAAATAACGCCAAAGGGAGGGGGGAGTCAACAGGACAGTCTGGAAAGCTAGAATGAGCGATATCAAGACTCCCAATTTCAAAAGTAACTTCCCGCACGCTCTGGACGATAAAGGCCGGCTGACGCTGCCCAGTCCATTGCGGGAAGAGATTATTCGGAATTCGGAGTTTCCAGAGCGCCTGTATTTGAGCTATTTTCCTGGGAATCGCTATTTGTCCATCTACACCCATGAGGTCTGGAAGGACCAGTCAGCCGCCTGGAATGATGAGAGCCGGTTCCCTAACACGGCTATCCGGGTCGCGGCTCAGCGATTGTTTTTCTCCAACGTTGAGCCGGTCACTCAGGATAAAGCCGGTCGGATCCTCATTCCGGCCAATTACCGGGAGCGGGTTGGTCTGGCTCCGAGCCAGAAGGTCCTGGTTAACGGCGTGGGCAAAAGAATTGAGGTTTGGGCCCCGGAAGAGTTTGTGGCTAATGAGCTCAAGGATCTGGAATTGTGGCAATCGGCTCAGGCGATGGACACCAGCCGGCTTGAGCAGGTCTCGCCCTTAGATTTGGCCAGGTTGCCGGAATGTTAAGCGGGGCGGGGCGAGGCCAGCCGCCGAACCGAGCCAAACCTTTGGTTCCCAAAGATAAAGTGGTTCCCAAAGACCCGGCTCCCAAAGGCGTGGCTCCTAAAGACTCGGCCCCCAAAGCCGGGACCAAGGGGACTGGCCAGTCGGCGCCTATCCAGCCGGCTCAAGAGTCGTCTTCCGCCAACGCCGCCCCTATCATCGCCCCTAACCCGGGGATCAGGGATTTTAAACCGGACGAGTGGTCTCTGGCTTTTGGCCACATCCCGGTTTTGCCTGGGGAGACGCTGGAGGCTCTTAACATAAAAGAGAAGGGTTTCTATGTTGATTTAACCATGGGCGGGGGCGGCCACAGTCGCCTCATTCTTTCCAAGTTAGGCCCCAAAGGTCGTCTGTTGGCTCTGGATAAAGACCCGGAAACCCTCAGTTGGGCGGCCATTTGGGGGCAGGGCGACCCAAGACTAATTATAAAAAGAGCGAGTTTTGATCAGATTGACTCAGTATTGGCTGAGTTGGGCCTGGGGCCAGCCGATGGCCTCCTGGCGGATTTAGGGCTGTCCAGCCGCCAGCTGTTTAGCCCGGGCCGGGGTTTTTCCTGGCAAAACGATGAATCCCTGGATATGCGCTTGGACCCAGATAACGAAGTGACAGCTTTCGACATTGTCAACCATTGGCCAGAAAAACAATTGACGGATCTCATCCAGCGTTTGGCTGAGGAAAGGAGCGGCGCCAGACTCACTAAAGCGATACTCGCGGAGAGAGCGAAGAACCCGGTGAAAACCACCAGAGAGTTGGCTGAATTGGTGAAGAAGGTTTTGTGGCGTCCTGGACATCACGCCCATTTCAACCTCGCCACCAAGGTTTTCATGGGGCTTCGCGTAGCGGTAAACCAAGAGATGGAGGCTTTGGCCACATTATTAAGGAAGGCCCCGGGTTGCCTGAACCCAGGTGGTCACTTAGTGGTCATAGCCTTCCATTCTCTGGAAGACCGCCAGGTCAAACAGTGCTTCGCCTCCCGAGAGGGCCAGAAAATTTGGAAAAACATGTTTAAAAAACCGGTCACGCCGTCAGAAAATGAATTAAGCCTTAATCGACGGGCCAGGTCAGCTAAGATGAGAGTGGGGGAGTTACTTAAGCAACCCGAAAATAAATAAAATTAGCTAATAAAATGTATTAATTTGCATAATTATTAGTTGATTTATTGTGTATAATTTTTAACAGGTAAATCTTCAACGGCTGACCAGGTCAGTCAAGCTGAGAGAAGATCAAGACTTAAACCACCGAAAAATAAATGAAATTATTTGGATAAAAAGTAAAAATTTATGTTTATATCATCGTTAATAACTTAGTTATACATATAATCATGAGGTTATGATGGGCATTTTTAACTTCTTCAATAAAAGCAGTTCTCACGCGAGTGGGACCCTCGCCCTAATCCAGCCCAAGTGGAAGAAAACCATCCAGGCCAGTTCCAAGCAAAGGTCGAAAACCCAGACTAACCGTTACATGGAGCGGATGCTCCAGCCGGAGAGTCAGCTTTTGGCTCGCCTGCCGGATGAGACGTTGAGCTTTTTGTCCGCCCGCAACTTCTTTCTCGTGGCCACGGCGGTGGTGATTCTGTTTTTGGGCCTTCTGGTGTACATTCGGGTCTCCCACACCCAAAATGAATTGGGCATGGATATCTCTCGGCTAACGAACTACCAGGTCCAGTTGCAGGAGGAAAACCGGCGGTTGAAGGTGGAGCTGGCCCGCTTGGCCTCGCTGGACGATTTGGAGATCGTGGCCCGGCGAGATTTGGGTCTGGTCAGTCCCAGTCAGGGACAGATCGTGGTCATTGACGATTAACTTTTTCAAATTGGAAAGTGGAGGTCTCCAGGTTAGCTCATGTTTCCCTTGTCCCAGAACAAGCAAAATCGCCTGAAGTGGGTTTTGTTCGTCTTCGCCTTGGTTTTCCTGGCTGTGGTTACCCGGGCCGCGGAAATTCAGCTTATCAAAAGAGACATGCTTTTATTGGAGTCCAAGAAGACCTCTGAGCGCTCCTTTAGTCTCGGTTCTGTGCGCGGGGACATCTACGATCGCAATGGGGAAAAATTGGCCTCCTCGGTGGCTGTGAACTCTGTGTTTGTGGACGGCAAAGTTCTCCAGGAGCGGGGGGAGGCGGCCTTCGCTCTCTCTCAGGCTCTGGACATGAGCTATGAGGAGCTGGCCAAGGTTTTTGAGGATTTGGAGTCTATTCCTGGAACCAGCGCCACCGCCCCGAATCGCCGGCCCAAATCCCGGACTTTTTCCTGGGTCAAACGCCATCTTTCCGATAAGGAGGCCGAGGCCGTCAAGGCTCTCCGAATCCGGGGTTTGCGGCTTAAGAAAGAGTACCGCCGGGATTACCCCAACGGTTCCCTGGCCGCCCACCTTTTGGGTTTTGTTGGTAAAGACGGGCAGGGTTTGGAAGGGCTGGAGCTGGCCCTGGATAATTTTCTGCGCGTCCAGCCCAAGGGCATGGTGGTCCGTCAGGACCGTCTGGGTCGGATAATCATGGATATCCCGGACCAGACCATCAGCCAGCCCAAGGGGGCCTCGGTGATGCTGACCCTGGACCGGCAGATCCAGCACTTAACCGAAAAAGCCCTGGCCAAGGCCGTGGTGGAGAGAAACGCCAAAAGCGGCCAGGCCTTGGTGGTTCGGGTCAAGACTGGGGAGATTCTGGCCTCGGCCGTTTACCCGACTTTTGATCCCAATAATTATCAGGAAAGCGAAAACGCGGACCGTCGCAATAAGATCTTAACTGACCCCTTTGAGCCGGGCTCCACTTTTAAGGTCTTTACCGTGGCGGCGGCCTTGGAGGAAAATCTCATCACCCCAGAGACCGTTTTCTTTTGCGAAAATGGTCTATATAAGATAGATGGGGCCAATGTGGCCATCAAGGACACGGCCAGTTACGGGGATCTCACCGTCAGCCGCGTCATCCAGGTTTCCTCCAATATCGGGGCCATAAAAATTGGCGAGCGACTGGGTCCATACAAGTTACATAATTATCTGACTAGGTTCGCTTTTGGCGAGAAAACCGGCTTGGCCTACCCCTCCGGGGAGTCGGCTGGTCGTTTGCGCCCGCCTAAGGAGTGGCACGCGGTCGATTTGGCCTCTTTGTCATTTGGCCAAGCGATATCGGTAACCTCTTTGCAAATGACCATGGCTGTGGCCGCTCTAGCCAATGAGGGCGTGCTGATGCGGCCAACCCTGGTCTCTAGGGTCATTGACGACCAGGGCCGGGTTCTGGAGCAGCGGCAGCCGCAGATTGTGCGTCAGGTGGTCTCGCCCTTAACGGCCAGCCAGGTTCTTCGGATGATGCGTCTGGCCGTGGCCAAACAGGGGACTGGTCGCCGGGCGGAGATTCCTGGGTACCCAGTTGCCGGTAAAACGGGGACAGCCCAGTCAGTTTCCCATGGCGCTTCTGGGTACTCTAAAGACAAGTACGTGGCCTCCTTTGTGGGGGTGGCCCCCTATAAGACCCCGGAGTTGTGCGTCTTTGTGGCTTTGACTGAGCCCTGGCCCGCTTATTATGGCGGGGAAGTGGCGGCCCCGGTTTTTAAGGAGATCATGGAGGCGGCCCTGCCGATATTGGACATTCCCATGACCGAGGATGAGGCGGTGGAGCCCGAGTGGCCGGTGGAAGTCAAGAATAACGCCTCCGCCGGGGTGCCGGGGGTGCTCAATGACGATAGGCCAGCTAATTTCCTCATGGTCAAAATCAAGAAAGGCGATCGGGGTCAGTCCGGCCCCATCCCGCGCCTGGGCGACGATTTTCAGGGCTACGCGGCCGAGAGCCTGGATTTTGAGGGTTTGGCCGAGGCCAAGGAGATGGTCGCCCCGCCCAGCCCCACCGGCGAGCCCGGGGTCATGCCGGACGTGTCAGGTCGCTCCATGCGGGAAGTGATGGATTTGTTGAGCCAGTTTCAAATGAGCGTGGAATACTCGGGGAGCGGTCTGGCCATAGGTCAGTATCCCGCCCCGGGGGCCAGCGTGGAAGTCGGCCAGATGGCCAGGATTTATTTTGGTAACCCCTAAGGCCTCGGTTGGCCAGAGCTTAAAAGACCTGGCCACTCGTCTGGGTCTCACGGCTCTGGGCGGGGAGGCGTGGGTTACCGGGCTCACGGAGGACAGCCGGGCGGTCCGGCCCGGGGATATTTTCGCGGCCATCAAGGGATTGGGTCAAGATGGGCGCGATTTTATTGAGGCGGCTAGGCTCTCTGGGGCGGCGGCGATTGTCTTAGAGGAGCCGGATCTACCGGTCGGGCCGCGGCTTTTACACTCCGGCCAAACCGGTTACCGGGCGGTGGTCAATCAACTGGCCCGGGAGGTTTATGGATACCCGGATCGGGCGCTTAAGCTCATCGGGGTGACTGGGACTAATGGCAAAAGCACCATCTGTTATTTGCTGGAAAGCGTTCTTCTGGCCCATCAACAGAAAGTCGGGGTTCTTGGCACCATCAATTACCGCTGGCCGGGCCAACTGAGACCAGCCCCGAACACCACCCCGGAAGGGGCCTTGTTGAGTCGGACCCTGGCGGACATGGTCAAAGATGGCTGCCAGGCCGCCATTATGGAGGTGTCCTCCCACGCCCTGGAGTTGGGCCGGGTGGCGGGACTGGCTTTTGAGTTGGCTCTCTTTACCAACCTCACCCAGGACCATCTAGATTTTCATGGGGATTTCGCGCGATACTTCGCGGCCAAGAAAAAGCTTTTTCTGGAGCGGCTCATCGCTGACGGCCAGACCCGGGCCCTAGTGGGCGTGGATGACAGCTACGGGGCGATTCTGCGCGAAGAGTTGGGCCCCCGGGCTCATGGGTATGGCTTTTCCCCAGAAGCTGAGGTGCGGGGAGACAATTTAAAGGTTGATCTGGCCGGTCTTTCTTTAAGCGTTCATTCGCCCTGGGGCGATTGGGAGCAGACCTCGCCCCTCATCGGCTCCTTTAACGCCTTAAACCTTTTGGGAGCCATTGGCCTGGCCGGTCTCTGGGGCGTTCCAGCCCAGACCATTCAAGAGGCCCTGGCTCAAGCTAAGGGAGCCCCGGGTCGTCTGGAAAAGGTCGGTGGGCCGGGCACTCCGCTCATTTTGGTGGATTACGCTCACACCCCGGCGGCCCTGGAGACGGCTCTCTTGGCCCTGCGGGCTCTAAAGCCGCGGCGGTTATTGGCCATAATCGGCTGTGGCGGGGATCGGGATCGCCTCAAACGGCCCCTGATGGGGGAGGCCGCCGGACGTCTGGCGGATCTGCCAATTCTGACCTCGGATAACCCCCGAACCGAGGATCCCCTGGCTATTATTGAAGACGCCAGGGTGGGTCTGGAGCGGGTCGCCGGGCCGGAGTTGACCCCGCGGGCGGCCCAGGCCGCGACTCAGGGTAACCTGAAGGGGTACCTGATTGAGCCGGATCGCCGAAAGGCCATTTTTCTGGCGGTTTCGCTCATTCAAAAAGGGGACATTCTGCTCATCGCCGGCAAAGGCCATGAGGATTATCAGATTATTGGTCGCCAGAAACTGCCCTTTGATGACGCCAAAGTCGCTTACGAGGCGGTAGAGGCCAGATTCGGCTTGGACCAAAGTGGACATTTTTAAAAATTGACTTGTGGATCGCTCGGCGGATCTTCCAGCGAATAGCTCAGAGGATCAGCAAATTGGGTGGCAAGGACAAAAACTTGACAGATAAGGTGGAAGGACGATGGCTACTGGCTTGAGACTCTCTGACGCCCTGCTTTACGCTCACGGCCAATGGGTTGGCCCTGAGCCCAAGGAGGAGGTGGTTTTTTCCGGGGTCAGCTCGGACAGCCGGACCATAGGCCCGGGCGAGCTCTTTGTGGCTATTAAGGGAAAAAACTTTGACGGCAATGATTATGTGGAGGCGGCCCTGGCGGCGGGGGCGGGGGCGGCTATCTCGGACCGACCGGGTTGGGCCGGGCGACCGGTGATTGAGGTCAAAAACGGCTTGAAGGCCTTAGGCGATCTGGCGCGCGGCGTGAGACGGAGCCATGGGTTCAAGGTCCTGGCCCTCACCGGCTCAGTGGGTAAGACCACGGTTAAGGAAATGGCCAAACATATTCTCCAGGCCCGCGGGCGCTCTTTTCAGCCCGAGCGCCCGGTTTTGGCCACTCAGGGTAACCTTAATAATGAGGTGGGCCTGCCGCTTTCAATCCTGGAGGTCTTGAAATCGCCTCGGGCCCCTATGGACGCGGTTCTGGAGATGGGGGCCTCGGCTCCTGGGGATATCGACCTCTTAACGGACATCGCCCGGCCGGACGTGGGCCTCATCACGGCTCTGGGGCCAGCTCATCTGGAGTTTTTCAAGGACTATCCGAGCCTGGTTAAGACCAAGGCTGAGCTCATCTGGCGCATGTACCCGGGGTCCACGGCGGTTATTAACAAGGCCGATCAGGATTTGCGGGCCGCCCTGGAGGGGCGGGACATGAACTGGCTTTATTACGGGCCAGGCGGTCAGATTTTCCTCAGAAAAATTCAACCCCAGGGACTGACTGGTCAGCGGCTGACCTTTGGTGGGTTCATGGTGGATAACCTGGAAGTGGACCTCAATCTCCCGGGCGAGCACAACGCCTTTAACGCTCTGGCGGCGGCGGCGGCGGCGGTGGCCATGGGTTGCGGCAAACGGGATGTTCGCCAGGGCCTTTCTGAGGTCAAGCCCTTGGCTGGCCGGCTCTGTCCAGTTCAAGCCCCCGGGGGTTATTTTGTGCTGGACGACAGTTATAACGCTAATCCCGCCTCGGTTCGGTCGAGTTTGCGGTTATTGGCGGAATTGGTTGAGATTCGGCCCAAGGGAGCCATTCTGGGGGACATGCTGGAGCTGGGCGAGGTCGGCCCCGAGTTGCATCAGGAGATAGGACGCCTGGCCGCGGATCTGGGTTTGGATTTTCTGGCTCTGGTCGGCGATCTGGCCAAAAATTATCAAATCGGGATCAGATCCTCAAGTAACAAGCGGCTGAGGGAAGAGATTTTCTCCAGCCCGGAGGAAGCGGTGGCCTGGGTCCGGACCTGGTTGGAAGAGGGCGGGGTCGTCATGGTCAAGGGCTCGCGGGCCGGCGGTTTGGAGAGGGCGGTCCAGGCCCTGACCCAGGATTAGCCAGCGGGAGAGGTTCCTCAAAATGTCCTAGGAGAGGCCCTGGCGAGCGATAAGCGGTCGCGGGGCTCAGGTTAGGTCAACGGGGTCGGCAATGCTTTATAAAATCTTTTTGAGCCTGACCAATGATTTGTCTTTTCTCAATGTGTTCAGGTACATCACCTTTCGGATAATTTTGGCCTCAATGACCTCCATGCTTTTGTGGTTTGTTTTCGGCCCAAAATTCATCGCCATCATCAGGGCTTTTCAGGTGCGCCAGTACATTCGCGAGGAAGGCCCGGCCAGTCACAAGAAGAAGGCCGGCACCCCGACCATGGGCGGCCTCATGGTCCTGGCCACGGCCTTCTTCGCCTGCCTTTTATGGGCTGATCCCGCGTCCAGGGCGGTCTGGCTGATGTGGATAGTGACTTTTGCCTACGCCCTGATTGGCTTCCAGGACGATTTGCTCAAAGTCCTGCGCAAGCGCAATCTTGGTCTTTCCGGACGCCAGAAACTGGCCGCCCAGGTCATTGTCGGCCTCCTGGCTGGCCTCTATCTCTACCTGGCCCCGGGCTTTGACCCGACGTTGACTTTTCCGGGTTTGAAAAGTCTGGTTATTAACCTGGGACCATTTTATGTGGTCTTCGCCTCCCTGGTTCTGGTCAGCACGTCATCCGCGGTGAACCTGACTGACGGTTTGGATGGGCTGGCCATTGGACCTCTCATCATGGCGGCCGGGACCTACATGGTGTTCGCCTATTGCGCGGGTAACTCGGTCATCGCCTCTTACCTGCAGATCTCCGGGGTGCCTGGGGCCTCGGAGGTGGCGGTGGTTCTGGCCGCTCTCATTGGGGCTGGTCTGGGGTTTCTCTGGTTTAACACCTATCCAGCGAGTATCTTCCTCGGGGATGTGGGCTCTCTTTCCCTGGGGGCGGCCCTGGGGTTGGCGGCCTTGATTGTCAAGCAAGAGCTGGTTCTGATTCTGGTGGGCGGGCTTTTTGTGATTGAGGCTTTGTCAGTTATTTTTCAGGTGGCTTTTTTTAAAACCTCTGGCGGTCGGCGTCTTTTTCGGATGTCACCATTGCATCATCACTTTGAGCTCAAGGGTTGGCCAGAACCTAAGATCATCATTCGTTTTTGGATAATCGCGATTATTCTTGGATTAGCTGGCCTATCAACCCTTAAATTACGTTAGTCAAAATTACGTAAGTCAGGTAAGAAAAATGGAAAACAGCGTGGCGGGCAAAAAAGTTTTAGTGGTCGGGGCTGGGGAATCGGGCTTGGCCGCGGCTCGCCTTCTTGGGTCCCTGGGGGCGGTGGTCAACATCACGGATCAGAAAAGCCCCCAGGAGCTGGAGGAGGCTCAGGCGGCGGCGCCCAAAGAAGTCAGGTGGCTGTTTGGGCCGCAACCGCTGGAGACTTATTTGGGGAGCGATCTCATAGTCATCTCGCCCGGGGTCCCATTCAACCATGATGGCCTGGTGGCGGCTCGGGCCCAGGGAATCGAGGTCATCGGGGAGTTGGAGCTGGCCTTTCGGCATCTGAACATCCCCATTCTGGCCGTGACCGGCTCAAATGGCAAAACCACCACCACAGCCCTCACCGGCGAGATCCTGGCCAAGACGTTGGGGCGACCCCAGTTTGTGGGGGGCAACATTGGTAACCCTCTGGCCAACCTGGCCTTGAAAGCTCAACGGAAAAAAGAGACCCTCCCGAACTGGGCGGTTGTGGAGGTTTCTTCTTTTCAACTGGAGACGGTCAAATATTTCCGGGCCCGGGCGGCGGCTTTTCTGAACCTCTCTCAGGACCATCTGGATCGTCATGTGGACATGGCCGAGTACTTTCGGAGCAAGAGCCAGATCTTCAAAAACCAGGGGGAAAATGACTGGGGGATCCTCAATGAGGATGATTTTGTTTTAGCCCACAAGTTTGTCCCGGGAGTGAGGTTTGGCTTTTCGCGGCGGAATCGGCCCGCCTTCGGGGGTTGGGTGAACGAGACTCAAGGAAAAGTTAGCCTGGCTGTGGTCAAGGGCAACAAAATCCTGGCTCAGGAGCCTTGGTCAGAATTCGCTTTGGAAGGCGCCCACAACCAGGAAAACGTTTTGGCCGCCGTGGGTCTGGCCATGGCCGCCGGAGTGGAGCCAGGAGCGGCCCTCCAGGCGGCCAAGGATTTCGCCCCCGGCGATCATCGGCTGAGTCTGGTCGGGGAGTGTCGAGGGGTTCGCTATTACGATGATTCCAAAGGCACCAACGTTGGGGCGGTCATTCGGGCGTTAGAGAGTTTTCCTGAGTCCATCATCCTCATCGCCGGCGGTCGGGACAAAGGGCTCGACTATAGCTTGCTGCGGCCTTACGTGGAAAAAAAGGTCCGGGCGGCCTTCCTGATAGGGGAGTGCCGGGAGAAAATGCGCCTGACCTTACGGGGAACCACCTGGATCCGGCTCATGAATTCCATGGAGAGCGCCGTGGACATGGCCTCGCGCGTTTCCAAACCTGGGGAGGTGGTCCTGCTGTCCCCGGCTTGCAGCAGTTTTGACATGTTCGACAATTATAAGGCCAGAGGCGAGGCTTTCGCCAAGGCGGTGCGCGCCTTGATTGAGCGCGAGGCGAGAGAGGCCAGCTAGGCCAGTTTTCCTGGTCAGATTGACCAGCCGGATTAAATAGAATAGCCAGGCGAGATCAGGCCTGGGTTAAGCGAGACAGAATCGCGAGCGACATGATCAGCCAGTCGCTTGAGAGAGGCCTCATGACTCTTTTAAAAAACAGCAAAGTCCCCTTGGACACGGTTCTGGCTTGCCTGATCATAGTTCTGATGATGTTGGGCCTGGTGATGCTTCTATCGGCCAGCTATACCCCTGGCGAGATTGAGGAAGGCGACCCCTACTTTTATATTTACCGGCAGCTGCGGCACGCGGCTCTGGGGATTCTGGCCATCATCGCGTTGTGGCGAATTCCCTATCAGTTTTGGCTCAGGATGAGCGCGATAATTATGGTTACCAGCGTGATCCTGCTGATCGTGGTCCTGATTCCTGGAGTGGGGGTCACGGTTGGCGGGGCGACCAGGTGGCTGCCGTTTTTGAGTATCCAGCCCTCGGAGCTGGCCAAGCTGGCCGTGGTCATTTACACCGCCCGCTCGCTGAGTCGCAAAGGGGAATTGGTTAACAGCTTTTGTCACGGGTTTCTGCCCCAATTTCTGGTCATGATCACGTTTGTCATTTTGATTCTCCTGGAAAAGGATCTGGGCGGGTCCTTGATCATCATGGCCCTGGTCCTGTCGATGCTTTTCATGGCGGGATTAAGGAAGATTTATTTCTTCGCCCTGGGGTCCGCGGCTATTCCGGCTATCTGGGCTCTGATCAACGTTTTTCAGTATCGGGTCAGCCGCATCTCCGGTTGGTTTGACCCCTGGGCCGATCCCCAGAAAAGTGGCTACCCCATCATTCACTCCTTTTTCGCCTTCGCCAATGGCGGCCTGTTTGGGGTGGGCCCAGGGGCCAGTGTGCAAAAACTCTCCTTTTTGCCGGAGGTGCATACCGATTACATCTTTTGTATTGTGGGCGAGGAGCTGGGGTTCATCGGGGTCGTGGGGGTGGCCGCCCTGTTTCTGGCCCTGTGTTGCCGGGGTTTTAAGATTGGCTTGATGGCTCGGGATCTGGGGGCCTTTTTTCTGGCTCCGGGCCTGACGATGGTGGTGGTCCTGCCAGCCTTTTTGAACATGGGGGTGGCTCTCTCGCTTTGGCCGTCCAAGGGTTTGCCTCTGCCGTTTTTCAGTTACGGTGGCTCCAGCCTGGTTGTCAGTTGCGCGGCCATGGGCATCTTGCTGAACATCGCCGCCCAGGGCCACGTCACCTCGGAGAGCGCGGTCGCGGCTGGCGGAGCTCCCCGGGCTCCGGTCAGCGCCTGGGTCGGGCCGTGACCGGGCTACGGCTCCTCATCGGCGCTGGCGGCACCGGTGGCCATCTGATTCCGGCGGTGGCCGTGGCCAGGGCTTTTCGGGAGCTTTGCCCGGAGGCTGACATCCTCTTCGCCGGGGCCGGGCGCCCGGCGGAGGCGGCTATTCTGGAGCCTGAGGGTTGGGGCCGAGTGGTTTTGACCGCCCAGGGTTTCAAGGGTGGGTCCATCTCCAGGAAGATCAAATCGCTTTTGGCGGCCGTGGTGGGTTTTTATCAGGCTTTAAGATTGATGTTCCGCTTTCGGCCCCATCTTTTTTTCGGGGTGGGCGGCTATGTCACCGGCCCGCTGGGGTTGGCCGCCTGGTTGACCAGGCGACCGGTGGTTCTCCATGAGCAGAATTCTCGGCCGGGTTTAGCCAATCGTCTCCTGGCCCGGCTGGCCAAAGAGATTTTTGTGGGGTTTCCTGAGGCGGCCCCGGCCTTTGCCTCGAACAAGGTTTTAGTTACCGGCAATCCCCTGCG
This sequence comes from Deltaproteobacteria bacterium, assembly GCA_031276635.1. Classification (GTDB taxonomy): domain Bacteria; phylum Desulfobacterota; class Desulfarculia; order Adiutricales; family Adiutricaceae; genus JAIROO01. The sequence continues at coordinate 14,955 of JAISMU010000084.1, read as the reverse complement.
GCCCGAAATCGTGGCCCTGGCTGAGAGAAATTTTGTTTATGGGCCCGACGATCGCTTAGTCATCCTGGTCATGGGCGGAAGTCAAGGGGCCAACCGGATCAATCTCGCGGCCATGGAATTGGTCGCCCGCCTGGCTAAAGAAGGGCGAGGCTTTGAGATTATTCACCAGACCGGGGCCAATGATGAGTCCATCATCAGCTCCTATTACGAGCGCTTGGGAATTAAACATGAGACCAAAGCCTTTTTCCCGGATCCCGAAAGGTTGTACGCCAAAGCTCACCTGGGGATAACCCGAGCCGGGGCTCTCACGGTTACGGAACTGGCGGCCGCGGGTTTGCCAGCTATTCTGATCCCGCTACCCTCGGCGGCGGATGACCATCAGACTATTAACGCCCAAGCCCTGGTTCAGGCCGGGGGAGCGGTGGTTATCAGGGAAGATGAGCTGGAGGGCTTATTCTCAATGGTTAAAAGTTTAAGGGATAATCCCAGAAGGCTGAAAAACATGGCTGGTCGGGGGCGAGATCTGGTTAATTTCGAGGCGGCCAAGTTGATGGCCAGTCGGCTTTTGGCTTGGATGGGTTAAGGTCAGAGTCAGGCGGGGAAGGGCGGCGAGGAAAATGTATCACCGAAAGCGCGTTGTTCATTTTGTCGGCATTGGTGGCATAGGCATGAGTGGCCTGGCGGAGGTTCTTTTTAACCTGGGCCACCAGGTCTCCGGCTCGGATCTGGCGGCTGGCCAGCAGACCAGGCGTCTGGAGGGCCTGGGCGTGAAGGTCACCTTTGGCCACTCGGCCGAGAACATCAAAGACGCCGAGGTGGTGGTGGTCTCCTCAGCGGTGGGGCCGACTAACCCGGAGGTGGTCGAGGCCAGGCTCAAGGGGATACCGGTCATTCCCCGGGCCGAGATGCTGGCTGAGTTGATGCGCCTGAAAAGCTCCATCGCCGTGGCCGGCTCTCATGGCAAGACTTCAGTTTGTTCGCTATTAAGCATGGTTCTGACCACCGGCGGCCTGGACCCCACCCTGGTGGTGGGCGGCCGGATTGTCAATCTGGAGTCCAGCGCCCGGCTGGGGAAATCGGAATTTTTAGTGGCTGAGGCCGATGAGTCAGATGGGTCCTTTCTCTTGCTATCCCCCATCATCAACGTGGTCACCAATATTGATCAGGAGCACATGAATTACTACCGGGACATGGCCCACCTGGAGGATACCTTCCTGGCCTTCATCAACCGGGTGCCATTTTACGGGGCCTCCATCATCTGCCTTGATGACCCCCGGGTGCAGTCGCTCATTCCCCGGATCAAGAAGAGGTATGTGACCTACGGTCTATCCTCAGCCGCCGACGCCACCGCCAAGGACGTGGTCGCCGAGGCCTGGGGGCACAGCTTTAACCTCTCCTTCCGGGGCCAGGATCTGGGGCGGGTCTCGGTGGGCCTGCCGGGGCGGCACAATGTGTTAAACGCTCTAGCCGCCTGCGCCGTGGGTTTGGAGCTGGGCTTGCCGCCTCAGGTCATCGCTCAGGGCGTCGCCTCCTTAAAGGGGGTGGGCCGGCGGTTTGAGAAAAAGGGCGAGATCAACGGCGTCCCGGTGCTTGATGACTATGGCCATCACCCCACCGAGATCCGGGCCACCCTGGCCACTTTAGCCGATTGCTTTCCAGATCGCCGCAAGCTGGTTCTCTTTCAGCCCCACCGGCATACCCGGACTCAGGATCTGTTTGCGGAGTTCGCCCGGTCCTTCAATCAAGCGGATCTGTTGTTTCTGGCCGATATCTACGGGGCTGGGGAGCCAGCTATTGAGGGTGTGACCAGCCAGGCTCTGGCCGAGGCTATCCGGGCCCGGGGTCATCGCGGAGTGGAGAGCGTGGGGGCGGTCAAAGATCTCCCCGAGCGGGTTTTAGCCGCCTTGAAACCCCAGGACGTGGTGTTGACCCTGGGAGCGGGCAATATCAATCAGGCCGGGGAAGATTTAATTCTGCTGGCGGCCCGGGCCAATAAAACCTCTGGCCCGAAATCCCGGAGCCACTCGAAAGCCCCGGTCGGGGAAACCCAGGGCCCTTAAAGCTAGGGGACGTCCCCCAAGGGGTGGGGCTCCCGGGATTTGGGCAAAAAGATTGAAAATTGAAAATTGAATATTGAAGCTTGAATAAGGAAGCTTGAATAAGGAAGAAGAAATAGTGGCTGAGAGAACCGAGCCTAACCAACTTAAACCCTGTAACGCTCATGGCCTTTGACCCAGGCGAGTGGGCGCGGGCTCATCCTCAAAGTTCCCTCCGCTTGAGGGCCCCGCTGGCCCCGCTGACCACCATGGGCGTGGGCGGGCCGGCCCGGATTCTGGCGGAAGCCGGCAACGAAGAAGACCTGCGGGAGCTTTTGGCTTTAAGCCAGACCCAAAAGTGGCCTCTTTTCCCGCTGGGTGGGGGCAGCAACGTGGTCTTTGGCGACCAGGGTTTTCCGGGCCTGGTGGTCCGACTGGGCGCGGGGTTCGCGAAAATGACCGTGACTGGCTCCACCCTCCTGGCCGGGGCGGCGACTCTGACCAGCTCGGCCCTCAAATTGGCCCAGAGCCAGGGTTTAAGCGGCCTGGAGCCGCTGGTGGGCCTCCCGGGCTCCCTGGGCGGGGCGGTCAGCCATAACGCCGGCGGTCGCCTGGGGGACATTGGCCAGGTGGTCAATCGCCTGCGGATCATGCTCCTTGATGGGACTATCCGGGATATTCCCAAGGCGGATTTGCGTTTCGCTTATCGAAAGGCTCAGCTCAGTTTGGAACCGGGGGTTATTTTGGCGGTCGAGCTGACGTTGCGGCCGGAATCAAAGGAAATAATCGAGGCCCGGCTGGCGGAGAGCCGGGCTTTGCGGGCGAATCAACCCGGGGGCCGGTCAGCGGGCTGCGTTTTTAAAAACCCGCTCCAGCCCCCGAACTTGAGCGAGGCTGATCCGACCTGGGGGTTGCGCGCGGGAGAGCTGGTCTCGGCGGGCCGGCTCATTGATCTCTGCGGCTTGCGGGGCCGGCGGCTTGGTGGGGCCCAAATCAGCCCCCAACACGCTAATTTTATTGTTAATCAGGGCGGGGCCAGAGCCACCGAGGTCCTGGCTTTGCTGGATGAGGCCCAACGGGCGGTTAGGCGGCGGTTCGGCCTGGAGCTGGAACCGGAAATAGCCCGACCGGCGGTTCCAGGAGGCGGCGATGATTAAGCCAGGCGGTCGCTTGAAAAAATTAGTCACGGGGCGGGGGCGGATTAAACCCCATAATGTCCCGGAGAAGAAAAGCCTCGCCCGACCGTTGGCTAGGCGGCGGCGGGAACCGAAGAGCCCGGGCCCTTTCGCCTCGCTTTTTGTCAAACGGGTTCCGAAGGGTAACGCCTATAACCAGGAGAGCTCCAAACCTCGCCGCTCGCCGCTTAGGATCCTGAGTCGGGCGGTCAAGCTGACGATGATGGGCCTTTTGGGCTTCGTCCTCCTGGCCGTCATCTCGGCCCTTTTGGTGGGTGGGTTTCTCTATCTCTCGAAATCCGACTATTTCGCGGTCCGGCACCTGAAGATCACGGGTTTGAGCCAGCTGTCCATGGAAGAGGTGGTCGCGGCCGCCGGCTTGGACCGACCCATCAATAACTTGACTTTTGACGCCAAGCTCGCGGTCCGCAGCCTGAGCGGGCTACCGTGGGTGGAGGAGGCCGACATCAGTCGGGTTTTGCCGGACGGCCTTTTGGTGGAGATCAAGGAATATAAGCCCAAAGCTCTGGTCAGTCTGGACCAACTCTACTACTTGGACGAGAAGGGCCGGGCCTTTAAAAAGCTTGATCCTGGCGAGAACCCGGATCTACCCATTATCAGCGGTTTTTCCCTGGACGAGCTGATTTCCGGGGGGCCTTTGGTTCAAGCGGCTTTGGGGGAGATTTTTCAGCTCATGGGTATTTTGGCCGAGAGATCCGATGAGTTTCGCCTCGACAGCGTCTCTGAGTTCAATTACGACCCGGATCTGGGCCTGACTCTCTTCACCCGCCGCTCCGGGTTGCGGTTGCGGGTCGGTTTTGGCTCTTATCTGGAAAAGTTTCGCCGTCTGGGCCGGGTCATGGCCCATTTGAAGCGCAACGGCCAGGCGGCGGGCTTGGCCTTTATCCACCTGGAAACCCCGCCTCGGGTGGTTCTTCGGTACAACAACCAGGGCCCGAGCCTGGATTCCTGACCTGGATTCGAGGGGTTGTTCCCCGATTGGAGGCCTGGGGTCAGAGTCGGGGGCCGGAGTTAGCGGTGGAGATTTGCGGCTCGGGTTCTGGCCCGGGAAGAGGTTCAGGGTAAAGCCCGGATTAGAGGCGGGATTTCGGGCGGTTAGCTCAGAAAACCCTTCAGAGAAATGTGTTCGGATTTGTAAAGAAAAAGTATGGTAAAAAAACAATTTATTTGATAAAATATGAAAGTAGACTTTAAGGCTGGCTTATTGTTGGCTCAAATACGGATTGAGAGCCAAATATTATGGAAATCTAAATGCCTGGGCTGGATTGGTACTCAAGAGAGATTTCGGGTTTAAATTAAGCGGAGCCTAGATTTTCTGTCAAAATTTGGGATTAATTATGAACAAGCTGACTCTGGTTACTTGTTATTTTTGATAAGTTATTAGTTATTTAATGGTCGTAAGCTTTTTGTAAATGATGTCGTTTTTATAATTATAGTTATTGTTTGATTTGGTTAATAAATGTTATTAGAAATCTTTGACAGTAATTTATCTGTTAATTTTATTTTTATAACCCTTAATGAGGGTGAGACAATCCAGTCTGATTAAAGAAATTTCCGCTTTTCCTCGGGAGAGCCAATATATAACTCGTTTTTCGCCAAAGCCGGGTTTTTGGGGCTTTTTGGCCTGGCAAAGGAGCCAAAGCGATATGTCGTCCAACGACTTGCTGGTCGGGCTTGATATAGGCACCACCAAAATATGCTGCCTGGTGGCTGAGCCCAATGATGAGGGTGGCATAGACATTCGGGGCATGGGGACAGCTCCCTCCACTGGCATGCGCAAAGGGATGGTCACCAATGTCGAGCGCACGGTCAACGCCATTCGCCAGGCGGTGGACGAGGCCCAGAGAATGGCCGGTTGTCGCATTGACTCGGCCTTTCTGGGGGTGGCCGGCGGCCATGTCAGCAGCTTCAACACCTCGGGCATGATCGCGGTGGAAAACAAGACCATCACCCAACGGGACATCAACCGGGTCAAGGAAACGGCCCTGGCCTTAAGCATTCCCATGGACCGGGAGGTTCTCCACACCATCACCCAGGAATTCAAGGTCGATGACCAGCCTGGGATTATTGACCCGCCCATCGGGATGAATGGGGTGCGCTTGGAGGTCCACGTTCACGTCATCACCGGGGCCATCAACGCGGTTCACAATGTCATTAATTGCGCCCTGCAGGCTGGCATTGAGGTCAATGACATAATCCTGGAGTCCGTGGCTTCCTCCGAGGCGGTCCTGACCCCGGAGGAAAGGCAGTTAGGCGTGGCCCTGTTGGATTTCGGCGGGGGCACAACCGATATAGCTATTTACTCGGGTTGCCGGATTCGGCACACGGCGGTTCTGGCCATGGGCGGCAGCAACCTCACCGGGGACCTGTCGCAAAGTTTACATATTTCCCTGGATTCCGCCGAAAAATTAAAAGTCTATCATGGTTGTTGCAATCCAGCCATGATAACTCATGACCAGTACATTGAGGTTCCGGCCTTGGGGGAAATGCGGCCCGAGCGGGTGCAACTCAGCGTCATCTGCGGCCTTTTGACCGACCGGGTCGAAGAGATCATGGAATTCATCAATAACGAGTTCATCCGCTGCGGCTTTGACGAGCAGATCAACGGGGTCGTGGTCACCGGGGGCTCATCGCTCCTGCCTGGAGTGCCGGAGATTGGCCGACAGATTCTGGAGCGACCGGTCCGGCGAGGCGTGCCCGGCCACATTGGCGGGCTCACCGAGGTGGTCCGGGATCCCAAATACTCAACCGCTGTGGGGCTGTGCCTCTTCAGCGTCAATCAAGACAGCTCCGGCGGGAGCGTTAAATCCATCGGCTTCCGGGAAGGTGGTCGCTCCATTTTCGCCCGGATCCGGGATCGCCTGACTTCCTTTTTTAAGGGTTAAGCTCGAGTAGCGAGGGGCTTTTTTTCGCTCTGAGTCAAGGGAGAGGTTGAGACTACTTGAATTCCCGGCTAGTTGAGCTAAAGGCTAGTTGTGCTAAAGACTCGTTGATTTAAAAGCTAGTAGCATAAAAGGCAAGAAGAGTCTAAATCAGGTTGAGCGAATAACCGCGCCCACCTGGCCCGCCCAGAGCCAGGCGAGCGTCTGACCAATAAACGGCTTCAAGGTAGGAAAAAATGGACACTGATAATTACACGCCCGAATCGCCAGATTCGTTGCTTTCCCCAGGCTGTGAGCTGGAGTTTATCGACGACGAGCTCATGGTTCACCACAAGATCATGGTCATGGGTCTGGGTGGCTGCGGCAACAACGCCATCAACCACATGGTCAGATCTGGCCTCAAGGGCCCGGTTTTTATCGCGGCCAACTCCGACCTCCAGGCCTTAAACCCTTGCCTGGCCAAGATCAAGATTCAACTGGGGGTAAAACTCTCCGCTGGGCATGGCTGTGGCGGGGATCCCGAGCTCGGGCGATTGTGCGCCCGAGAAAATTTGGACGATGTCTTAAAACCCTTGAAAGGCTGCGACATGGCCTTTCTCATGGCTGGCCTGGGGGGGGGCACGGGGAGCGGGGCCATTCCCGTGGTGGCTGAGGCCCTGGCGCGGCTGGAGAACCCGCCCCTGGTGGTGGGCGTGGTGACCACGCCTTTCCCCTGGGAGGACGATAGGGAGCCACTCTCGTATCAGATCATCCGGGAGCTCTTGGTTTTCTGCAACAGCGTCATCATCATTCCCAACGCCCAGATCTGTGAGCTTTTCCAGGATCTGCCGTTCCTGCAGGCCAAAAGCAAGGTGGATGACGTGCTTTTGCGGGCGGTCAGCAGCATCACCAATCTCATTGAGAAAGCCGGGGTGATTAACCTCGATTTTGCCGATGTTTGCAAAGTTATGACCAAAAAAGGCGCCGCCATTATGGGCTATGGAGAGGGCGTAGGGGAAAAGCGGGCTCTGCAGGCCTTGGAGTCGGCCATCTCCAATCCCCTTTTGTTGAACGCGTCCTTGAAAGGGGCCAAGGGAGTTCTGGTTAACGTCACCAGCGACGCCCACATCAGGACCAGCGAGGTCAACCTGATTAATCAAAAGGTCCGCGAGGCGATCGGGGAAGGGGTTGAGCTCTTCAGCGGCCTGGTGGTGGACGAGGAGCTCGCGGACTCCAAAAAGCTCATTGTCACGGTGGTGGCCACTGGCCTGGATTTGGGCGAGGAGTTGAGCGAGTTGAGCCCGGAGTTGAGCTCAGAGTTGGATGAGTTGGGCGCTCTTGAGGTCGACCCGGAATTATCGGAGGATTTGTTGAGCGATGAGGCTGAGCCGAATCTGGTTGTTTTGGGCCCGGCCCTGGAGGCTAACCCACCGTCGCGCCAGTTTAGGGCGGATAAGGTCGGTAGCGGTCCCCTGGCCCCGGTGCCCATGACTCCGGTACCCCTGGCCTCGGCGGTCCAGAGCGCGACCGAGGAGGCCAACTCCCGGACCGTCGCGGCTAAGCGACCCTTACCCTTGAGCCCGATGGAGATCCGGAGTGGGGCGACTCCTCTGCCTTTAAATCCCCTAGGTCAGCGCGCCCGGCCCACCAAGTACGAAAAGTATGGGGTCAATCAGGGCGTGGACCCGGCCTTCACCGAGGAGCGTTTCTATGATTTTCCCCCGCGGCAGCGGAGTAAGGATAAATAACAGGCCGCGCGGTTTTGCCCAGCGCGGCCCCAGACGCGATCGAGGCTGGGCGAGATTTCTGACTCGCCGCCTCTCAGGCGGAAAGCGTTCAGGCTTATGGAAAAATACAGGCAACATAATTTCAAGGTTTTTGGCCTGGGTGGCTGTGGCAACAACGCCATCAACCGCATGATCGAGGCGGGTTTGCGGGGGGCGGATTTTGTGGCCGCGGACTCCAATGTCAAGGAGCTGGGCCGCTGTAAGGCGACGATCAAGATACCGCTAGGGAGCTCCATAACCAAAGGCCAGGGCTGCGGCGGGAGAGCTGAGTTCGGGCGTCGGTGCGTGGAGGAAAGTTTACCTGAAATCCTGGCGGCCTTAGCCGGTTGTGATATGGTGTTTCTGACCGCTGGGCTGGGTGGCGGCCTGGGCAGCGGCGGACTGGCGGTGGTGGCCAAGGCGTTAAGGGAGCTCAAGCCAGCTCCACTGACCGTGGCTATGGTCACCCGGCCCTTCAGCTACCAGAGTCACCTCCTGCCCCTGGCTAATCGGGCCACCGAAGAGCTTTATAAGTATTGCCACAGCGTCATCAGCGTGGATAACTCCAAGTTTGAGTCCCTGGATCAGGATGTCTCTTTTCTGGAGAACATGGCCAGTGGCAATGACGTCCTCTATCGGGCCGTCTCCAGCATAATTAATGTTGTGGAAATCCCTGGGGAGATCAACATTGATCTAGCTGACGTCACCACGGTTCTGCGCCATCCGGGGCCGGCCATCATCAGCTTTGGCGAGGCCAGTGGGGAAAAGCGCTCCTTTGAGGCCATCAACGACGCCTTGTCTAATCCTCTCATGGGCGAGACGAGCCTTGAGGGAGCCAAGGCGGTGATCTGCAACATCACCGCCGACAGCGGGATCCTGCTCCGGGAAGTGATGGAGCTCAACCAGCGGATCAAGAAGTCCATTGGCCAGAAAGTCAAACTTTTCTTCGGGGTGGTCATTGACGACTCTTTAGCCGCCACCTCCACCATCCGGGTCACCATTCTGGCCGCGGGTGTGGGCTCGCGAAATTTCGCCAAGGAGTCCGAGCCTCAGGCCCCCGCGGAGCCGAAACCCAGGGAAATCGCCCCGCCCAAGCTTATCATGGAAGTGGAGCCTCTCCCCCGGACCAAACCCAACCCCGGGATGGCCACCTCGGTGGCCCCAGAAAGGATGGAGCCAGCGGCGGATAATGAGCCGAGCGTTTTGGAGCCAGGACCCTACGCCGCCAGCGCTCGACGGGTCATCAGGCCCCAGTTGGGTTCGGCCCGAGAGCGTTTTCGGGCCCAAAACGAGGCTAGCTCCGGGGTCAGCCCGGTGAACAATAACCCGAAGTTTTACGCCAAGCCCCCTTATATTCGTAAGCCGGCGAGTTAACCCCCCATGAGGCGGGGGAGGCTCCAGGACGGCGCCCGGCGCAAGGCGGCCAGAGCCTCGAAAGATTACCTGGCCGAGGAAATGGGGACCTTGGTCCGGGAGCCGGGCGGACGGGCCAGAATAGGCTTGGTCTGGCCAGGCTCTTACGAAATGGGTCTCGCGTCTTTGGGGTTTTTGTCGGTTTACTCCCTTCTCCTGGCTAACCCTCGGGTTTGCGTGGAGAGGTTTTTTCAAACAAACCCGGGCCAGGCGGCCTTGTCTCTGGAAACCGGGACCAGCCTCGCGGAATTTAGTCTGGTGGCCGCGTCCCTGACGTTGGAGAACGATTACTGGATTTTGTTGGATATTTTGGCCAAGGGCCGGCTCAATCCCGAAAGGGTCGAGAGAGTTGGGGAGCCTTTGGTTCTGGTCGGGGGGGTGGGCGTCTGGGCCAATCCCTGGCCCATGATCCCTTTCGCCGATCTGATCCTCCTGGGCGAGGCTGAGCTTCAGTGGCCCCAAATTATTGATTTTTATCTGGATCCCAATTTTCTGGCCGAGAGTAAGGCCGGTAAGCTGCGAATTCTGGCGGCGAAAATTCCGGGGGCTCTGGTTCCCAGTCTTTGGCCAGAAGAGGTCTTAAAAGGCGAGGCTCCTTTATTAAAACCCCTCCGACCCGCTCTTGTCGCCTGGCCGCCTGAGGGTTTTGAGCCGCCTCGCTCGCCGATCCTCACTCCCAACACGGAGTTTGGCCAAAGGCGCCTGGTGGAGATAAGTCGGGGCTGCCCTCATGGTTGCCGCTTTTGTTTGGCCGGGGCTCTGTATCGACCGCACCGGCCCTGGCCGGTGGCGAAGATTCTGGCCGCTCTGGCCTCCCCAGGGAGTTCTGGGGAGCCGGTGGGCCTGGTCAGCCCAGCGGTGGCCGATCACCCGGAGATTGAAACGCTTCTTGGGGCTTTAAAGGAGCGGGGTAACCCCATATCCGTTTCCTCCTTGCGTCTGTCGGCTTTGACCGAAAATCTGGCTAGGCGTTTGCTGGCCGGCGGGGTTAAGGGTTTAGCCGTGGCCCCGGAGGCGGGCTCCCAAAGATTAAGGGATGTCATTAACAAGTCCCTTAATGAGGGGGAAATTCTGGGGGCTTGTCAGCTCCTGGCTGAGGCGGGGCTTCGCAAGCTGAAACTGTATTTCATGCTGGGGTTACCGGGGGAAACGGATGAGGATCTGTTGGCCATCGCCGGGTTGGCCCAAAAAATCCAAAAAGCCATCCGGCGAGGGAGTTACGCCCCGAAACTGGCTCTCTCGGTGGCCAATTTCAGCCCCAAATCTCAAACCCCCTTTGAGGCGGTTCCTTTGTTGAGCGAAATTGAGTTGAGCCGGCGCGGGGAGTTAGTCCGAAAAGCCCTGGCCGCGGTGGGGGGCTTAGAATTAAGGGTGGATCCGCCCCTCTGGTCCATCGCGCAAAGTTTATTGGCCCGGGGCGGGGTCGAGGCCGGGGAGCTAGTGCGTCTCATGTGGGCGGAGGGCGGTCGGGTCAAACGTTTTTATCGGCGATTTATGGCCCAGAGGTCGGACCTGGGCCGGGAGCGAGCGGAAATGTTGGCGGAAAATCCCTGGCCCGCGACGAAATCGCGGCCTTGGCGCGTGGTGGCCATCTCGGCCGGGGCGGGGTTTTTGGCCGCGGAGAAAGAACTGGCCCAGACGGGCCAACTTAGCCCCCCTTGCCCGCCAGCTGGCCATTGTGGTCGCTGTGGGGCTTGCGAAAAAATGGTTGATTGACTGTATGGGCGATATGTTGGCCAACGCGGCCTTGGCGAAACCGACCAGAAGCCAGAAATGGGCCCAGAACCGGTTTTTCTCCGAAACCCCGGAGGAAGCGGCAGGCCGACTATTAATGATAGGTTGGGAAGGCCGGGACTCTGGGGAAATCCGGGATCTGATCGATGAGTTCCGGCCCGGGGGGTTGATATTTTTTCGCCGCAACTATCCTCTTGGGCGGCCCGCTGTCCCCTCCGCCTTCTGGCCTGAGCCACAGGATGATGATGATGATGATGAGCCCTGGGGCTATCAACGGCCTGGGCCTCAGGAGGCGGAGTTCTGGGAGAAACAGGGGCTCGGGCCTCAGGAGGAAGATCTTTGGGAGCGGAAGCCCGCCGCCCAGCTGCCCCGCCGGGCCGCGGACCTGGATATACTGGCCCCGGGGTATTTGAGGGAAATCCTGGTGATGATCCAGAAGTACGCCTTAAGGACCCTGGATCGCCCCTTGATTATAGCCGTGGACCAGGAGGGCGGGAAGGTCAGTCGGCTGCCGGAGTCTTTTTTTCAATTGCCATCAGCCCGGGAAATGAGTATGTTGGAGCTGGAGCGGGTTAAGCTCCTGGGGGCGCGGGCGGGTCGAGAGTTAAGGTCGTCCGGCTTTAACCTGAACTTGGCCCCGGTTCTGGATTTGGATTGGCCCGAGGGCGGTTATATTGGCAATCGCTCCTTTGGCTCAGACCCGGCTCAGGTCATAAGTTACGCCCAAGCTTTCCAAGAAGGTCTCTGGGCGGGGGGAGTTCTCAGTTGCGGCAAGCATTTTCCCGGCCTGGGCGGGGCGACTCTGGATCCCCATGAGCGAGCCCCAGAGATAGGTTGGGATCAGGGGGAGCTGGCCAGATCCCTCAAAGTCTTCCAAGCCTTGGTTGAGGCGGGGCTGCCGGCGGTCATGACCACCCACGCCTATTACCCCGCCCTGGACCCCAACGAGCTCGCCACCCTGTCCGCCCCGATTGTCTCGGTTTTGCGCCAGGAAATGGGGTTTGAGGGGTTATTATTGACCGATGACCTGGAGATGGGGGCGGTTATCGGGTCCATGGAGCCGGGAAGAGTCGCGGTCAGGGCTGTTTTGGCCGGGCATGACTTGGTTCTGGTCTGTCGTCATCATCAGGTTATCCGGGAGGCTTATGAGGCTCTATTGGAGGCTATTAATAAAAATCGAATATCCTATGGCCATCTTTTGGAGTCAGGTGTAAGATTACAGAGGTTTTTAAAGCTATTATCCGATTAGATACCATTGCTGAATGGCCTTCTGGCATTAATTGTTTTTGTTAATATGTTAATATATAAATAAAAATTTTCTTTAAATGTTATTAAAAAATATTTTTATTGTAAACAATACATTTAAAATAAAAATACACAATATTTATAAAAAATAAACTTACGAGAAATAAATATATTTTTATGAAAAGTTATTATATTAAACAAAAAAAATCTATAGAAAAAATTAGGTTAATAGAGAACTAGCGTTTTTTGGCAAAGAATCAAGTTAACAAAAAAACATATATTTTTAATGAATATAAATGATTTTTTAGCTCGTTTAAAAAAAGAGGGGACAACAGCCGGTGTTTGACCATACCTATCTATTACAGCCCGGGCTTTGGGAAGTGGAAGGGCATTATTATGACCAGGATGACAATCGGCACGACGCCAAGGGTCAGCTCCTGATCACCCATTCCCTGGACCTGTGGACCCTGGATAGCCAAATTCAGATTTCTGGCCAAGACAACCGGGATTTTCTCAGTCGCTATGAGATCACCCCCATGCCGGAGTTGGGGACTTTTACCGAATGGAAGTCGCAGGCGGGAGGGCCGGAGCCTATTTTTGGGTTATTTGTCCTGGTGGAGGACACGGTCATGATGCCTTGGCAGTCCAAAAGTGGGGTTTATTGGGGCCAGGAGATCATGGGGCACAAGACACCGGACGAGTATCTGGGCCGTGGATTTGCCTTCATTAAGGATCAGAAGGTTTCGTCCTGGGCTTTTCGGTTAACTCGGCTTAGTGGGCGGGTTTAAAAGAGACAAAGTTTTATTTTTAAAAGCCATAAAAAAGTTATTATTTAAATAATTACGTATGTTAAAATGGACAAAGTACTAATTTTATTGAATAAATGATTTTAAAGATACTATTTTTGATAAAAACAAGAATTTTAACTGTTTTATGTTTAATATGTCTTTGAAGATAAAATTTAACCTGAGAGTTAATCTTATAGATGATCTCTAGGATAATCCGCGAAAGAAGGTTGATTTTGTGAGCTTGGCTGAGCGCTTGACCAAGGGCGAGCTGAGTCGGTGGCTGGTGGCCCTGATTTTGATCCCACCGGTGTTGTTGGCCGTTTTCATGGCCAACAAACTGGTTATCTTTGGGGTAGTGGGCGTTATGGGGGCCATTTGCTGGTGGGAGTTCGCCGTCAATCTGCTGGGCCGGGAGAGGGTCGGGCTCCTGTTGTTGGCTGTGGTGGGTTGGCTGGCCACCGCCGCTGGAGCTCTCTTTTATGGGCCTGAGGGCCAAGGCGTCGGGTTGGCTCTGGCTTTGGGCTTGGGGGCCTTCTATTTGATGCGCGTCCTCCCGGAACAAGCGGACCGGGCGGTGGTCAATCTGATTTCTCGTTACGCTTTGGGCCATTTATATCTTAGTTTCTTACTATCTTTTGTGTTCCTGATTAAACAAGAATATTTTGGTAATAGATGGTTATTTTTTGTTATATCGATTACGGCTTTAACTGACACAGGGGCCTTTTACGCTGGCTCTCGTCTGAAAGGGCCTAAGCTTTGTCCCAAAGTCAGCCCCAATAAGACCATTTCCGGGCTGGTGGGTGGTTGTTTGACCGCCGTCATCGCTGGGGCATTGTCTTTTTCTTACCTGCCACCGGAGTTTACCAGGACCTCCATCATGATTCTGAGTCTGGTCCTGGCTATCTGGGGCTCTATTGGGGACCTTTTTGAGTCAGCTTTGAAGCGGGCCATGGGTCTTAAGGACACCTCTGGGTTATTGTTGGGTCATGGAGGTCTTTGGGATAGATTAGATTCTATTTTATTTAATTTACCTGTTGTTTACTTTTATATCAGCTTTCAGATGGCTCCTTAAGTTAGATATTTATTATTATAGAAATTTTTTATTATCTTAGGTCTGGATGATTAATACCATCAGATTTAGCTGGGGCACTTTAGCGTTTTCGCTGAAAAACTTGACTTAAGGCCCACTCAACTTTATTATAGCTTTTGGAATTTAAGCCGTTTTTCTAGCCGTAGCGCTGATTATGACAGAATATGTTCATGGCCGTCATAGCCTATTCATGATCTACTTTCAGTTTTCATGTATAACAACGTATTATGTTAAAATGACTGGAAAATAAATTAGTCGTATTAAAAATTGATTATTTTAAATTTAATTGATATATAGGCAATCGATTTTAGCAAGTGATTGGTTGACATGTATTTCACTAACTAAATTTAGTTTAATTATTGTATTTTTTTATTAATATATTAAATTAAAAATATGCTGTATGATTTGTTATAATATAAATATGTATTAAAAATATTGACATAATCAATTATTATAATTTAATGTCTTAAAAATTTACATATAATAAAAAAATTTTTTAAAGATAAATGCAAAAAATATCTGATTAAGATGAAAACTTCATGACTGAGCCTTTAAAACTGGCCATTTTGGGGGCCACTGGTTCCATTGGGCGGCAGGCCTTGAGTTTGGCCGCGACTTGGCCGGAGAGAATTAAGGTTGTCGGCTTGGCCGCGGCGGTGAGTGTGGAGCCTTTGGCTAAGGCCGTCGCTAAGTTCAAGCCGAACCTGGTTTCCGTCCTGGGAGAGCCGGAGGCTCAAAAATTAGCTTCCCTTTTAAATGACCTGGGAGTAAAATCTGACGTTCGGCCAGAGATAGTGACCGGGTCCGAGGGTGCCATAAAGGTGGC
>JAISMU010000083.1 GCA_031276635.1 Deltaproteobacteria bacterium | reverse complement strand
AAATTTTAGTTGACTGAACAAAATTTATTCTTTATAATAGAGCGTTTGTTTAAGGAGATTTTCTTACTGCCTAATAAATTTGTCTTTATCTCTTGTTTTCCGGTTTCCCTCGCCGCCCTTGGGTTGGCTGGAGGAGAGTTTACTGACCTGATTAGCCTCGCCAAGCTTAACCTTGACTGAGGTCAATTGACCAGGCCATCAAGTATATATACTGCGATTTAATGTTTTTTTTGGATGATTGATTACTTTATAGGCATGTTAATGCGCTTAAACCCCAGCCTCCTCAGGGTCCAGATAAAACCCACCCTGGCCAGCGTCGCTCGAGATCGCGCAATCGATCCCCAAAAGGCAAGGATCTATCGACAAACGCCCCCTTCAGGGCGTTTATTTTTTGCTTCCAGGGGTACCCTATGCAGGTGAAGGACTTCATAGGGTTAATTGACCGACTGGCCCCATTTTCCTTGGCCCTGGGCTGGGACAACTCGGGGCTCCAGTTAGGCTCCCCAGAGGCCCGGGCTCAAAGAGTGGCCCTGGCCTTAGACGCCACCAGCCGAACAATTGAGGCGGCTCTGGACCGCCAAGCCGACCTGCTGATCACCCACCATCCTCTGTTCTTCAAACCCCTGAAAAACCTCAACTCCCTAGCCCCCGCCACCCTCAAGGCCCTCAAGGCGGATCTGGCGGTCATCTCAGCCCACACCAACTGGGACCAGGTGGGCGTGGCTCCGGCCCTGGCTGAGACGTTGGGGCTGATAGCCGATGGCCCCCTGGAGCTGGCCTCGGAGGCTCTGGCCAAGCTCACCACTTATGTTCCCCGGGTGGCGGCTGAGGACCTCAAAAAAGCTTTGTTCCAGGCCGGGGCCGGCCAACAGGGCGACTATTCGGAGTGCGCCTTTGAGTTGGCCGGCCAGGGCCAGTTTCGGCCAGGGCCGGACAGTCAGCCTTATCGCGGGGTTCCGGGAACACTGGAGAGAACCGAGGAGATCCGGGTGGAAACGCTCCTCCCTGTTGGCCTGATCCCCTCGGTCAGCGCGGCCCTCCGCCGGGCTCACCCCTATGAGGAGCCGGCCTTTGATTTTCAGGTTGTCCAAAGACCAGGACCAGGGCTGGGTTTACTGGCCCATTGGCCTGAGCCTCGCGAGCCGCTGGCCTTTTGCGCGGCCAGGCTCGGTTTAACCAAGATCGCCTGGGCCGGCCTAGACCCCGGGCCCATCACTCAGGTGGCCCTGCTGCCAGGCTCGGGCGGCGATTTCCTTGTCCCGGCCCAGCAAGCCGGGGCTAAAATTCTCCTCACCGGGGAAATCAACTACCACCACGCCCTCTTGGCTGAGGAGCTAGGTTTCTGCGTCTTGGCCGCCGGCCACTTTGAGACGGAAAAACCCAGCCTCCTCCGCCTGGGGCGGGAGTTGGAAAAAATGACCAGTCGCCTGGGCGCGACTATTGAGTACATCTACCTCAGCGAGCAATCGCCTTGGCGGGCCATGGCCCTTTAGCCGACCTGACCCGGACGTGGAGTCATTTTTGTGAAAGAAGTCATACGCACCCTCATCGCCCTCCAAAAACTGGATAACGAGATCAACCGTTGGCGTCGCCTAGCCGCCGAGGGGCCCAAAAAGCTCCTTGAGGCCCGGCAAAGACTAACCGAGCTGGAAACAGAGCTGGATGGCTTAAAGAGTCAGCTGGCTGACAACGGTCGCCGTCGCCGAGAGCTGGAGGCCGATTCGTCGGATCTGAACAGCCGGAAAAACATCAACCAGAACCGGCAACTGAAAGCCAAGAACAATGAGGAGTACCGGGCTGTCCTCAAGGAGGCTGAGTCCATCGCGGTCCTGGTGGCCTCCAAAGAGGACGAGCAGCTGGCCCTGATGGCCGAGGCTGAAAAGATCGAGGCCAAGCTCCCCGCCCTGGAGGCGGAGAAAAAAACCGAGGCCAAATCTTTCGAGAGCGTCCGGCTGGCCATTGAGAAAGATTTGGCTGAAAGCCAGGCCTTTGAGGAACGGGCTCAGGTCGACCGGACCAAGTTGACTGAGTCCCTCCCCCGGGAAGTTTTAGGCCGTTACCTCATTGTGGCCAAAAACCGCGACGGCCAGGCCTTGGCTCCAGTCTCAGGTGGTGGCCTGTGTCAAGGTTGCCGGTTGAGCGTGCCACCGCAGCTTTTTAACGAGCTACAAAAAAATGACAAGCTTTTAAGCTGCCCTAACTGCGCCAGGATCATCTACTGGCTTGACCACCCCGACTTGCGGCCCCAAACCGAGACGCCGACTGATCCCTCCCTGGAGGCCCATGGTTAAGGCGCTCCTGACCCTGGGAGTCTGGGCCCTGGCCCAGGCTCTGGGTCAGGCCGGCTGGGCTGAGCCAAGCCTGGCCAACCCCAGCCAAGAGCCCACCCAATTAGAGTTTCCTCTCGCTGACCAAGGGGTGGAAGCCACGCCATTCTTCGCTTCAGACCTCGAACCAACCCTCCCGACCCGACTTCCGGGCCTGAACTTGCCCGAGAGAGCCGGGCCGGGGGAGATTCTGGCCGCTTTTCTAGGCCTGCCGTTTCGGGTTGATGGGGTCATCTCCGACCAGGGAACCTGGTCAACCTGGGCGGATCCCCGCCGAACATTCACCTCGCCGGGCCTTAACTGCAGTGGCTTAGTGGCCTCAGCTGGTCGCTATCTCCTGGGGGTTAATCTGGCTCTGGCGGATCTGAAAAAAGACCGCCAAGGGGACTCGGGCCCAGAATCTCCCCTGGGCCAAGACTGGGACTTCGGGCTGGATGTGGCCCTGAACCTGGCCGAGGGCCATTTTCTGCGTTACCTGCCTGAGCCGCTGACGCCAGCTCTCTCTCTTAACCAGGCCAAAAAACCGGTGGGCTGGGGCCTGGATATCCACTCCCCGGAATTTTTGGGCCTCTTGGGGGAGCTCAATCCAGAGAGATGGTATATTTTCGTCATCTCTAAGCCTGACCGCCGCTTTAAAGGAGGACTTTCGTACTACCACTTAGGCCTGGGGCTGGTTGGACCCAACGGGGAAATCTGGCTCCACCACGTCACCGCCAAAGCCGGCTCGCACCGTCTGAACCTGGCCAACAAAACCGCCCTGGCCACCTTCAGGCGCTATTTTCCTCCACCCAGAAATGGCGGGGAAAGAAGGATCCTGTTCCTAGAGCTGGCCTGGCCGACCAGAAACCTCCCCTAAACCAATTTTTTTGCTTAAAACACTAATAATATAAATTTATTTATATTAACTTAAAAATAATATTCTATATTTAATATTTTATATTTGTAATATTATTTAAACAACAGTTAAATATTTCCTGATATAGCTAGTTAGCCCAGCTTAAGTCTGGGCCAAACCCATTTTTACCCGGCTCTGGCTAACCAGCTTTGACCATCTACCGCGCTAATTCATGTTTTTTGTGACAAAACATTTAATATTATAAAAAAATGACAAAAAAATAATAATATAAAATAGCTGTAAAAAAGCATAAATTATAAAACAAAACAATAAAAAGGCATTTGAGGCTTTAAGCCCCTTCTTAAATGAAAAGACCAGACGCCTTGTCGCCGCCTCGCTGACATTGAGCGATGAGTATGGTCCGCGGAGTTATGTTTCCAAGGAGACGGGGGTTTCTTTTCAGGCGATTCGTCGAGGTCTCGAAGAGATCAAGGAGGGAGTTCCTACAATAGAGGGCCTAAAAACTAAGATCCGCCTGGAAGGTGGCGGTCGGAAGAAAATTTCCGAAAGTAGCCCTGTTGTGGTTACCGCGTTAAAAAACCTTGTTGAGTCAACAAATCGAGGCGATCCTGAATCTCCATTGCTTTGGACATCTAAAAGTTCAAGAAATTTAACATCGGATCTAAATGATAGCTGTTTTAAGGTCTTTTTTAAAACAGTTTCAACTCTTTTGTCTGATCTAGGTTATAGTCTTCAGGCGAATAAAAAAGTACTTGAAGGCGCAGAACACCCTGATAGGAATAGCCAGTTTGAATTTATAAGCAGAAGAACTAGGGCTTTTATGCGCCTTATAAATAATAAAGGTTATGTTAACGTCGGAATTGCTCATGATACCTCAGTTTTTGCTGTTCAAACAATCCGTCATCTGTATATAATGATCTATGTTCCCCATGCCTAGTCATTATACTCGATTCATTTTCTTTGTCATTAAGAAATTTTTATTAACCTAGCAAAAAAAAATTTTTGATTTCAGGTAGCAAATTTATTATATATAAGTAAATTACTTGCATAATAGGTAATTATTTGATAAATTAAAATATAATTAATCCCGCGGGCTTAAACTGATGCCCTCGCAAAAAGTCATTATTTCAGGAATTACTTGTGATAAAATATTGAAATCACTAATTTTATTTGAGGATCGATTTTGAAAATCAGGGTTTTTCGAAGGAGTCTAAACTGGTTGTTGGGCGATGGCCAAAATTAGAATTGCTGGAGCTCGCGGGTTTTTCTTGACAAGCCGATAATACCGGCTATAATCAATTTATGGGCAAGACTGTTATTCATTTGTTTGTATTGGCCATTTTCATCTGGCCCCAATCAATTCTGGCCGCCCAGGTCAACTTGAGTTGTTGCGCCCATTTGTCCAGGCCGGGCTCTGAGGCCCGAACTAATCTTAATCCGTTAACAGCCAAAAGCCATCACGCCGCCCTTGATTCAGCCTTAAGCGAAATAAGCGCGAGAGTGGCCAAACCGGCGAGCTTAAAATTTTTTCCCTCGAAAACCAGCCCTCTCAATAACAATATTATTGCGGATTCCAACCACGACGGGCGCTATCACGCTCAGAGCCCCCAGACTCAACCCAGTCCCGGCCATCATCATTCTGAAAGCCAGCCCGACCAGAGCCAGACCACGGCCTCGGCTGCCGAGGTTTCGGTAGTTCAGCCCGCTCAACTAGCCGCCGGGAGTCATTCTCTCTCTCACTCGGACCAGACCGTCCAGCTGGCGGGCCCAGGCCACCCCGACCTAGTCAGCTCCGCCGTCGGCCCGGCTGACCTGGCCCCTGACGACCAGGCCTTCCCCGCTACTCCCAGTCCGTCCTGTGGGGTGGGTCAGTGCCCCGGCTACCAGACCCCAGTCACCTTAACCTTCAATAACCTGGAGTCGCCTCCCCTGGGCTCCACCATTTTCCAGGCCCTGACGCCGAGCTTAATCGTCAACCCCGGCCCAGAAAGCCTTTATCGACCGCCCCGCCTCTTCTGACCTCGCCTTTTTTCCAAACTTTTATCTCTAAATAGGCCTTATTGGTTCTTTTCAGGGTTCTTTTTACGATCCTTAAAGAATTTTATTGGTCGTTTACCCAAACGGTGCCCCTATGTCTATCATCCGCGCCCTGCTGGCCCTAGGGCTGGCCTGGGGCCTGGGGGGTTGTTCCCTGGCCCCGGAGTATCTGCGCCCGGCGGCCCCGGTTCCCCGCCAGCTCAGCCAGGAAGGTCAACCCGTTGAGGAGTTGGCTCTACCGGCCTGGGAGAGCTTTTTTCAGGAGCCTCGGCTCCAAGCTCTGATCCGGATCGCCTTAATTGAGAACCGCGACCTGCGCCTGGCCGCCTTAAATGTCCTGGCCGCCCGGGCCACTTATGGGGTCAGCCAGGCTGACCGCTATCCCAACCTGGATCTGGAGGGCCAGAAGAGTGTCACTGGTGGGGCGGATAAACCCACCGCCGCCAGCTATGAGCTGGGCCTCCGATCTGGGTTTGAGGTGGACTTCTTCGGCCGCCTGAAAAACATGAGCCAAGCGGCCTTTCAACGCTACCTGGAAGCCACCGAGGCCGCTCGAGCGGCCAGACTCTCCCTCATCGCCCAGGTAACCGAGGCTTATCTGGAGACGCGCCTCAGTCAGGAGACCCTGGATCTGACCAACCGGACCCTCCACAGCTGGCGGGCCTCGGTGGCCTTTGTGGAGAGAAGCCTCATCTCGGGTCAGTCCACCCTGCTGGACCTGGAAATGGCCCGGGCTCAAGTGGCCCGGGCCGAAGCCGCCCAAGCCGCGGCCCGGACCAACCTGGTTCGGGCGGAAAACGCCTTAAAGCTCTTGACTGGTCAATTAGGTCAGCCGGAGCTGCCGCCAGCCTGGGCCCTGGCTGACTGGCCCAGACCCAGGCTCCCGGCCAATATCGCCTCCAGCGCGCTGCTCAATCGACCGGACCTGCTGGAAGCCGAGCGCTCCCTGATCGCCAGCCACGCGGACATCGGGGTAGCCCGGGCGGCCTTCTTCCCCAGCTTGTCGCTAACAGGTCAGTTTGGCTATATGAGCGACCAACTGGGCAGCCTGGTCGCGGGGGCCAACTCTGGCTGGAGTTTCATTCCCGGCGTGAGCCTGCCCCTCTTCGCCGGAGGGCGCAATCGGCAAAACCTGGAACTGGCTGAGACCCGGCGAGATCAGGCCGTGGCTCAGTACGAGAAGGCCATCCAGGTGGCCTTCCGGGAAGTGGCTGAGGCCTTGGCCGCCAGACCGCGCCTGGCTGAGGAGCTGTCGGCCCAACGCCAATATCTGGCCGCCCAGAAAAGGGTGCTGGCTCTGGCCACGGACCGTTATCAAAACGGGGTCATCAGCTATCTGGAAACCCTCTCGGCCCAGCGGGATGTCCTGGAGGCGGAGATGACGGCCATAAACATGCGGAAAAATCAGATCCTCAACGACATCCAACTTTACCTGGCCCTAGGTGGCGGGGACCTGGCCACAGCCACCCCAGACCCAGCCCTGGCGCCTAAAGAAGAACCCCCAAAGCCCCCTCGGGCCGCCTCAGGAGAAACAAAATGAAAAAGGCTACTTTCTCTCAGAGAAATCATCTCTCTCCCGCCCACCCCCAGGCCCCCTCGATCTTTGTCAGGGCCGGCCTATTCTCCCTTGGCCGCGGCCTGATTAAGGTTGGGGCCGGCCTGACCCTAGCCCTGATTTTGAGCCTGGGGCTGAGCCTCCCCGCCCGGGCCGCCCAAACCGGCCATAACGAGGCTTTCTCTCACGATCATCATCACGCCAGCGAGCCAGACCAGGCCCAATCCCCGACCCCCAAAAACGCTCCCGCCGCCCCCACCAAGCCCCAGGAGGGGCATAATGAGGCTTTCATTCACGAAAGCGAGTCTAATTCAGCCAAATCCCCAACCGCTGAGCCCAACAGCTCGCCTCAGGGCCTTTACAGCGTCCGGGGGGTGATCCAAGCCTTGGACGCCCCCAATCACAAAATCTCCGTTACCCACGAGCCCATCGCGGCCCTCAACTGGCCGGCGATGACCATGACATTTAAAGTGGCTGACCTGGAGAATTTGCGGGATCTGGCCGTGGGCGACCAGATTCTGATGGATTTTCAGGCGGCGGGCTCGGATTATCTGATTGTGTTTCTGGAAAAGGAATAAGCCATGACTAGCCAGAAGATTGTTTTTCTGGTGGCTCTGGCCCTCGGTCTCAGCCTAGGTCTCGGCCTGGGGGCCCTGGAGCTGGGGGCGGGGTCCCAGGAGCGCCAGGTTCTGTACTGGTATGACCCCATGTACCCGGGGACGCGCTTTGACCAACCCGGCAAATCTCCTTTCATGGACATGGATCTGGTCCCCCGTTACGCCGACGAGGCCACCTCGGGGGAAGGCGTTCGAATCGACCCAACCCAAACCCAGAATCTGGGCTTGCGCCTGGCCCGAGTCCGGGCCGGGCGCCTGCGAGTGACTCGAGAGCTGCCGGCGAACGTGGAGTTCAATGGTTATCAAAGGGCCCGCCTTCAACCCCGAGCCGAGGGATTTGTCGCCTCGACCCTCAACCACTCGGTGGGGGATCCCATCCAGGCCGGGGAGGTTCTGGCCTTAATCACGGTCCCGGCCTGGGCCTCGGACCAGAGCGAGTATCTGCTCCTCAAGAGTCAAAGGGCCGACCCCCGGATCCTGGCCGGGGTCCGCAAGAAACTGCTCTTAAATGGCATGCCCGAGGAGATGCTCCAGGAGATGGAGCGGACCGGGGAGGTTAAGACGGAGCTGGCCATCAAAAGCCCCCTCCCGGGGGCCTTGACCCAGCTGGACCTCTATCCGGGCATGAATGTCAGCAAAAACATGACCGTGGCCGAGATCCAGGGTTTTGATCCCATCTGGGTCACCGCCGAGCTCCCTGAGCTGGATCTGCCCCTGGCTCAGGGTCGAGTCCGGGTCACGACCGCCGCCTGGCCAGGCCGGGCGTTTGAGGTTCTGAGCCAGACTTTGCTGCCCCAGGCCAACGAGGCGGCCCGCACCGCCCGCCTGCGCCTGACGGTGGCCAATCCCGAGGGGCTCCTGCGGCCTGGTCTCACCGCCATCATCCGACTGAGCTACCAGGGGCCCCCAGGGCTGCTGATCCCCACCCAGAGCCTGATTGACCTGGGCGAAGACAAGCGAGTCATCACCCTGGCCCCGGACGGGACCTTCCTGCCGAAACGGGTCCAGGTCGGGGGCTCGGCCCGGGAAGAGACCCTAATCTCGACCGGGCTCAACGAGGGGGAGACGGTGGTGGTCTCCGGCCTGTTTTTGATTGACTCTGAGGCCAATCTGGTGGGGGCCCTGGACCGCCTGCGCCCGGCCACGGGCAGTCCCCTTAACCAGGAGCCTCACCAGGAGCCTCAAGTGGAGCCCCTCGCCCCAACTTTAAAAACCCCGACCTCAGGGGAGAGCGATCATGATAGCTAGCCTCATTCGCGGCTCCATCCACAACCGGGCCCTGGTTCTCATGGGCTCCCTGCTCTTGGCTTTGTGGGGCCTGTATGTTCTTTATCACACCCCCGTGGACGCCCTGCCGGATCTTTCCGACACCCAGGTCATCATCCGCGCCTCCTACCCCGGCCAGGCTCCCCGGTTGGTGGAGGACCTGGTGACCTACCCGCTGACCCGGGCCATGCTGACCGTGCCGCGGGCCGTGGCGGTCCGGGGTTTTTCCGCTTTTGGGGACTCTTTTGTCTATGTCATCTTTGAGGACGGCGTGGACCTCTACTGGGCTCGCTCCCGGGTTCTGGAGAGCCTCAGCCAGGCTCAGGCCGATCTGCCCGCCGGGGTCACTCCCTCCCTGGGCCCGGACGCCACCGGGGTCGGCTGGGTTTATGAGTACGCCCTGGTGGACCGAACCGGTCAGCGGGATCTGGCCGAACTCCGGTCCATCCAGGACTGGCTGCTGCGCTTTGAGCTGGCCGGGGTCCCCAACGTGGCTGAGGTGGCCTCGGTGGGTGGGGTAGTCCGACAGTACCAAATCGTGGTTGACCCGGCTCGCCTGCGGCAATACGGCCTTGATCTCCCGATGGTCAAGATGGCCATTGAGAGCTCCAACCAGGAGGCCGGAGGCTCAGTCATTGAGCAGGCCGAGGCCGAGTACATGGTCCGGGCCACCGGGTATCTGACGAACTTGGAGGATTTTCGCCGGATCTACCTGAAAACCGCCGAGGGTCAGGCGCCGGTCTTTCTGGGGGACGTGGCCGAGGTCCGGCTGGGCCCGGAGATGCGGCGGGGGCTCACCGATCTCAATGGCGAGGGCGAGGTGGCCGGGGGCGTGGTGCTGGCCAGATTCGGCCAAAACGCCCGCGAGGTCATCGCCGGGGTTAAGGCCAAGCTGGAGGAACTGAAAGCCAGTCTGCCGCCGGGGGTGGAAATAGTCACCGTCTATGACCGCTCCCAACTGATCAACCGGGCCATCGACCATCTGGGCGACAAACTCATTGAGGAGCTCATTGTGGTGGCCCTGGTGTGCGCCCTGTTTCTAGCCCACGCTCGCTCGGCCCTGGTGGCCGTGGTAACCCTGCCACTGGGATTGCTTATCTCATTTATCGTCATGTACTACCAGGGGGTCAACGCCAACATCATGTCTCTGGGGGGGCTGGCCATCGCCATCGGGACCATGGTTGACGCCTCCATTGTCATGGTGGAAAACGCCCATAAGAAGCTGGAGCGTTTCGGTCGGGAGAGCCCCGGGGAACCCTTGACCGGGGAGACCAGATGGCGCCTGGTCACCGAGTCCTCCCTGGAGGTGGGGCCAGCCATTTTTGTCAGTCTCATGATCATCACTCTTTCCTTCATCCCGGTCTTTTCTCTGCAAGGCCAGGAAGGTCGGCTCTTCAGTCCCCTGGCCTTCACCAAGACTTACGCCATGGCCGGGGGAGCCATCCTGGCCGTCACCCTGGTGCCGGTCCTCATCGGCTTCTTCATCCGCGGCCAGATTCCCCCGGAGTCGGCCAATCCGGCCAATCGCTTTTTAGTGGCTCTCTATAAGCCCGTTCTGGCCGTGGTCCTCAAAAAACCCGCCGTCACCATTCTGATCGCCATCCTGCTGGCTCTCTCGGCCATCTACCCGGCCAGCCGCCTCGGGGGGGAGTTTCTGCCCAAGATTGACGAGGGCGACATCCTCTATATGCCCTCCACTCTGCCCGGCCTCTCGGTGGCCGCGGCCGGGGACCTTTTGCGCGCCACGGACCGTCTGATCAAGAGCGTCCCCGAGGTGGCCACGGTCTTTGGCAAGGCGGGTCGGGCCGAGACCGCCACGGACCCGGCCCCCTTGGAGATGCTGGAGACCACCATTCAGTTAAAGCCCCGGGACCAGTGGCGACCTGGAATGACCCCGGAAAAACTCTTAAATGAGCTCGATCAGGTGGTCCGGCTACCTGGCGTGGCCAACCTCTGGGTGCCACCCATCCGCAACCGGGTGGACATGATCTCTACCGGGGTCAAAAGCCCCATTGGCCTGAAGGTAAGTGGGCACGACCTCGACCTGATTGACCAGGTGGCCCAGGAGATCGAGGCCCTGGCCAAGCGGACCCCGGGCGTCACCAGCGCCCTGGCCGAAAGATCCACCGGGGGGCGTTACCTGGAAATCCGTATCAACCGGGAAGCCGCCGCCCGCTATGGGTTGACGGTGGCCGACGCCCAGCTCTACGTTTCCCTGGCCGTGGGCGGGGAAATGTTGGGCGAGAAGGTGGAGGGCCTGGCCCGCTACCCGATTAACCTGCGCTATCCCCAACGTTACCGCGACTCCCTCGACTCGCTCAAGAGTCTGCCGCTGATCACCCCCACTGGCCAGTACATCGACCTGGGTCAGGTGGCGGACCTGAAAATAACCCTGGGCCCCACCATGCTCAAGACCGAGCGCGGTCGGCCCACCGTTTGGGTCTATCTAGACGCCCGGGGCCGAGACCTGGTCTCCATCGCCCAGGATCTGCGGGAAGCTATCCGGGCCTCCATCCAGCTCCCCCCTGGAGTCAGCCTGGCCTTCACCGGTCAGTTCGAGCTCTACGAAAGGGCCAAGGCCCGCTTGAGTCTGATGGTCCCGGCCACCTTGATTATCATCTTCATTCTTTTGTATTGGGAGTTTAAAAATCTGGTGGACGCGACCATCATAATGTTGAGTCTGCCGTTTTCCCTGGTGGGCGGGATCTGGCTCATGTATCTAAGCGGCTACGCCGTCTCGGTGGCCTCAGGGGTGGGGTTCATCGCCCTAGCTGGCCTGGCCGCCGAGTTCGGGGTCATCATGATTCTCTACCTCCGCCAGGCCGCCCTGGAAAGGCCAGCCCTCAATAACCCCGCAACCATCACCCCGAAGCTCATTGATGAGGCCATTGAGGCCGGGGCCACTCTGCGCGTCCGACCGAAAGCCATGACTGTGGGCACGGTGCTGGTGTCCCTCATTCCTATCTTCTGGGGCGAGGGGACCGGCTCGGAGGTGACGCGGCGCTTGTCCGCCCCGCTCTTTGGGGGGATGGTCTCGGCCTTTACCTTGTCAATGCTCATTATCCCGGCGGTTTACAAACTGCGCTGGATCCACCGGTTGCGGCGAGGTCAGCGCCTAAAACAAGGAATCTGAGACAAGGCCAGAAAAATAAGCGCGGTGAATAGCCAAGAGCTAAAGACATCTGTCTTCGGTTCTTTTGAAACCAAAAAAATAGCTCCCAGCCAGCCGGGCTGGCCGAAAGGCGGCCCGGCTGGCTGACTGGCTACAATTTGCGTTACGGCCTAAACCACGAAAAAAAAAAATATCTACTTTCATAAAAATACAAGGCGAAATTAATCGCCGCCTCTCCGGTATTCCTCTTGGATCCGCTGGCCAATTAAGTTCGGTTTTTCTGAGCGCCGCCGCTAACCTCATCATCAAAATATGAAGAATGACCAGATTTTGGCCAGAGTTAAATGTTTCCGGTTTTTACCCCTTGGTCCAGAAAGACAACCCGGCTGGAAAAAATTTATTTTCGCTTACTGAATCGACCAAAATTTAATGATAATAACAATATCTAATAAAAAAATTTAATGTTTTGGTAACTCAATTTTAATCATTAAACTAAAAAAAATATAATTTAAGTAAATAATTCCCTCTGGTCTAAAACTTTAATCTCAGGTAAAATGTCTAAATAGGTTCAGAAAACCCCTCACCACTTTTGGAGTTTGGCGTGCGAAAAAAAATTACTAAAATTATTCAAACTTTTTCTGAAATTATCAGTGAAAACATGCTTTACGCTGATAAAACTGAATATATATATAATATGGTCAACAATTGTAAAGTTTGTTTCCTTTGTCGTCCTCGACGTTTCGGTAAATCTCTCCTCCTCAGTACTATTGAAGCCCTATTTCTCGGCCAAAGAGATCTTTTTAAGGGATTGTGGATTGATTCCTCAGACTTCGCGTTTGAAACGCATCCTGTCATCTATCTCAGCATGGATTATGC
>JAISMU010000050.1 GCA_031276635.1 Deltaproteobacteria bacterium | reverse complement strand
ACAAGATCCTCAAGGGCGACGTCCAAAGACAAATCAGAAATTGAAAGAGCTTCGGAAGTTCCTAAGGTCTGAAGATTGTGGATAATTCGTTTTTTTAGGAAGCCTGGCTCAGAGGTATTGGAGTAATTCAGACTGAGATGGATGACAGGGCGCGTTTCAAACGCGTAGTCTGAGGAATCAATCCACAACCCCTTAAAAAGATCCCTTTGGCCGAGAAACAGGGCTTTTATAGTACTGAGGAGGAGGGATTTCCCGAAACGTCGGGGACGACAAAGAAAACAAACTTTACAATTGTTGACTAAATTATATATATATTCAGTTTTATCAGCGTAAAGCATGTTTTCGCTGATAATTTCAGAAAAAGTTTGGATAATTTTTGTAATTTTCTTTTGCACGCCAAACTCCAAAAACGGTGAGGGTTAACTGGACTTGTTGTCAAATTTTACCTTTAATTTAAGCTTTAGGCAAGGTAAGCGTTCCCAAGTTCCCAAGGGGCGCGCCAAAACTAAAGATGGTGGAAATCAGTATTCTGGGGTAAGGGCCAGCGCAAAAATACGATTTTTAAAAATGCGCTATCATAAATTTATGATAGACCTTAAAAAGTCATTTGAGGCATTGAGCCCCCTTCTTAAACGAAAAGACCAGACGCCTTGTCGCCGCCTCGCTGACATTGAGCGATGAGTATGGTCCGTGGAGTTATGTTTCCAAGGAGACGGGGGTTCTTTTCAGGCGATTCGTCGTGGTCTCGAGGAGATCAAGGCGGGAGTTCCAACATTAGAAGGCTTAAAAACGAAGAGCCGCCTGGTGGGGCTAAGAAATATTTTCTTTTTGTATAGAGTTATTTTTACACAGTCCCTAACTACCAAAAATAAATACTCATATCTGTTGAAGCCCCGCTAAAGCCAGCCAGCTCAGCCCCAATTCTTCCTTTAGCCCCGATCCCGCTCTTTTTTTCCCTTTCAACCAGACAATCCTCCAGCTATTCAACCAAAAACCAGCCCGCGCGAACCCAAATTTTTTTAAATAGGGTTTTTTTATCAGACCTCAGGTAAATTTATTAAATTCAATAGGTTAACTACCCATGTCTGGCCAAATAGCCTTTTCTTCAGGAGGGCAACCCAGATACCCCCGGACCGCTCAGTCTCTCAGGCCTTAGTGGGCCGCCCGGACCTAAGCTGGCCCAGCTCGACGGCCCAACCTCCGGGGCCTTGACCAAGCCGGGAGCCTGGCCAACTGGAGCGCGGGGCCAGGAGGAGGATGGGGGGCGACAAATGGACTATTTTTGGGTTTATTTTGGTTTATAATAGGCCAGGTCTGGGTCGCTCAGGCCTTGGCCGAACCCTGGCCTGATAATAATTAGGGGATTTTCGGCTCTTAATCCTGAGTCGCTCCCCCTTTTCCGCATTGGTCATTATCCTATCGCTCTTACTTATCTCTACAAAACATGGTTTTTTTGTCATACAATGGCATAATATTGTTAATCGACCCCCGGTTTTAGCCCTGACCCAAGGAGAGCCATTTTGTCTGAAACACTCTGGGCGCCCTGGCGCATGGATTACATTCTCAGCCCCAAGGACCAAAGTTGTTGCTTCTGCTTGCCAGATAACCACCTCGGCCCCCTGCCTGAGCGGTTGGTTCTCTACAGCGATGCCCTCTGTCTCCTTATAATGAATCTTTATCCCTACAATAACGCCCACCTCATGGCCGCGCCCCGCCGGCACGTGGCCACCCTCGCCCTGGCCACGGCCAGCGAGCGAGCGGCCCTGATTAACCTGGCGGCCCGAGCCACCGAGGCTCTGGACCAGGCCATGGCCCCCCACGGCTATAATCTGGGAATCAATCAGGGAGAGGTGGCCGGGGCCGGCCTGGTGGAGCACCTGCACTTTCACATCACCCCGCGCTACCTGGGCGACACCAACTACATGACTGTCCTGGCCGAGACCAGGGTTATCCCTGAGCACCTGCGGGCCACTTACGACAAACTGGTGGGGCTCTTCAATTGACTATCCCCAAGGTCCTCCCTCAGGGCCTGACCCCGGCTTTAAGGCAGTGGCTCACGGTCAAGGAGGCTCACCCCGAGACCGTGGTCTTCTTCCAGATGGGGGATTTTTACGAGCTCTTCTTTGACGACGCCACTCTGGTGGCCCCCCTGCTAGACCTCACCCTGACCAGCCGCCAGAAGGTCGGGGACGAGCCGGTGCCCATGTGCGGGGTGCCCCTCTCCGCCGGGGAGGCTTACATCGGGCGCCTGGCTCAGTTGGGCCACAAGGTGACCGTCTGCGACCAGGTGGGCCCCCTGCCGGGAGCCAAGGGCTTGGCGGAGCGGGTGGTGCGCCGAGTGGTGACCCCGGCCACCATCCTGCCTTCGGACAGCCAGATCCCCACCCGGTACCTGGCCGCCTTAGCTCACGACCAGCCCTCGAACAGCTGGGCTCTAGCCGCCCTGGAGATGGGCACGGGCGACTTCATCCTGGGCCAGTGGCTGGGCTCCGAGGGCCCCCGCTCCGAGCTGGCCGCCCTGGAGCCGGCGGAGCTGCTGTTGCCGCGGTCGGCCGCCGAGGAGCCGTTGGAGCTGGCCAAGTCCCTGAGGGCCCTGGTCACGCTTCTCCCAGACGAAGAGTTTGACGTGACCAACTACCTCCCCAACTGGCGGCAAACCTTTGGCGAAGACTTCGCGCCCGACCCCGTGGACACCCCCCTCACTCTGGCCGCCGGGGCGGCGGCCCTGGGTTACTGCCAGACCCTGGCCCCAGGCGCGAGCCTGGCCCACCTGGCTCCCCCCCGCCGGCTCTGGGCCAGCCCTTACTTGGGCCTGGACGAGACCGCCGCCCGGAACCTGGAACTGGTCAAATCCCTGCGTGACAATGGCTCCCAGAACACAATTCTCCGGCTCATCTCCCGCCACGTCACCCCCATGGGCGGTCGGCTCCTCAAGGACTGGCTCCTTCGCCCCCTGAACTCCCGGGAGCGGGTCACCCATCGCCACGAGGCGGTGGAGAGCCTGGTTCAAGACAGCCTGGCCCGGGATCGGCTCACTGGGCTTCTCAGCCAAACCCTGGATCTGGAAAGGTCGCTCTCCCGGCTGACCCTGGGCCGCGGTTCCCTCCGGGATCTGGTGACGGTCCGGGCCACCCTCAGCCAGGCCGAGCCCATCAAGGCGACGGTGGCTGAGCTGACCGCCCCTCTCCTCCAAGAGCTGGCCGCCGGCCTCAATCCCCCGCCGGGCTTACTGGCCCGCCTGGAGCGGACCCTGGCCGACAACCCCTTGAGCCCAGGGGACGGCCAGACCATCCGCCCGGGTCTCAGTCCCCGGCTTGACGAGTTGCGAGACCTGGAGACGGGCGGCAAAAAACAGATCGCCTCCTTGGAGGCCCTGGAGCGAGCCAAAACCGGCATCAACAACCTCAAGGTCGGCTTTAACAAGGTCTTCGGCTATTACCTGGAGGTGACCAAGTCCAACCTGGCTCTGGCTCCCGCCCGCTGGCTGCGCAAGCAAACCATCGCCGGGGGAGAGAGATTTGTGACCCCAGAGCTCAAGGAGTGGGAAGAAAAGATTCTCACGGCCGGGGAGAAGCGCGAAGAGCTGGAGACCAGGATTCTGGAGGCCTTAAAAAACGCCGTGGCCCGCCAAGCCCCGGAACTCAAGCGCCTGGCCTCCCAGCTGGCCGAAATTGACGCCCTGGGAGCTCTGGCCGCCACTGCCCTGGCCCAGAACTGGACCCGACCCCGCCTGACCGATGACGACCTGATTGAAATTGTTGGCGGTCGCCACCCGGTGGTGGAGGCCGCCCTGCCCGCCGGGGAAACATTTGTGGCCAACGACACCCGGCTCTCCCCGTGGGAGCGGCTGCTCATCATCACCGGCCCCAACATGGCTGGCAAGTCCACCATCCTCCGGCAGACCGCCCTCATCGTCATCCTCAACCAGATGGGCTCTTTTGTCCCAGCGGAGAAAGCCACCCTCTCCATGCGCGACCAAGTCTTCACGCGGGTGGGGGCCTCGGACGATCTGGCCCGAGGCCAGTCCACCTTCATGGTGGAGATGAGCGAAACCGCCCGCATCCTCAAGAAGGCCTCCCCTCGCAGCCTGGTCATTCTCGATGAGGTTGGCCGGGGAACCTCCACGTTTGATGGCCTGGCCATCGCCTGGGCGGTGGCCGAACGCCTCCACGACCTGGGCGGCCGGGGTGTCCCCACTCTCTTCGCCACCCACTATCACGAGCTGGTGGAGCTAGCCAAGCACAAACCCATGACCCGCAACTACAACGTGGCGGTCAAGAAATGGGGCCACGGGGTAGTCTTCCTGCGGCGGTTGACCCCGGGGGGAGCCAGTCGCAGCTATGGCCTGGCCGTGGCCGCCCTGGCTGGTCTGCCGGAGAAGGTCATCCACCGGGCCGGGGAGGTTCTGGCCGATCTAACGCGCCGGAACCAGGGCCTGATCCGCTCCAGCCAGGAATCAGGGGACCTGCTGGCGCAAGCGGGCCTGACCGATGACCCGGCCCAGGCCCTGGCTCGCGAGATCTCCCGGCTCAAGCTGGAGAGCCTAACCCCTCTGGAGGCCCTGACCATTCTGACGGAACTTCAGGCTCGAGCCCAGGAGATCCTCTCTTGAAAGCTAGCCACCGGTTTTTCCAGGGCCTGGTCGCCCTGGCTCTGACCGCCCTCCTGAGCCTGGCCCTGACCACTCCCCTCCGGGCGGCCGGGGAACTGGCCCGGGCTCAGGCGGCTCGGGCCACTTTTCTCCAGAAACTCTCCCAACACAAGCGCTCGGACTGGCTGGCCCTCATCATCCAGTTTGAGGAGGCGGCCCAGGCCCAGAGCCGACCCGAACCCGCCGCCAAGGCCAGGTATCTGGGGGCGGAGCTGGCCTGGCTTAGCTATGAGCGTTTCGGGCAGATCCGGGACGCCGAGCAAGCCCGAACCCTGGCCCGGCGGGTCATCCGGGACTGCCCCAAGTGTGAGGCGGCGCCCGGGGCCCAGGTCTTGATCGGGCGGGCCCTCATCGCCGAGGATAAGCTTGATGAGGCCTACCGGGAGCTCTTAAAGGTGGAAATGAATTTTCCACGCAGCTCGGAGCGAGTGACCGCCCGGAACCTTTTAACTTCGCTAAGAGCCAACCGCACCCCACCCCCGGCCCCAGAGGAAAGGCCAGCTGGGGCGAACGGGCCGAAGACCGCCCAGCCGCCCAAACCTGACCAACCCGCCCAACCGATCGAGCCAAGACCTAACTCGCCCCGAACTTCGACCGCCAGCCCGACTCCCCCCAAAACCGCCGGTCGCTCGCCGGCCCAAAAAGCCCATCTCGCCGCGCCGACCCGGCCCCAACCTCGCTCCGACGGTCGGGCCCAGGTTTATGGCCTGGGCCTGCTGGACCAGGGTGACTATGAGGAAGTGGTGGTCTTCGTGGACGCGGTGGTCCCTTATGTTTACAATATGATCCCGCCCACCCCCGGCGGGCGATTCCGGGTTTACGTGGACTTCAAGGGCACCCGGCTGCGGCCAAATCTCAAGACCAACCTGGGCAAGTCTCAGTCCTTGGTTAAGCTCGTTAAAATCTCCCAACTCACCGAGGACACCGCCCGCCTGGTGGTCGATCTACCCCAGGCTTATCCCTACCGGCCTCTGTTTCTGGAAAACCCCAGTCGCCTGGTCATCCAGGTAGCCAAGGACCGGGACGCCTTGCCCCGTCCGGAACCCGAGGCTCCGCCCACTCCACCAGTCAAGCCGCCCAAACCCACCCCGCCGGCCAGCGCCACCACCCGGCCAGCTCGTGGACCGGCCAACTCCCTGGCCCGGCAGCTGGGACTCAAGATTCGTCGGGTGGTCATCGATCCCGGGCATGGCGGGAAAGACGGGGGAGCGGCGGACCATGGGCTTCGGGAAAAAGACATTGTCCTGAAGGCTAGTCTCCTTTTGGCTGAGAAAATCCGTCAGCGGCTGGGGCTCACGGTCATTCTCACCAGGAACTCGGACAAGTTTATCACCCTCGACCGCCGGGCCCGGATAGCTCGCGAAAATGAGGGGGACATCTTCATCTCCATTCACGTCAACGCCAACAGCCTGGCCAAGGTCCAGGGTTTCGAGAGCTATATCTTGAATTTTACCGATGACCGCACGGCCATGGAGACAGCGGCCCGGGAAAACGCTGTCTCCGATAAAACCATGTCCGAGATGTTCAATATTTTGGAGCTGATCGCCAAAAACACCCGAGTGGCCGAATCCCGGGTCCTGGCCAAAGCCCTGCATTCCGGAGCCCTGAGCGCCCTGGGCAAAAAGCACAAGGTCCGGGATCTGGGGGTCAAGGAAGCTGTTTTCATAGTTTTGGCCAACGTCAGCGTGCCCTCGGTCCTGCTGGAGATAGGGTTCATCACCAACGCCGCCGAGGCGGAGAAACTGAGTCAGAGCGAGTATCTGGACCTGATGACCGATGGGCTGGTCAATGGCCTGAAATCCTACCTGGCCGGTTTACCAAAGTGAGAGATAGCCGCCGCCAGACTTAATTTTTTTTTATTCAAAACCAGCCATTTCCAGGACACATTATAATGACAACACCTAAAAAATAAATTTCTCTCAGCCAGATCCTTTCAAGATCTTTTCGCCGCTGGTTGATAAACTGAACCGATTCGGGGTCCTGGACAGACGCGAGCGACATTTATGGCTCCCCGGCCTCCAGATAAAATACAAAAAATACAAAAAAAAATATCCCCAAGCGACAAAATTATGATATGTCGCTCAAGACGCTAATTTCACGACTTGAAAGGCCCATCGCTGGCCCACCTGACACGCGGATCAATGAACGCGTCAATGAGTTGTTCTATGAGTTGATAGTTGAGCCAAAGAGAAGATTTAATAGTTGCCCTGAACCAGGTCGCGATTAGATTCCTTAATCGGTAAGCGACTTATATTTCAACGAAAATACAATAAAAATTTCCTTAATATTCATTGACCTGAGCATAAACCCGAATTAAGGGTCGCAAGTAAGGCTACTCGCCGCGGCTGTTGAGAGCGACAAGGCGAGCGCGACTAGGCGGGAACAAATCAACGACAACGAATAGGGAAGATAAGGAAGGAACAAGCTGAATTAATTTTTTCCCAACGGCCAGTCTTGTTTCAAAAGTTCCGGGAACATGACTGCCTTTATGTTGACAAGACCAAGTATATTCACCTGCTGATCTAAATTAGCGGCCTCGCCAAATATAGGTTCCTGGCCCGGCCCAGACGTTTTGCCAAATCTCTTTTGATCGACACCCTGCCTCTATGGGTGGTCTCAAAAATTTTGTCAAAGACGTATTTGGTCTTGAGGAGCCAGTGAACACTCTTAAGGCCGCCGCAAAACAACCATTTAAAATTTTTAACCCTGACGAGACTGGGCGCCTTGAGTATTCTAAGAAAGGGTGGACCTGGGTTTTTAACGCTCTCTATTTCGCCATTTACCGAATCAGCGACCGGTCAGCTGATAACCTATTTGAAGTTCTTGCCGATAATTATAAGGGAGTCCTGGGTTGTGGTTATTTTTCTGGATACCGTAAGTATGAGCGATTGGTTGGCTGTATCATACAGTTCCGCCTCGAACATTTAAAGAGGGACGTGAAAAGGTTGACCGAAAACCTTGATCTAGAAGTCAGCGCTTATGGCCAAAGGCTACTGGAATTAATATATGAGATATTTTCTGTCTGGCATCAGTATAAAGATTCCGAAGATCCAAGCTTTCTCGTGGTGATTCTGAATATTTTTGAGGAGCTGTCTAAGGTGGCTAAAAATCCACCTAATCACAAAAAATGTAAGAATATCGCTACAAGGTTTGAAGAACACGGCGATTACTATAAAACTTTTGTTTTCTATCCTGAAATTGGCCTAACAAACAACGCCGCTGAGAGAGTTCAAAGCTCTATTGTCATCGACAGATACATAACGCGTGGAACAAGAGGACCAGCCGGTCGCCATTTCTGTGAACTAGTTTGGAGCGCCTCACAAACCCGCGTCATGAATGGCTACTCACTCTATAAGTATTTAAAAGAGGCGATCCATGCCTATTATTCTGACCAACCGATTCCTTCCTTGTTGACTCTGAAAGATAAGGGCGGAGGGTAGCTAATTTAAGCGCTTCCGTCGGAAGTA
>JAISMU010000125.1 GCA_031276635.1 Deltaproteobacteria bacterium | reverse complement strand
GGAGTCTGGCCGCTCATTGATGAGCCAGCCAGCGGCCTGGACGCCGCCGGTCGGCGGGCGGTGGGCTCCTATCTGGCCAGCCAGCGGGGTTTTGTCCTGGTTTCCCACGATCGCTATCTGCTGGACAGCTGCGTGGACCACCTTCTGGCCATTGGCCCGGCGGGGTTGACCCTGGAAAGGGGTGATTACAGCTCCTGGCTGGCCAATCGCGACAAGCGCGAGGCCTTTGAGGCCTCGCGACGACAAAAGCTCAGCAAAGAGGCCGAGCGTCTGGCCGAGGCGGCCAGGCGCTCGACCGAGTGGTCCAGTCGGGCGGAGTCGGGTAAATTCGGGGCTGGCCCGGTGGACCGCGGCTTTATCGGCCACAAGGCCGCCAAGCTCCAGCGCCGGGCCAAATCCCAGGAAAAAAGGCTCCACAAGGCGCTGGAGGAAAAAAAGGCCCTCAGTTTCGCCCCAGAAAAACCGGGCGCCTTGACCTGGCGCCCTTTGGCCTCACCCAAGCGCTTGCTGGCCTCGGGCCGGAATCTGACTCTGGCTTACCAGGAGCGCCCGGTCCTGCGTGGCCTGGACTTTGACCTAGCCGCCGGGGAGCGGCTGGCTCTGTTGGGCCCCAACGGTTGTGGCAAATCCTTGTTGATGAGCCTTTTTCTGGGCCAGGCCCGGATTCTGAGGGGCGAGTTTTCCCGGCCCGCCAGCCTGATCATCTCTTACGCCCCCCAGATCCCGATCTTCCCGAGCCCCACTTTTTCGCGATTGGCCCAGGAATGGGGGTTGGCGGAAAGTCGCTTCAAAGCGGTTCTCAATTATCTCGGATTTGATAAGCGTCATTTCGAGACCGAACTGGCCAGTCTAAGCCAGGGCCAGAAAAAGAAAGTTTTTTTGGCCGCCAGCCTCATGCGGGAGGCCCATCTTTATCTGTGGGATGAGCCCCTGGATCATCTGGATCTAGAATCCCGGGAGCAGCTGGAGGAATTGATTTTGTCCGATGGGCCCAGCCTGGTGGTGGTAGAGCATGACCAGCGTTTTCTGGAGCGGGTGGCCACCCGGAGTCTGGATCTGACTCCCTTCAGCCAGACTGTCGCCGAAAACGAATTCGCCTGAGAGGCCTAGCCGGCGGCGGGCGATTCGGGGTTGGCGAGGGGTCGGGCCGGGTTGGCTCTGGCTGAGCCAGGATTTGACCAGGGTTGGGCCAGGGTCGGGCCAAGGCTAGAGCCGGGCCAGAGAGCGACATTTCTGGCCCTCGACCCGCCAGTGTCTGACCTCACTGGAGAGGGAGCAATGGCCAGGCGCGAAATCAGCGGAACCTGGTCAGGGCG
This sequence comes from Deltaproteobacteria bacterium, assembly GCA_031276635.1. Classification (GTDB taxonomy): domain Bacteria; phylum Desulfobacterota; class Desulfarculia; order Adiutricales; family Adiutricaceae; genus JAIROO01. Next base: position 7,416 of record JAISMU010000125.1, on the reverse strand, counting down.
GCCAAACAATCCAGGCGCCGCGATCTTGAGGGTCGCGGCCAGAAAAACTGAGCCGCCTGAGCTCCGCTGGGCCAGAGACGGTTAAGGTGGCGAGGATGGTCAGGGTAGGCGCTCGTCACCGACTCCAGCCAAGCCCCCGGCTAACAGTCGGCCCGGAAAAATTTTTCAGCGGTGAATGACCAGTTCCCATAAGGCCTTTGACAACTTTCAGTCGCGAAAAATGTCCTGCGAAAAGTCGGCTCCTTGAGCGTGGCAAGCTTGATTTCAAAAAAATTAAAATTAAATCTTGACACGCTCAAATTTTTATGGTATTTTAATACAAGCATGAAAATTGAAATTTTTTAATTTTTCAATTTGAGTCTCGGGTGAGCGAGGGGCGCGATGAAAGGGAGGGTGGAAATCGTGAGCTGGGACCAAGGCCTGACTTGAGGCTAAGCCGCCAGAGGAGGGAGCCGGGCCAGAGCCAAGACCAAAACCCGTCAATAGGGATAGGCCAAGATCTCGCGATTGATTTTCCGGGCCTGATTTTAGCGAATAGGCCGAGGGAATTGGAACTGGTCTCTGAGTTGAAACTGGAATTGAAATTTGAACTGAAATTGAAACTGAAATTGAATCTGAAACTGAAACAGGATTAAGTGGCCGCGGCCTCAACTGGGACTCAATCGCTTTTTCTCAGCTGGAGGAAAATTCTCAGGTTTCTTAACCAGTCAGGCGATCGGCTCGGGCCACCACCTCTGGTTTGGCGGCCTTTGGCCCAGCTGGAGCGTTAGTTATTTTAAATAAATTTCAGCTATATTTTTTATCAACATGCGTTATTAAAATTTTTTAATTTATGGTATTAAAGATGAAATTTTTGCCCTATAGGTTTATTGACTTCGCCTCACTTATTGAGGGGGGCTTTGAGTACGTGGACAAAACCTATTATGTTCACCAGCTGCTGCGAAGCCCTGGCCAATATTTTCTCGCCCGACCCCACAAATTCGGCAAATCCCTTTTGCTCGAAGCCCTTGAGGCCGCTCTGCGGGGGCGACGCGAGCTGTTCAAGGGGTTGTGGCTGGCGGGGACCGACTATGATTGGCGACCATCTCCGGTCATCACCTTGGATTTGGCTCACCTCAGGATTGATGACCTGAAGTCATTCAATAAGTCTTTGCTTAATCAGCTTAAGGCCGTCGCGGAAACTGAGGAATTATCCATTGACGCCCCAGAGCCCAATCAATTTTTCCAATCGCTGATTGAGGGGCTTTATCAGAAGAGCGCCCAGACCCCGGTGGCCACCCTTATTGATAACTATGACAGTCGGTTTTTTATTGAGTGGTATCGAGACAAGACGACCTGGCGTGAGATCCGCCAAGGTCTGGTTAGTTTTCTCAACGTTCTCAACCTGACTGAGCGCTATCGTGGCCTCACCCTCATAGTTGGCCAAACCCGGCTCACGGCGAGCTCCAATTACCCAGGCGCGCGAAACCTGGTTGATCTGACTCTGGACCCGCGATACGCCAATTGCTGCGGTTTTACCCTTGAGGAGTTTGACTCAGTCTTCGCCGAGCGCCTGGAGCGGGAACTTGATGAATTTAAAGCTTGCGGCGAGATGGACCCCGCGGCCAGCCCCGCCGATCTGAGAGATAAAATTCTGGCCTGGCATGATGGGTACTCTTGGGATGGGCGGAGCCGGCTTCTTAACCCGAGCGCTTTAATCAAGTTATTCACCAGCCAGAGTTTTGATGATCATGGGGTTGATAATATTGAGTTCTCCATGTTGGATCAATTCTTGAAGAAAAATAAGACCCTCTATTTACGCTGTTTCACCCGGAATAATTATATAGATCCCGGCGCCAACGAGATCGATCCTCAGGCCTTCCGGCTGGAGCCGCTGTTGTTTCAAATCGGTGTTTTGACTTGTCGGACTGACGGGCCGCCGATGGACTCAAAATTTAATCTGGTTTTCCCCAATCTGGAGATAAAATGGTCTTTGGCCGCCAAATTGCTGTCCTTGAGTCTGCCTCAGGTCGATCCCCTGATTCTGCGAACCCAGGCCCGGGCGGTTTTGACCAGCCTCTTCCAAAAGAATCCTGGGAAATTTTCTGAGGCTTTGACTTTGTTTCTGAGCCATTATGAGTTCGACCCCCAGTCTCCGGTGGACTCCTTTCTGGCTAGGATTTTCGTTATGGCCGCGACCCTGGCCGACCAACCCCTGGAGCCTGAGTCGGCGGTCCGGGGCCAGCGCTTGGACCTGCGCCTGCGCGACCCTGAGAGTGGGGAAGTCTTGTTTCTGGATTTTAATGGCCTGACCGAGGGGGTCAACCAGAAACCTCTGCCCCTCAAAGCCCTGACTCGGCTTAACCAACGGATTGCCCGGCTCAAAAATCCGGTCGGCCAAAATCGACTGACGACAATCATCGTCCTGGTCGACTCGGCTGGCCAGGTAACCGCCAACTTCGCGGAGTCGTCCAGCCCCGCGCCTTAGCGGAAAATTCTGGCCCTGGGGAACTATTTCCCGTCGGTTGGCCTTTGATTTGGCCTTGGTCTGACTTTGGTTGGTCAGACCTTGGTTGGCCAGCCGGGTGGTTTGACTCGGCGGTTTTTTCCCCAGTTCCCGGCCCAACCCAACCAAGCTTTTTCGTTACTGGGCCGAAGGGCTAATCCTCAGTCTCCTCGGGCTTGGTCGCCTATTTTTGAGGCCTGGCCTCGGCCATCTCCGGAAGCCGCTGGCCGGAGATCCGAAGGTCGAGTTTGAAGGTCGAGTTTGAAGGTCGAGTCTGAAGGTCGAGTCTGAATAGTGAGGAAATTGGTTGGCTCTGGAGCTATCTGGGACCTCTTCTGGCTCAAGTCCAGATTGACGGCCAGGTCAAGTTTCATTTCCAGATCGACGCCTTGCCCCGGACGCGTCCCCTACTGGTCGCTGACAGGAGGCGAGCGGCTCTTGGTTGGTGGCCTTTTCCTGAGTCGAAATAGCCTGACCAGGGCGAAGAAATCGAAAAAAGGGTTGACCGAAATTGAGGTTGAGCCAAGGGAGGCCGGTTTGCTCAAAAGAGCCTGACCTGAGGGTTAAAGAAGGCTGAAGATGATCTGGCGAAATGGGATGGCTGAATGGAGAGGGCTGTGAGGAGGCTGAAATGGGCTGGCCTTAGGTCAAGCGACTGGTTCAGGCTCGGCCAGGCCAGATAACTTGGCGCCCAAAATAATTAATTATTTTGAGGCGAAGGACTTGATCTGAGAACTATTAGAACAATTTCAACAGGTAAAAAAGCGTGGTGAAAATAATGAGTCTTGAGCTCGCTCAGAGCTGTTGAAATAATAATTGAGTTTTGGCTTGACAAGGGATAATTTTTTGGGTAATTTTAGGTTGGTCATGAAAATTGAATTTTATGGTTTTTTCAATGTGAGTCGTGGGGTCGCGAAGGTTAATATTTCAGCGCCAGCTCAAAAACGCGAACAGGACCCCTGAGCTGGCTGGGGAAATCTGATAATCCGCGCTGGAAAAATTTCAGGGTTTTTTTATCGACTTAAAAATTGAAAAAATACAGAACATCTGGTTTTATAATATTAAACATTATTGGTTTTTTAATTAAATGAAATGGCGTTATTATTTGGTTAAGGATTTGACCTGAGGAGATTATGATTTGGGTTATTGGGGACATTCATGGTTTGCTTGAACCTTTGAAAGATATTTTTCAGGCGATCCGCGATTTTGAGGGTCAAAGCGAGCTGGTGGAAAAAGTCATTTTCTTGGGAGATTTTCTTGAGTCTGCCCCTCGCTCGGCTGAGGCTCTCGATTTTATCCAGGATTTGGAATATGAAACGATCTTAATTGTTGGCGATCAGGCGGATTTGGCTTTTCGGTCCCCCGATCAGGCTGAAAAAAATAGAAAATCAAACGGCGAGGTCTGGTTCTATAATGGAAACCCGCGAAAAGGCCAGACCAAATTCCGAAATGAGGCTTCGGACGATTTTCCCTGGAAATACAGCTCCGGCTATTTTTTTCGTCTCCCGGATAATGGCGATTGCCAGGAAAAATTTTTCCTTGACTACCAAGGCTGGCGGTTTCCGGAAAAACACGAAAGGTCAGTCCAGGATTTTCAAGACGCTCATCAGGAAAGTTTTGAGGTTAATGGTCGGCTGATTAATTTTACCTTCTGTCATCACCCGCTTCTTTGGGAGCGGACTTTGGCCGAGCCTGGCTTGAGGGCTGCCGCTGAGGTGAGGGCCCCTCGCGGGCGAACTCTCCGCTTGGCCGGAATCTCGGACTCGGCCTATTTTGAGCCGGAGTGGCCATTTTCTGACTACGAGAATCTGGGCGTTGAGGATGGTTTTGTCTGGGGCCGAAACTCAGGTTTCCGTTACGGCGGCCTGGGGGACGTCATTGTCTCTGGCCAGGCCTCAGCTCAAATATATGAGCGTTGTTATAATGACTTGACTCGCGCCCCCAGAAGTCGGCCGGAGCTCTTTCCCGATTATCGCCAGAGTCTGCTGGACCTGCCATTTCTTTTCTCTCGGTCGCCTTGGGCTGGCTATGACTTCGAAGTCAGGCGCCCGGCCGCGGCTTATCTGGTAGCGCGGCCCGGGCCGCGGGAAAGGTTGGGCCTTGACCTGGAGGCGGAGTGTGTCCATTATGATAGTGGGCCAACGGATGGAGTGGCGGCCATCAACCTGGACACTGGCGCGATGGCCGGCGACTGTCTGACCGCCATTGGTTTGAGCCAGAAATATCTGTCATTTGGGCTTATTCCGGTCTTGAGCTCACGCTTGAATAGCTCTTTTTTCCATAAGTCTCATAATTATGATAATCCAAGATTCTGTTTTATTCATGTTACTGGATTTGGGGATAAAAAAATTATCCCAGAAATTTGAAGCGCTAAAAATTATCTGATTAGCATCAAAAAATTTAATATATATTTAATTTATTTTGGTAAGCAATTTTTTTTTAATAGACAGGTTAAATTTTTATGATTTGGGTTATTGGCGACATTCATGGGCGTTTGGATCCTTTGGTCAGTCTGTTCAACAAGCTCCCGGCTTTTTACAAGAAGAACACTAAACTGATCTTCCTTGGCGATTATTTTGACGCTGGGGCGAGTTCTCGAGCTGTTTTGGATACCTTGATTGATTGGCCGGGCAACAAGGTTTTTCTAGCCGGGGATTATGAGGATCTCCTCCTCAGATTTATCAATAAGGATGACTCATTTCTCGAATACTATCCCCGCCAGTGGCGGCCCAACCCTCTGGCTGACCTTTATAGTTCGATTTTCGGCCAGAAAGAGGGTCAGGAATTCCGCCAACGGTTTAAAGCATGGCCAGAGGCTCCAGATCCGCGCGCGGAGTGGGAGTGGCTCAAGAGCCACGCCCCGACTTTGCCGGATAAATACTTGAATTTTTTTCAGAATCTGAAATACCTGCACCGGGAAACTTTCGAATTAGAAGATGAGGAACAAGTTTTCACTTTTTGCCATGGTTTGCCTCGACCGAGCCAATCTCTGGAAGGGTTGGTCTTGGACAATTTCGCTGATTTCAACGCGTATCTGAAGACATTGTCCCAACAGCGCGCCGCGGCTTCTCCCAATGAGCCAGCTGGCGGCTCGAGCGAAAATGATCTGTTCCCTTTGGAAAAGACCTTCTTGCGAGGCCAGGAATACGACTTTACTGAGCGTTATCCCGTGGGTGTTATTGTTCATGGTCATTTCCCAACCATCGGGTATCCTGACTTTTTTCCAGATTTTTTCGCCGCGACTGATAAGATTAAATCTCAATTCAGCAATTTTTTGCAGATTCCAGGTCTGCCCTTCCTATTTTCCAACCAGGCTGGGGCGGGTTATTTGCTCCGAGACACGAAGGAATCGGGGTATTTCCGCCCCCCCTACAAGACTTACACCTATGAGATACCTGAGGGTGGCAGTTTGGCGGCTATCAATGTTGACTCGGGCCTCGGCTCGGGGGGCTGTCTCACCGCCATTGGTTTACCCAATTTCAAAGATATATCAGATGGAATTGAATTTATTTCCGTTAAGTCAAATGGTAATTATCGAATGAATGAGGTGATAGAATATGGAGTTTTGAACATCTACAACTTATAAGCTTTTATTTATTAAATAGCGACCTGATAGACTAATTAACAGCTAGGTAAACAATTTACTTACAATATTTTTTATGATTAAAGTTGAAATTATTACCTTATACTAAAATTAAATTCACCCATCTCATGGTGGGGAATTTTGAGCCCGTGGACAAGACCCATTATGTTCCCAAGGCGCCGCGAAGCTCAGGCCGTATTTTCTCGCCCGCCCGCCCCAGTTAGGAAAGTCTCTTTTGCTCGACGCCATTGAGGCCGCTTGGCGAGGTCAACGAGAGTTATTCAAGGGGTTGTGGCTGAGTCAGCCTGATCTCGATTGGTGGCCATATCCGGTTATAAAGTTAAATTTAATTTTTTTGATTATTTATAAGTTTAAATAATTCATTAACTAAACAACTTAATTCAATTCATAATTAGAATATTTAACAATTAAGACTGAAGATCCGGATCAATTTTTTCAACTGATCATTGAGAGACTTTATGAGAAGTATAATAATACTCCAATTTTCTCCCTTATTGATGACTATGACAAACCGTTTTTCGCTGACTGGCGTGATTCCAAACTGAGGGCTATCGTGGATTTAACCCAATCGTTGAAAAACCAGACTCGTGGTTAGGCCCTGGAGGAGTTTGACCCGGTCTTTATCGAGCGCCTGGATTCAGGACTGGTGATTTGGTTGAGGCGGTGATTCCCGGGGGAGTGTCAAGGCTCTCACCAGGGCCGGGTAGTGGTTAAGAAAAGCGGTCGATTTGGTATTAAAAATAATTGTCCTGGAATAAGGGTTAATCATGGAAATGCTGGGTAAATTGGAAATATATCCAGGTATTTCAAAGAAATAATGCCTATGATTACGCTATTGCAAAACTTATCAGGGCTCATTATATAAGGTGATAATTTTTACTCCTCAATCTCGTGAGGGTAAGTTCATACATAGGGAGTCTAAGGTTTGAGATACGGTTCAAAATTTACTATCCCTTGTGAACTCTTACAGACTGTTAGGCCCGATAACTTAATGTTTAAAAATTATATCTTATTTTTTATATATAATTTTGTTAATTGAATCAGTAATTTTTTAATAGTTTAATTTTTAAAGCCAAAAAGTTTTGCAAGAGGGAGCTATGATCTGGGTCTTTGGCGACATTCATGGTTTATTTGATCCTCTCGTCAATATTTGCGGAGCCATCCGTGATTTGGCCGAACAAGGAGAGCCGGTGGAAAAGATCATTTTCCTCGGTGATTACATTGATCATGGGCCTTGCTCTAAGGAAGTGATCGATTTTATCCTGGATCTGAAATATGAAAAGATCTTGATTATGGGTAACCATGAGGATCTGGCTCTTCGTTTTAT
>JAISMU010000116.1 GCA_031276635.1 Deltaproteobacteria bacterium | reverse complement strand
AAGCCGGACTGTAAAGGGTGTCCTGATAATCGGCCATAGCTAGACGACCCCTAGCCAGGAGAGGAAATTTAGAGGTTAGGCTTTTGGCCGCGAGTGGCGCGACCGTTTCCCGGGCTTTGTCGTTTAAGCCCATGGCTAACTCAAGATCAGCGGCCCGCAGGATAGCTAAGGGAGAAAGGGGACTATCTGGATAATTTTCCGCGCAGAGTTTAAAATAACCTTCAGCCTCATTGCGATAGCCGTTTAAACGATAGGCTTCGGCTATCATGAAGGCGGCCCGGGGAGCCCAAATGCTGTTGGGATAATTTTCTATGGCCTCCTGCCAGGCAGTGGTGGCTTGAATAAAATTTTCCTCTAGCCCCTTAGCCATATAGGCGTCACCAAGAACAAATAGAGCCGGATCTGATAGGGGGTGTTTAGGATAGGTTTTTTTAAAATTATCAAATTTAGCTATGGCCGCGTCATAATCATCGGCCAATAGACTATCAAACGCGCTTTGAAGCAGATTTTCCGGGGAACTGGGATTTTTGTTTGGTTGAATAAACAGGGAAAAGGCCTTAACTACATCTTTTAGCTTAGGCGGTTCTAGTAAAGTATTATCCAGGTCCATTAGTTGGTCATCGACCGTGGCTGGTGTTTCCTCCACTGGATTCAAAGATTTCAAATCCACTACACAAGAAAATCGATCTCTACTTAAAAAATGGCGAACCTCAAAACGGTTAGAGTTAAGAGTGACTACGCCAATTAAACGCTCACCGTCTTGGGCCAATTGAATTGTGTTAATTAAATTATCGTGGGGACCTTCAACAAATTTACCTGGTTGGGCGGGACCAAAATCAAGATATAGAGTATTTACGTCATTTCGACGCAATATAACGTCTTGAAGTTGATTTTCAAAAGTAAAAACTAGACGATTATAATCAGAGGTCGTTCCTAGGGCAATGTCTTTTAATTTATTGGGAGCGGCCAAGGCCAGGTCGGGGCAACAAGAAGCCAGGGCCAGCGCCACTAGCCCAAAAATGAGGAAACCTCTATTAGCCCGCCGTAGCCACTTCATAATAAAATAATACAACCTCCCCCAGAAAAGGTCCAGTTATATTATCGGCATTTTTATATAATAGTTAAATAAACGAATAATATTAAGTTAAACAGGAGAATTAGATTAGAAGACCAATAAGATTAAACTGAGAAATTATCTAAGAATCCGAGCGGTTTAGTTTACGTAATTTTTCCACCAAAGTGGTTCGGTTGATGGACAATCGACGAGCCGCCTCATTTTTGACCCCTCCACAGGCCGTCAAAGCGGCGCTGATAATGGTGTCTTCGTATTTGGCCAATAAATCTGGTAAATCTATAGGCTCCTCCGGTAGACTTAGTAAGGGTTTAATAATAATTTGCAAATTTTTTGAAAGTTTTTCCAACAGAGGCTCAGTCGGACCCAAGCTCAAAATGGGACTGTCCGTTAAGTCTGAGTCCGGCGATGGTTTGATAGAGTCGAAAAGATCTTCTGACTCCGCTGTGCTCGGGGTGGATGAAGGAGAAATCCGGTCCGCCGCTGGTTCCATGAACGCGGCCAATTTTGGGAGTGGCTTGGCGGTTTTGGTTTTTTCCAAAAGCCTGGGTGGCAGATCCTCATTGGTTAAAGTTTCGCCCTCGGCTAGGATGACCATCCGCTCCAACAGATTTTCTAGCTCGCGGATGTTGCCAGGCCAGGGGTAGGCCATGAGAACTCTCAGGGTTTCTGGGTCAATACCTTTGACCTGAGAATTTCGAGTCTGTCGAAGGCGCTCTAAAAAATAATCAATTAAAAGTGGAATATCCTCGGCTCTTTCCCGTAAAGGTGGGATTAAGAGAGGAATGACGTTTAAACGGTAAAAAAGATCTTCCCGAAAACGCCCATCCGAGACGGCTTTAGGCAGATCCAGGTTAGTGGCCGTAATAATTCTGATATCAACCTCAATGGTTTTTTGGCCCCCGACCCGCTCAAACTCCCTCTCCTGGAGGACCCGCAGGAGTTTGACCTGAAGACGGGGGCTCATATCCCCAATCTCGTCCAAAAAGATGGTTCCGCCATCAGCCATCTCAAAACGACCGACTCGCTCGCGGACCGCCCCTGTAAAGGCTCCTTTTTCATGGCCGAAAAATTCCGCCTCCAGCAGTTCCTCGGGAATGGCTCCGCAGTTGACTGGAATGAGTGGTTTTTCTCGCCGAGGGCTGGTCTGATGAATGGCCCGGGCAATCAATTCCTTACCGGTTCCACTTTCCCCTTGGATCATGACTGTGGCGTCTGAGGCGGCCACCTTTTCAATGAGACGGAAAACCTTTAATAATTCTTGGCTTTGGCCAATGATGGATCGACCTACTCCAGAAGAGGACTCAGTGGCGGTGGCGATGGGGGGCTGGGGCTTTTTTCTGTCCGAATCCTCCTGAGAGCTCAAGATATTGGTCAAAGCCTTGGACAATTCCAAAGGGTCTGGAGGCAAGCTTAAAAAGTCGTAAAGCCCGGCCCGAAAAAGTGAGGTCACAGTCCGCAGCTCAAAATTTGAGCCCAAGCCCAGAACCCGTAGCTCTGGTGGTAACTCTTCGATAAAAGAGATTATTTTTTTTTCTGACTTTGTTCCCAGGTCATCAAGATTCAAAATAAGGACAGTCTGGGTCAGCTGGTCAAATCGGGGGGATTCAGAGTCAGTCGGACCTGCGATCCGTTCAATGGTCTCCCCACGATCCTGACAAGCCCCAATGATAGTCTGGGCTAATTTATTATTTTTGACAGCCATCGCTACCTTGCTCATGTAGATACCCTCAAAAATCACCCCTTGATCTATTTGGGTTATTTATTTATTATTAAAATTTAAAGTTAAAATAATTTTATTAAAAAATTATAAGTAAAATAGATTAATCTGAGTTGGCGAGATACTGACAAAAAAATTAAAAGTTTTAATTTAATGTTCTTGAGCCTTAATTTTGATGTCCACGCAAAGGGTCAATTTTTTAGGAATTAAACTTGGTAATCTATTGAAATCATTAAATTTATTTAAGGCATAAATTTTAAAACCAGGGTTTTGATGAAGGTATCAATTCTGACCCTGGGAAATTCTGGTTTTACAGTTGGCAAATTTAGTAATTTATTTAAGTGGTCTTAAGATAAAAATATATCATAAGGCCAATTGACCAAAAAAACAATATAAGTCGATTAATCGTCAACCGCTGGCGGGGATTCTAATTTGGGCGGCGCCCATCAGCGGGGTAACTCATTAATTAGTAAATTTATATTACTTTATAAATTAAATTATATATTTTTTATAATTAAAAAATTATTAACATTAGATGAACTCATTCGACCCGGAAAGTCCAGGCTCAGTGGTTAAAGGTTTCCTTGGACAAAGGCCATAATCTTTATTTTTAGCTAATGCTCGGTAGCGTTAATGGATAGAAAAAAAGCTAAAATAATTTGCTATAATGAGTAGGAAAGGATATAATAATTTTTTGATTCTTAAGCTCAAGGTGACAAGCTTTTGAGAAGGTGGGAATCCTTTTTTTTTCTGGGCTAGAAAAGTTTCTTGGGGGTCCTAGATTGGCGCGTGAAAATAAGGAGTTAATCAGGGGCTGTGTCCTTTAATCCAGTAACCAGAGTGGCGGCCTATTTAGGACGGGTAACCCTGGAGTCGGTCTATCATCTGGGCCGCTACAGTTTATTAACCCTGCGCGCCTTGATTTTGGCCGTGGTTCCTCCCTGGCGTCTGAGAACCATTTTTCGACAGATGGAGCTGGTGGGCGTTAATTCACTTTTTGTGGTGATTTTAACCGGCCTGTTCACGGGGGCGGTTTTTACCCTGCAGGTCATCTACGGCTTTCGGCGTTTTTCCGCCGAGTCCATGGTTGGGCCAACAGTGGCCACAGCCATGACCAGAGAGCTGGGTCCAGTCCTGACCTCTCTCATGGTCACCGGTCGGGTGGGGAGCGCCATGGCCGCCGAATTATCGTCCATGAAGGTTAGCGAACAGATTGACGCTTTGACCGTCATGGGGGCGGATCCGGTCAAATACCTGATTTCCCCGAGAATTCTGGCTGGCATGATCATGCTGCCGCTATTGACCGCCGTGGCCGACGCCGTTGGGGTCATCGGCGGCTACCTGGTGGCCATAGGCAAAGGCCTTGATCCGGGCCAGTTCGCTTCCCGAATTGAGGACATCGTGGTCATCGGCGATGTCTATAACGGCCTGATCAAGAGCGCGGTCTTTGGACTCATTCTGGCCTCGGTGGGGTGTTATATGGGCTTTTACACCAAAGGCGGGGCTGAGGGAGTCGGTCGGTCGACCACTCACGCGGTGGTCTGCGCCTACGTGGCCATCCTGGTGGGTGATTTCGTCATGACCGCGGTCATGTTCTAGAATTCAGCGTGGCCGCCCCAACCATCAGGGTCAATAACCTTGTTAAAAGGTTTGGCGACCACGAGGTTTTAAAAGGAGTCACCTTTCAGATTCTACCAGGGCGGATCAATTTCCTCATTGGCCGCAGTGGTGAGGGCAAGACCGTGGTCTTGAAGCATTTGACTGGGCTTTTGGCGGCTGATTCTGGGGAAATATGGTACGATGACCTTGAATTGTCTCAGGCGAGTCCCAAAAGGCTAAATGATCTACGTCTGAGAATGGGTTTGTTGTTTCAGGATGGGGCCTTGTTTGACTCGTTGAGCGTGGGGGAGAACGTGGCTTTTCCTCTGTGGTTTCATCGCCAGGCCCGGCCTCGGCAGGCTCAAGCCAGGGCAGAGAGTCTGCTCTCGGAGTTGGGTCTGGCTGGCGCGGCCTCCCGGCGGGTAGTGTCGCTTTCGACAGGGGAACGAAAACGGGTGGCCCTAGCCAGGGCTATGATCATGGAGCCGGAAATCCTGTTTTTTGATGAGCCAACCACTGGGCTGGACCCTTTGTTGAGCGCCCAGGTCGATGAGCTGATCAGCCACGCCCAGAAAAGCTCTGGGGCCACGGTGGTGGTTATCAGCCATGATATAGCCGCGACCCTGACTTTAGCGGATCAGGTGTCCATGATCGATGACGGTAAAATCGTGGCCAGTTCCCCACCGGTCGAGTTGCGGGCAAGCTCCAATCCTGTGGTGCGGCGCTTTTTGGCTGGAGAGGCTCCATAATTAGCCTGGCGGGTTTAACTGGTTTGTTGTTCAGTTTTTTGAATTTTAATTTGAACGAGACCCATATCTTGAGGGGAGAATCGTAAAGTTACTCCATGTATAATTCTTCCACGGAAATAAAAGTTGGCTTATTTATGCTGGCCGCTCTGGGCGTGTTGGTTTGGATGGCCTTGCGGCTGGGGGTCTTCTCTGGCTGGGGGTCAGACTATTACCAAATTAACGCGGTTTTTGACGAGGCCTCTGGTCTGAAAGTGGGAGTGGGCGTGGAGGTGGCCGGCATCAATGTGGGCCGGGTGGCCGATATATCTTTATACGGGGTGGACAAGGCCCAGGTGTCCTTGGCAATCCGTAACGATGTGCGCCTGCCTCTGGACAGCCGGGCGGTCATCCGCACCCAGGGGGTTTTGGGGGACAAGTTTGTGGAGATTTTTCCTGGCACTCAGGGCAGCGCCGTTTTGAGCAGCGGCTCCCAGATCCAGGAGACAGTCTCGGCTGTGGATCTCTCGGAGCTTCTGGAAAAGCTGGGCTCGGTGGCGGACGATCTCAAGGTTCTGACCTCAGCCTTGGCCAAGGACGGTGGTGGTCAGGATCTACGGGATATTGTAAATAATGTTAAGGAGTTGAGTCATTCTTTAAAAGAATTGACCGCGGCCAATGGACCGGGAGTAACCAAAGCCATTGAGACTCTGGGTCGGGTGGCGGACAACATGGAGGCCATCACGGATCGAGTCAACAAGGGCCAGGGCACTCTGGGCCAGCTCATTAATGATGACTCAGCCATGAGGGAGCTGCGGGCCACCCTGGCCGGACTCAGACAGATTACGGACAAGGTTTCCAGCGGCGAGGGCACCTTGGGCCGGTTGGTAAATGACTCCACCACCATTGACAAGATTGATCAAGCTCTGACCAGCGTTAACAATTATTTGGAGAAGAGCGAGTCAATGGCGGTTACTGTGGACTATCGGGCTGACTGGATGACTCGTTACGATTATCTGAAGAGCACTCTGGGCATCAAGCTGCACACATCGCCTTACCGTTATTACCTGTTGGGGGTAACTGGGGATTATTTTGGCAACTACTCCCGGACCGACTACACCTATAATGGGCGGCAATATCGCCGGGAAAACCGGGATAGGGGTCGCTTGAAATTTAACGCCCAGATCGCCCAGAGGTTCTATGACCTGGTCGTTCGGGGAGGCGTGTTTGAGTCTGGGGCAGGTTTCGGGCTGGATTATTATCTTTTTGATGAGACCCTGGCCATCACCATGGAGGCCTTCAGCGGTGACTTTGACCACAACCCCCATCTGCGGGCCATGGCCAGCTGGCGCTTCTGGAAGTACTTCTACCTGGGGGCCGGCTATGACGATTTTATCAGTGATCTCCACCGGTCCACGCCGTTCTTTAGCTTCGGCTTTTCCTTCACTGATGACGATCTCAAAGAGCTGTTGGGAGGAGCCTCGTCGTTTATTTCCAAGTAAGAGAGACCTGATTCCTTTGAATGTGGAATTGAGGGGGTTTTTGGTTTAAAATTTAATTGACAGGTTTCTGGGCTGACCAGGCTGGCCGAACGCGGTCAGCTTAAAACGTGTTCACCCCTTTTCCTACTAAGGAATTATGGACTCTTGGCCAATGACCTCTGACATGAACCCGGACAAAATTCCTATAGTTATGGTAGTGGATGACGAGGCTCTCAACCGCAAACTCATCACCGCCATGCTCACACCGCAAGGGTACCAGGTTATCCAGGCTGTGGATGGGCGGGACTGCCTGCGCAAAATTCAAGAAAACCCGCCGGATCTGATTCTTTTAGATATAATGATGCCGGAGGTTAATGGCTTTGAGGTAGTAAAAAGCCTGAAAGCGGAAGAAAAGTTTTCTCTTATTCCTATTGTTATGGTCACAGCCTTGGGCGATGTCAATGACCGGGTTCAGGCTCTGGAGGTGGGGGCGGACGATTTTCTGACTAAGCCGGTGGACCGCATGGAGCTGCGAGCCCGGGTCAGATCCCTGCTCAAGGTCAAGGCCTATAATGATCACATGGTCAACTACCGCCAGGAGCTGGAGTTCGAGGTGCGGCGGCGGACCGAGGAGATCCAGGAGACCAACAAGAAACTGGCCAAAGCCCACGAGAAGCTGCGCGGGGCCTCTTTAGAGACCATTTTCCGGCTTTCCCGGGCGGCGGAATTTAAAGATGAGGACACCGGGGCCCATATTATTAGCATGAGCCGGATCTCGGCCCGACTGGCCGAGCGCCTGAAGTTGAGCCCAGCCACGGTGGAGAGCATTCTTTACGCCTCGCCCATGCACGACATTGGCAAAATCGGGATTCCAGACCGGATCCTCCTCAAGAATGGCCCCTTGAACGAGGAAGAGTGGCCCATCATGCGGCTGCACACCGTCTATGGGGGCAAGATTCTGGAAAACTCTGATATAGGCTTCCTGCGCTTGGGCGAGGTGATCGCCCGGACCCACCATGAGAAATTCGATGGATCTGGCTATCCCAATGGTTTGAAGGGGCAGGAAATTCCCCTGGCCGGGCGGATAGTTTCCGTGGCTGATGTCTTTGACGCCCTGATGTCCCGGCGACCTTATAAAAGGGCTTTTACCCTGGAGCAGGCGGTGACCATCATTGAAGAGGGTCGGGGTCGTCATTTTGATCCCCAGGTGGTGGACGCCTTCATGGCCGACCTGGATGAAATCATGCGCATTTGGAACTCCAGTCAGGCCGAGCACAGCAGTGAGTTGCGGGAAACCTTGGAAGGCCGGACTTGAGGGCTGGTGGCCCCCTGTCAAGACAGGCCCAGGGGGCTTTTTTTTTTGCCCTTAATCTTATTTTATTTATCCACAACTGGAGCTAGCGCGGTTACTATGAGTTTTTTGCGCCTGTTCTTCATTCGTCATGGCCAGACTGAGAACTTCGGCTCCTATCCCTTCAATGGCTGGACCGATGTCCAGTTGACCGACGAGGGTCGCCGCCAATTGGACCAGACTGTCCAGGCCCTGCGGGGGGTTCCCCTGACCGCGGTCTATTCCAGCGACTTGAGTCGGGCCGCCTATGGCGGTTTGGCTCTGGCCAGGGAGCTGGGCTTGAGCCTCAAGGCGGAAAAGGATTTTCGGGAGATCTTTTTCGGGAAGTTGGAGGGCCTGACCTGGTCGGTCATTCAGGAAAAATACCCGGATCTGGCTGAGCGGATCAGCCATCCTGGGGCGGACGTGACCTTTCCCGGGGGGGAAAGCGCCAGCCAGTTCCGGGCTCGGGTGGAGGGGGCCTTGGCGCGATTATTAAAAGACCATCCCGTTGGTCAGGTGGCCCTGGTGGCCCACGCCGGGGTTAATCGGGCCATTCTGGCTGGTTTGTTAGGCCTGAGTCTGGCGGCCATGTGGTCAATTACCCAGGATTTCGCCTGTCTTAACGTGGTAGACATCTATCCCGAGGGCGGGGCTCAGGTCCGGTTGGTTAACGCCTACGCCGGCCCGGAGGGTTACTATCAGGGCGGCCCGGGTTTTGAGCGGATCGCCCGGCTTTAGTTTGGTCTAAGGTATTTTTAGATGAGCGTTGACGGCGACGAGGTTAAGATTCTCCACGGCCCTGACCACCCCCTGTCGGTGGGTTGGACTAAGTCTCAGAAAATGACTCTTTTTGAGGACTCGGCCCAACCCCTGATTCTGGAGTCAGGGGGGATTCTGGGGACGGTGGAGGTGGAGTACGAGACCTATGGGCGTTTAAACGACCTGGCCTCCAACGCCGTGTTGGTTTGTCACGCCCTGACTGGGGACGCCCACGCGGCCGGCTGGGATCAGGAACCGGCTGGGGCTCTCCGGGAGTTTCGCAAGAAGAAGCCGGGTTGGTGGGACAGCATGATCGGGCCGGGCAAGGCCATTGACACCAAACGTTTTTTTGTGGTTTGCGTCAATGTTTTGGGGAGCTGCTACGGCTCCACCGGCCCCGGCTCTCTTAATTCCGAGACCGGTCGGCCCTGGGGCTTGTCATTTCCCGTGGTGACTGTGGGCGACTGGGCCCGAGTTCAGATGGAGCTCTTGACTCGTCTGGGGGTGAGCAAGCTTTGTTCGGTCATCGGCGGCTCCATGGGTGGCCAGATCGGTCTGGAACTGGCTCTGGCCTATCCGGAGCGGGTTGGCTCCATGATCATTCTCTCGGCCGGGCACCGGGTCACCAATCAGGGGCTGGCTTTTAACGCGGTCGGTCGGCACGCCATCATTCATGACCACAACTTCAAAAGCGGGGACTATTACGGGGGTCCCTCGCCGCTCATGGGTCTGGCCGCCGCCCGGATGATGGCCCAGATCACCTATCTCTCCGAGGAGAGCCTGGGCCACAAGTTTGGCCGTCGCCTGCGCGGCAAGGAGAGTCCGGACTTTACCCTGACAGAGATAGAGTTTGAGATGGAAAGCTACTTAAGTCACCAGGCCGAAAGCTTTGTGCGCCGCTATGACGCCAACAGTTATCTCTACATGACCCGGGCCATGGACTATTACGACGCGGCCGAGAAGTGGGGACAGGGGGATCTGACCAAGACGGCGGCTCGGCTCAAGGCTCGGACCATGGTGGTCTCTTTTACCTCTGACTGGCTCTTTCCACCGGAGTTGTGCCGGGAGCTGGTGTCGGCCATGTGCCGGGCCGGTTGCCCGGTCAGTTACGTCAACATCCCCTCCCGCTACGGCCATGACGCTTTTCTGGTGGAAACCGAGGCGGTGCGGCGGCTTATAACTATATTCTTAAAAGATTGACTGGGGGAGCGGGCTGGTGGCTGATGACGTTTTCAAGTTTCCCGAGGGCACGATAACGCGAGCTGAGTTGATGGATCTGACCATGACTCACTTTCTGGGGAAATTGCGTGAACAGTATGAGATAGTCAGACCCATCCCCAGCCGGCGCTGGCAGGATAAGGTTATACTGGGGGAGATTGTTCCGGGTTGCACAGTCTTGGATCTGGGTTGCGGTCGGGGCGAGCTCTTGGGCCAGCTCATCACTGACATGGGCGTTAAGGGCCAGGCGGTGGAGCTGGATCCCGAGGCGGCCATGGCGGCCATGGAGTTGGGCGTGCCGGTCCTGAACCTGGATCTTAATGAGGTTCTGGGTGATTTTCCAGACCACAGCTTTGATTATGTTATTTTGGAAAGCACTCTGCAAACGTTGAGAGAGCCGCTGCGGGTCATGGGCGAGATTTTGCGGGTTGGTCGGCGAGCCATTGTCTCTTTTCCCAATTTTGGTCATTGGCGGGTTCGGCTGGATCTGGCCATCCGCGGTCGAATGCCGGTGACTCAGGGGCTGCCTTACGGTTGGTATGACACACCCAACATCCACCTTTTCACCCTGGCCGATTTTCTGGACTGGTGTCAAGCCAGCCAGGTCAAGCTTGACCAGGGATTCGCCTTGGTCGATGGCCAGGTCCATCCCCTGATGGAGGACAGCAATTTGTCGGCGGAGGAAGTTCTGGTGTTTCTGGAAAAGGAGTGAGGATAGGAAAAAATTTAGGTTAATCGCCTTGTTCATTAATATGTTCTATCAGACATCTGAAAGACCCGGCGGCTATGACTATTACCCGCTGGGCTCTATGGAATAAGGCTCAGGAGTTCGGGCTACCAATGACTATGGGGAACGGGGCCCAGACTCAAGACAACCGGTCGAAACTGGACATCCCGAAGACCCACGCGCTACCCCCAGCGCTAGACGCGGCTCGCGTGGCTAAGGTCTCTAAACTGATCGACTGGAATCAGCCGACTTTGGGGATTAAATCGATGGGTCGAGGGACCAGACAACGGACGCTGGTTACAGCCCAGGGGTTTCCGCGAGAGAATAAGAACGGACAGAAAGCGCGCCGGTCGCGGGAGAAAGAGATTCCTGGACTCAGGACTGGCCCTTTGGTTGAGGCGGTGATTCCCGAGGGAAAGGCTCAAGGTTATCCCCAGGGCCGGGTAGGGCTTAGGAAAAGTGGCCGATTTGATATTAAAACTAATTGACCTGGCCTAACGGTCAATCATGGAAAAATTGGGGTAAATTGGCGGCGCGTCCGGTTACTCCAAAGAAATAATGGCTATGATTACGCCATTTCAGAACCTGTTAGCGCTCATTATCGAAGTTGATAATATGTTACTCCTCAATTTTGGAGGTTAAGTTCAGACCTAGGGAGTCTAAGGTTTAAGCCACAGTACCAATTTTACTCTCCCTTGTGAACGCTTACCTCAACTTGAGTACAGGTCTGGTCGCTTTTCCGCCCGGGTAGGGTCCCAGAATTAGGGTCCCCAAGCTAATGCTCCAGGTTTCCGAAAATTTGGTTGGTTAATTAGGTTTTAAAATGTTAATTATACAGATATATAGATCTTTTTTAATTTTTAATTTAGAGACTTCAAGCTGGAAAAAAGGTTAAATTTTTTTTCTTGCCCTCCAGACGATGGGGCGCTAAAATAGTCAAACTTTAGGGAGCCAAATCCGGCCAGGAGGTCTCAGATGTCCAGAATTTGTCAGATTTGCGGCAAAACCCCGCAGAACGGCAATAACGTGTCCCACGCCAATAACCGCACCAAGAAGGTTTGGCGGCCCAACCTGCAGACGGTCCGGCATCAGGAAAACGGGCAGGTGAAAAAAATCAGGGCCTGCGCCCAATGCGTCAAGCACGGCTTGGTGCGCAAACCCACCCCCAGGGATTTGAGCCTGGTCAAGGAATAGTTAAGTATTAGTCAAGCGGTGGCCAAACGGTAGCCGTTTTCTATACAGGCCCCGGGACTTCTCTTGCTCCCGGTGGCCCGGCGAAAGGCCTTTTTGTCGGCTGCCCAGTTGGCGTGTCGGTAAAAAGGTTTTTTTGTTTTCAGTACAGTTCTTTATCATTAATCAAGGGGGGGAGCATGTCGGGCTCAAAGACTGGTCGGCCTAGAAAGCCCAAAGACATGATAACCTCATTGGAGGAGAGATCTAAAAGGTTTATGGTTTTCTTGGCCTGCTCAAGTTCCGCCTTGAGCCGATCGCGCTCCTGGGTGATGACCACCAGTTGGGCCTCCTGGCTGGCCAGGCGCTCCCGGTAGACGTCGGCCTCGGATTGAGCCAGTTCCGCCTGTTTTTGGACCTCGTCCATTTTCTTCACCTCAGTGGTCAGTCGGGCGGTTTCGGTGGTCAATCGCGTAGTCTCGGCGTTTAAAGAGTTGATGGTGGCTTGGTGGCGGGTAATTTCGCTGGCCCGGGCCCTGAGGTTTTCCTCCGACCGGGTGAGCTTGGTTTCCGTCTCCTTTAAGTTGGAGGTTAGTGAGCTGATCTGACGGTCTTGCTCCTGAGTCTGGCTGTCCAGGGCGGCGATTCGGTCGTTGGCCCGCTTGAGCTGTAGGCTCAGGTTTTCCACCTGACTCACCGAGTCCCGCCACAAGACGAGGGTCACGATTAACCCGATCAGAGCTAGGGGCGTGACGATGTAAGCGACTGTTTTCATGACCCGTTCCTTTCGATTCGCCTCTCCCGCCAAGAGGGCTATAATTTTTAAATTTTAGCTTAACAGTTGTTTTTGGGTTTTGGGATAATTATTCTAATTTTTTATTATGCCACATATGGGATTAAATTTCAAAGCTGGTCTCATTTAGTCATTTAGAGGATTATCCGGTGAAAATAGATCTCTCCAGGCATATTGGCTACTGTTTTGGGGTCCGCCGAGCCATGGACCTGGCCTTTCAAAGCCTGGCTCGGGAGACGGGTCCAGTTTATAGCCACGGGCCCCTGATCCATAACCAGCCCGCCGGACGACTCCTCACTGACAAGGGCCTGCGACTGTGGCCCGGCTCGGATGATTCGGGGACCGCCACGGTCATTATCCGGGCTCATGGCCTGCCCCCAGCGGCCTTAGCCGAGCTGGCCCGGCAGCCGGTCAAGGTGGTGGACGCCACCTGCCCCCGGGTGGTCTGGGTCCAGAAGCTGGTCAATAAAGAGGCCAGCCTGGGGAAAACCGTCCTCATCTGGGGCTCGGTCGGGCACCCGGAGGTGGAGGGGCTGTTGGGTTACGCCCAGGGTCAAGGCCTGGTCATTGGCGGTCCGGCGGATGTGGCCGGGTTGCCGGACAGCCAGGAAACTTTTCTGGTGGCCCAGACCACCCAGGACCTGGACTTGTGGCCCGAGGTCTGGGCGGCGGTCTTAAAGCGCTGGCCGCGGGCTCAGTCGAAAAACACCATTTGCCAGGCCACCGTCATCCGCCAGAAAGAAACGCGCCGTCTCTGCCAGACCGCCCAGTCGCTGGTGGTGGTGGGTGGTCGGGATAGCGGCAACACCCAACGCCTGGCGGCGATCGGTCGGCAGGCTCAGATCCCGACCCTGGCCGTGGAGGGGCCCCTGGAGATCGAGCCCAGCTTCCTGGAGGGAGTGGACTCGGTGGCCTTGTCAGCTGGGGCCTCCACGCCCATCTGGCAGATCCGGGCGGTTAAGCAGAGACTGGAGGCCTTGGCCCGGCGGCAAGGTAACTCGCCGCCAGCCTTTGTGCGGCGGCTCTTTCGGGCTCTGGCCCTCTCCAATATTTATGTGGGCCTGGGGGCAGGTTGCCTGGGTTTGGCCATGGCTAAGTTGGCCCAGGTGGATCCGCCGGGTTTCTTTTTTGGGCTGAGTTTTTTTTATGTCCAGGCCATGCACCTTTTAAACGGCTTTCTGGACCGAGAGTCGGCCCGCTATAACGATCCAGACCGGGCCGTCTTTTACAGCCAGTATCGCTGGCCGCTGGTGGCCTGTGGGATCGCGTCGCTGGGCTTATCTCTCTCCGCCGCTTACCTGGCCGGTTGGCTGGTTCTAACCCAGCTGCTGGCTCAAAGCGCCCTGGGCCTGGCCTACGCTCTCCCCTGGCCTTTTCGACGGTTTGGGGTGAGACGCTTAAGTGATCTACCTCTTTCCAAAACCCTCTCCACCGCCGGGGGTTGGGCGGCTCTGCTGGCCTTGCCTTTTTTGCTGGCGGACCCGCCATTGCTTCCCCGGGCCGAGTCTGGTTATCGGTTGGTGGGGGTTATCGGCGGGGCGGTCTTTTTAAATGTTCTCTCTCGGGCCCTGATCATGGACTTGGAGGAAGCCCTGGGGGACCGCCTCTTTGGCCGGAAAACCCTGGCCACTTTTTTAGGGCGGGCCGGGGCCATTCGCTTACTGAGGGTCATCCTGGTTTTCTGGGCCCTCTACCTGGGCTGGGTTTGGCTGGAATATGGCCTGGCTCCGTTAGTATTGTGGTTGGCCCTGTTTGGGCCAATATATAACGCCATCTTCCTGCGTCTGTACTGGCGGGGACTGGGCCTGATGGGCTTTCAGCTCGACCTGATCCTGGACGCCCAGTTCATCTTTTCCGGGTTAGCCTTTTGGCTCCTTTGATTTCCGTCATCATTCCCACCTATAACCGGGCCTTCTGCCTGGAGCGGGCCATCAGCTCGGTTCTGGCTCAGGTCGGGGCAGATTTCGAGCTCATCGTGGTGGACGATGGCTCCACTGACGGGACTCGGGAGCTTTTAAAACCTCTGGTGGTGACCGGGCGGCTGCGGTATCTGGCCCAGCCCAACCGGGGGGTCAGCGCCGCTCGAAATCTGGGGATCCGGGCCGCCCAGGGGAGCTGGCTGGCTTTTCTGGATAGTGATGACGAGTGGCGGTCCGGGAAACTGGCCGCCCAGATCCAGGATCTGGAAATAAGGCCCGAGTTGGCCGTCTCCCAGTGTCAGGAGATCTGGATCCGGGGGGGCCGGCCAGTCAACCCGGGTCGCCGGCATCGCAAGAAAGAGGGAGACATTTTCCTCGACTCGGTCCGGCTCTGCCTCATCAGCCCCTCAGCCGTCATCCTCAAGGCCGAGCTCCTTGAGGAGATAGGCCTCTTTGACGAAAACCTGAAAGCCGCCGAGGACTATGACCTGTGGCTGCGCCTGACAGCCCGCTATCCGGTGGGGCTTTTGGACCAGGCCCTGGTCATCCGACACGGGGGGCGACCGGACCAGTTGTCGGCCCAGAGTGGTCTGGATTATTACCGGGTTCAGGCTTTAGCCAAGATCCTGGCCAGTGGCCTTTTGAGCCCCAGCCAAGCTCAGGCGGCCACCGAGGAAATGCTCCGGCGAAAGGCGATTTATGAAAAGGGCCGCCGTCAGCGCGGGGGGGAGCTCACAGTTTGGCCAGAGAGCCTTTGACCTAGAGGAGTGGGTGGGGGATTAAGAAAGGGAAACGGGAAAAGCCGGCTCAAGCCGGCTTTTCCCGTTTCTTTCATTATCTGGGAGGGGGGAAATTTAGAACTCGAAATCGTCGTCCGCGTCCATGGGGATGGCTTTGTTATTATTGGCGATGGCCTGCTTCTTGGCCGCCGCCGGGGGCGGGGACAGTTTATGGGGCCTGGCCTGGCGCGGGGAAGGGGCTTGAGAGGTCAAGCTCTGGCCATGCCCGTGGACAATGCGGGACATCTGGTCCACGGCGCTCATGAGGTTGCCGGCCTGGACCGAGAGGCTGCTAGCCGCGCTAGCCGATTCTTCCGCCGAGGCGGCGTTGTTCTGGGTGACCTTGTCCATCTGGTTCATGGCCGTGGTGATCTGGCTGATCCCCTGGGACTGCTCTTTGGAGGCCTCAGCCACCTCAGAGACCAGCTGGGCCACTTTGGCCGAGTGAGCAGAGACGGTTTGGAAATTTTCCGAAGTGGAGTTGACCATCTCCGAACCAGAATTAATGTTGGAGATGGTGGCCGCGATCAGGTCAGCCGTATTCTTGGCCGCGTCGGCGCTTCTGATGGCCAGGTTCCGGACCTCGTCAGCCACGACCGCGAATCCGGCCCCGGCCTCGCCAGCCCGGGCCGCCTCCACCGCCGCGTTCAGGGCCAGGAGGTTGGTTTGGAAGGCGATCTCGTCAATAGTTTTGATGATTTTGCCGATCTCGTTACCCGAGGTGGCGATGTGGTCCATGGCCTGAATGACGTTGGTCATGGAGTTTTCCGCCTTGGCCACAGCCTCGGTGGCCTGGCTCATCAGGGCGTTGGCTTCCATGGCGTTGTCCGAGTTGCGCTTGGTCATGGAGGAGAGCTCCTCCAGGGCCGCGCTGGTCTCCTCCAGGGAGGCGGCGTTCTCGGTGGCGCCCTCGGCCAGGGTATTAGAGGCCGAGGAGAGCTCGCCTGAGGCGCTGTCCACTTCCTGAGCCCCCTCAGCCAGGGAGGCGATGACCCGGTTGATGGGGAGGGTGATGTTGCGCGTGATAAAGATGGAGAGAATGGCGCTGATGACCAAGGCGATAATTCCGCCAATGACGAGGGTCCAGAAGGAGCGACCCATGGAGGTATTGGTGCTGGCCACAAAATCGTTGGCCAGATCGGTCATGGAGTTGGAGAGCTTGGTGGCTGTCTCAATGGCCTTATCGCGCGTGTTGATCCGGGTTACCCGGTCTTCCAGGTAGGTTTCCATGGTGGTGTGCAGGTTATTCAAGGCCACGTTGGCGGTTTGGGCGGCCTCAAGAATGGAGTTGATCTGGGGCCGGCTTTCCTGGACCCGGGTGTCCGACAGGATGGAGTTGACCTCGGCGATCAGTTTGGCGTTGATGTCCAGGGCGGCCTGGAAATGCTGGGGATCTTGGTAGTATAGGCCTCGAAGGAAACTGACATAAAAATTGTCAGAAAAGTCCTTGAGATGAATGGCCTTGGCCAATTGCTCGGCCACCCGCTTGACTTCCTCCTGGTCCAAGGCCCCAGAGCTGGCGCTGAGCAGCTCCAGGATCTGGTTCTGGCGCCGCTCGCGATAAGCGGTCACCAAGTCGCCTAGGGTCTTATAAGCGTTCATGGTCGAGGTCCGGTTTTCCTGAATGGTCTTCATCATGGGCGGGGTTTTCAGGGCCTGGACTTGGAATGACATGTAATCTTTCGAGGTTTGGGCCACCATGTCCCGGACGGAGGGGTTGTTGGCGGCCAGACCCTGGCGGATCATGTCCTCGATTTGAGTAAGGACTTCCCGGGTGGCTTTGTCGTATTTGTTGTAATCATCCAGGGAACTTTGGTTACCGGAATAACTGTAGTCCACCATGTTCAAGCCGGCGTTGGTGGCGTTGGCCATGATCAGGGCCGCCCCGTCGTTGCCGGGCATGATGCGGTCGCGCAAAACCACGGACTCAGCCTGAACGGATTTCAAGGAAACCATCACCACGCCGCTGATGAGGGAGAATACCGCGCAGATACTCACAAAGCCCAGAATAATTTTTGTCCCCAGTTTCATTAAGATCCTCCTAAGTCCACGACTTCGACCGGACTGACCAATTCTCAAAAAATTATGAATAACAGCCACCAAATAAAGCCTAATGGCTGTAAGCTTTTAACGTAAAAAAAAGTTCAGAATTCAAAAAAACAAGAGAAAAAAAGCAAAATTTGGACTCTGCCCTAATCAACCTCATATTGCTTGATAGTTTATAATAAAAACGCCTTGATAGCAACTAAATATTAAGTCAGCCAGCGACCCGGCTGAGTCAAGATAAAGTGGGATTCAGCCAAAAAATGGAATATATTGATTATACTCCCCAACTGGGGAGAAAAAAACAGCCTTGGCTCGTCCGCGACATTTATAAATTTGGTCCGGCCCCTTGAAGGGCTTTGGCCAGAAGAAAGATCATATTAACATTTAGATAAGATATTTTATAAAATATAAAAGTTTATATAGTTCATAAGTTTAAAATAATTAAAAAATATATTTATATAAAAGATGACAAACCACCGGTTAAACCCAGTGGCTCAATTTAGATAGTAAAGTCGCTTTGGAGTGGTTAAAAACAGTTAAAAAACTGTATTAACTACCATAAATTATATACAGAATGATACATATTAATAAACATTAAAATTATAATTTTTATAACTAGGTAATTCTTATAGTATATTATTATCGGTATTCTATGTAAATGGATCATAAAAAGACTATAATTGTCATGGGCATATCCAGTCATAATCGGAACTCTGACTGGAAAAAAAGTCGCGAATTCCAATAGCATAATATAGATGAGTGGGCCTTGAGTCAATTTTTTCAGCGGAAACTCTAAAGAGCGCCAGCAAAACTGGTGGTTTTAATTTCTCAAATCTAAGTATATTACATTTTTTTTAGTTTAACAAATTATTCTAGATCTAGAAAAACGCTAAAATAATCAATATAGTATTATTATTTAAAATTATTATTATTAAATATAAAATAATAATAATTAAAAATAGTATTTTATTATTAATTAGATTTGTTTTTTTAATTGACTTTATCCTCAGTCAGGTACCCGCTGTGAAAGAGAACCGGGGCGGCCGCGAGTTTAGTCAGCTCTGTTTTGCGTAATTCCGTTTCCAGGGTTGATTTCAGCTTGGACTCAAGAAAATCCATGAGCGAAAAATTTCATCTAGTTAAATTTAAAATGGCTAGCTTGCTATTGGTTCATGATTTCGTTTGGAAAAGACCAAAATATTAGATATAATATAAATTTGAATAAAAAAAGAAAAATTTGATATTTTAATTTAATAAATAATTAAAAATAAAATAAAATAATATTGAGCCAGCACAAAAAATCATTCTTTCTTGAATTATTTATGTAACATATTAAGATAAATAATTTTATTTGAGCCCCGATTTAGAAAACCAGCATTTTGGCGAGGACAACAACTTTTTAGTCTTCGCGAAGGGCTATTTTGAGGCAAAAATAATTGAGGAAAAGCTGGAGGTTTGCTCATTGGGGCCGAAAAAATCAAAAATCCCCATTGTCAATTTTGACCAGCGCGGCCTCATCTGAGGTCACCTTCATCGGGCTTGGGGTCGGTCGACCAGGGCGACCCGACGGGCGCCGGGTTAGCCTGGCTCTTGAGGTTGGACCGCGCCGCGATCAACAAGATGTTCGGGGACTTTTGGCTGACCGCCACTTTCTGGGCTAAGGGGTTTCTGATCAACTGGCCTGTTGGGTCTTGAGGTTAGCCGGCGTTGGCGTGGGCAATTTTGTCCATCTGGCCCTGGGCGGGGAGCCTTGGGCCAGGTGGGCTGACCAAATAATCAAAACTCAAAATTGTCGTCATCAACCACCGGTAGCCTCGTCTGAGAGCTGGCCAGCGTGGACCGCGGGGTTGGTGAGCTCAGGGCCGCGGTGGCCTGGCCCTGGTTGGCCTGGTTCATAGGGGCGCCATGGACCGTGACTCCAAAGACGATCTGGGACATCTGGTTGACCGCCGTCATCAGGGCTGAGGCCTGTAGGGCCAACTGACTGGCCGCCCCGGCTGATTCCTGGGCCGAGGCGGCGTTGGATTGGGTGACTTTGTCCATCTGGCCCATGGCCATGGCGATCTGACTGATGCCCAGGGACTGCTCCTTGGAGGCTTCGGCTACCTCAGCCACCAGTTGAGCCACTTTGGCCGAGTGGGTCGCGACGGTGGTGAAGCTGTCGGAGGTGGAGTTGACCATCTGGGACCCGGCGCTGATGTTGGCGATGGTGGTGGCGATGAGGTCAGCCGTGTTCTTGGCCGCGTCGGCGCTGCGGATGGCCAGGTTGCGAACCTCGTCGGCCACGACCGCGAACCCGGCTCCGGCTTCTCCGGCTCGGGCCGCCTCCACCGCCGCGTTCAGGGCCAGAAGGTTGGTTTGGAAGGCAATCTCGTCAATGGTCTTGATAATTTTATTGATCTCATTGCCAGAGGTTCCGATAAGTTCCATGGCCTGGGTAACATTGAGCATGGAATGCTCGGCCTTGGACACAGCCTCGGTGGCTTGGCGCATCAGGGCGTTGGCCTCCAGGGCGTTGTCAGAGTTACGTTTGGTCATGGAGGAGAGCTCTTCCAGGGCCGCGCTGGTCTCCTCCAGAGTGGCGGCGTTTTCCGTGGCTCCCTTGGCCAAGGTCTGGGAAGCTCGCGAGAGCTCGTCCGAGGTGTGGTCCACCTCCCTGGCTCCCTCAGAGAGTGAGTTAATTATATTGTTAAGGGGGGCGGTAAGGTTACGGGCCAGAAAGAAGCTTAAAAAGACGCCCAGGGCAATAGCCACCAGACTCCCCACGCTCATCAGGAGAAACGCCACTCTCAGTGAAGCCTTGGTTTGTTTGGTGAACTCGATAGTCATTTCGCTTAAGAGGTCGTTCAGCCTGGTCGCGGCGTCCATGGTCTGAGCCCTAGTCTCGCCCTGAATATCTTTATCCAGAAGAAACTTGACCATGATATTTTGCAGGTTGGCGCAGGCGGTCAGAGCTAAATTTCCCTGGGCGATGATTTTGTCCAGTCGCTCACGGTTGGCTGTTTGGCTGGTCTGGTCGAGAGTCTTTTGGGCCTCGGACAAAAGGGCCTTGATGAGGGTCTGGGATTTGGCCAGATGGTCCGGGCTCTGATAGTAAAGACCCCGCAGCAGGGAAGGATAATACTCATCAGCCCGGGCTTTGATCTGAAGGGAGGCTTCCAAGAGGCTCATTTGGCGATTTAGTTCCTCAGGGCTCAAGGAGGCGATGGATTTAAGGATTTCTCTGGTCTGGGACAGTTGGCTTAACTGGTAGGAATTGACCTCTTCGGAGAGGGCGTTGAAAGAATTGATGGACTGGGTCCGGTTCTCAAAAAGATTTTTCATCAGCGGCGGGAGGGTGATGGCCTCATTGTGAAATTCCTGGTACTGGCGGTTAGCCTGGTCCAGCGTGGCCTGAATCTCGGGGCTATCCTGGGCCAACCCCTCTTGGGCCAAGCGTCGCAAAACGTTAAAGGAGTTAAGAACCGCGATATCATAAGTTTCGAATTTGCGCAGGGAATTTTCATCGCCTGAGTAGCTGTAGTCCAGGATATTCAGACCAGCCCGGGAGGCGGTGGCCAGAACGTCGGATGACTCATTGTTGGCCGGCGTGATCAGGGCCTCCAGCTCCTCGGTCTGTTTTTGGACCCCTAAAAGGGAAAAAATGACCACGCCGGTGATGATGGTGAAGATGGCGCAGATGGCCAAAAAACCAAATATAATTTTCGAGCCGAGTTTCATTTCAAAAACCTCTTGGAAAAAGCCTTAACGCGGCCAAGCGTTGGGTCCGAACGAGGTCGCCCATCGACGGAAGAAACAGAAACTTTTTGTCAACTTTTATTAACCCTTAAAAGGTTATCATAGGCAATATACAAAACAAAATTAACAACGTAAAGTGGAAAAAAAATAGTTTATTATTGGGATATGATTTTTAAATAAAGAGTAGAAAATTAGTAAAAAAATAGAAATTTTCAGATAGTGGTCCTAGCCTGGGCTCCAGAAGGAATGGAAAACTTTGGGGTCGACCAGGACGAGGGAGGAGATATACGCGACTCAAGCGCGGCCCGGGAGGAAATCAGGCCAGGACTCAAAAAGCTAAACGTGGAGACAGCCTCGGAGCCAACTAAAAAAACGTCGGCCGCCAATTTAGAGACTGTCGGATTAGAAGCAGTGGAAAACGCTAACAGCGGGATTTTATTACCTTTATTTTTAGAAAGGCTGTCGCTTAAAATCAATAAAATTAACACATTAACCGTTAAACCCGACAGGCTTCTAGGGAATTTTTATCTCAGGCCCAGGTCTGAACGGAGGGGGTTCAAGGAGCATGGCCGTTAAGTGGTTTTGTACCATTAATATATGGGGGTGAGAAACGGCTAAAGTCATCCTTTGGTCAAAGACCGAAGGATAGCCTCGATTTGACAAGGCCTACGCTTCGGCTTGTCCGCTGAGGCTCAACCATCCCCACCCCATGAACCGAAGTATTGACCGTCATTTTGACTGGAATTTGCCTAGAGATTATCCACCGAAAGAACCGGGCCGCGAATTAGACTTAAATTTGGGGCAAACGTGAAATTTGGGTAGACGTAAAATCCATATTTTTAATTTGGAGAATGGTCGGCTGGAGGCTGGAAATTAATCGCTGAGCAAATATAAGGCAAAATAAGAATATTAATATATAAATAATAAAATATTATAATAATAATAATAACCTACTATTTTATATTTAGATTAAAATATTGAAATAATCTGGCCCGATGGGATTTTAAAGGCGGTAGTCGGGAAATGCTCGATTTTTTTAACGCGCCATTAAAAGTTTAAAAAATTTCTTTTTGGGCTAGACCGAGCAAAGAAAAAATAATCTTAAAAAATAAAATTTAGCTAGAAAATAATATAATAATATAAATAAAATAAAAATATGATAATATTAAAAACTTATTATGCAATTTAAATTTTAATTAAGATTTATAAAGTATCATTTAACATGAATACAAATTTAAATATAACATTTATTGGCTTCTCCTGGACACGGCGGCGACTGTTGACCGTTTTTGAATTAAATCCCTTAAGAAGATTTTGGCATAAATTATGCATGAAAACTAAGCGGATTATAGGTCGACAATACTTTAGCTCAAACCTGCCCAGTTTTTGGGGTGTAACTTTGCTGTCTGAACTTGGAATCAGTCGGAGGGCTGTTACAGGCTCAAAAGAACAAAGATTATGAGTTGAATCAGTATAATATTTTGCTAATTTAGTTGATTTATTAAAAATACTCTGGTCGGGGTAATATTTTTTTCTTGACTTTTGAGCTGTTATTTGAGAAAAAAAAGAGCTGTGAAAATATATGGCCACGAAAACATGATTTGGCCAGAGCCCTCTGGATTGGACATTGCGGTCAGAACAAAAAGAACATTTTGGTAAAATTTATAGAGATGTGGCTTATGTTTACAACTGTCAATTACATACCTTATCTGCCACAAACTGACCAAAATAAGTTGGCACAGTTATTGCTCTCTCTCTCTCTCTCTCTCTCTCTCTCTTAAATATTTAACTACCTCTTTATTAAATAAGTCTATATTTACTATTTTAACAACCTCGGCTAAAATTGTCCAAAATAAGTTGGCACAGTTATTGCTCTCTCTCTCTCTCTCTCTCTCTCTAATTATCTAACTACCTATTTAATCAATAAATATTCATTTAAAGATAGAATAATTATTATACAGGCTATTTCAAATAGTTTGTTAGGGTTATTTTATCCTAAAATTATATTATATAATAAAATAAAAAAATATATTAAAAGAAGTCGCTATAAATATATAATTTTAAAATTTAATAGCAAAAATATGTCTGATTATTTTGGAGAACTCAATCTACTTCCTGGTTATGGCTGATGGCGCCTTGGGTTTACCGCTGTTCAGAACTGAAAAGCAACAATTTATTATTGTGAATGGTCAAATATAAGAAAAATACGCTACATATAAGATTTTTCCGTCCGCGCGGCTCGCCCCTCTGGTGAGCAAGCTACCGCCTGAGAGGAATGGCGAACTGTTCAAAAGGAACGAAGAATTGACGCGTTAAAGACCTTCGTTGGGGTTGTTCGGGTAATTTATCATCAATCTATCTATTAAAAAGAATGGTTTTAAAGTGAAAAATACTATTTTTAAAGATCAAAATAACCGCAGAGTCTTGACCGGAAAAAAACCGGGAGTCAGCTTGATAGAGCTTTTGATAGTTTTGGCCGTAGGCCTGATCGTCACTGGAGTGGCCTTCTCGCTGTATCGACTCAATTCCGACTATTACTACGAAACTGAGGCCGCTATCCAACAGCAACAAAATTTGCGTTTCGCCATCAGCGCTCTGACTTCGGATTTGCGCATGGCTGGTAACGGCATGTACGTGCTCGGCATAGGGCTGTCAATGGTCCAGGCCTACACGCCTATAACCAATAACAGAACCTGCGGCAGTCTGCCATTAACCAATTCTATAAGCTGGTTTAACAACTGCGATAGCAAAGACAAACCTGGAGTCAGGGCGATTTTCGGCGAAGACGGAGGAGACGAATCCTCGGATATAGTAACCATTTTTCGGTCTGAGCCAGAGTTCAGCTTGTCAGTTGGACAGGCAGTGAGTTTCGATTATGACGAACTGAAGTTGACCCTTAAGAATCCGGCTGAAGAAAAGGCGATCGTTAAAGGGGACATTTTGAGCCTGGTCTCTGGCGGTAAGGCGATCATTATGGAAGTTAAGGCGGTCGAGGGTGACGGTCAAATTGAGGCGATAATTTTTAAAAAAAACGGTCGGTTTACCCATCCTCAAGTAATTCCCAACGGTTTTTCCGTTCCAAACGCTTTAGTCTACAATCTTAAAGACGCCTCCATCATCACCTATTATGTTGATCCAAGCCAAAATCAGTTGTTGGCTGTCTATCATGACCAATCCGTCAATCCCGCCAAACCAGAGTTCGCCGAACCTCTCGTGATCGCTGAGAGCATAGAAGATATGCAATTATATTATTTTTATGAAAATGAAGATGTTGATAATACAAAAGTCGGATTAGACCCAGGTATAAGCAGCGCTAAATTAGATAACTTCAGAGTTAGCGCGGTCACCATAGGTTTGATCTCCAAGGCTAGTTATGGACGCCGGAGAAGTGGCCAGGTTCGTCCCGCTTTGTTCAACAGAATGGTCGGGACCGTGGTGGACAACTACAACCGTCTGACTACTCTAGAAACGGTTCAGTTAAGGAATTCACATAAATGAACTCTCAATCAGTAAGCCTCAAGTCGAAAGACATTGTCATGACTGGCTTTTCATTAATGGAACTATTGGTTGTCATAGGGATAATCGCCATTCTGGCCGGAGTAAGTTATCCCCTTATGAGGGGTTATCAGTCAGGATTACGAGCCAGAGGCGGAGCAAGGCAGCTGGAGTCAATGATGCAGAAAGGCCGAGTGATGGCTGTCAATCAGCGCCGGCCAATCCGGGTAGTAATTGATTGTTCCCTTTCTTGGGTCAAGAAAAATTGCTACGTTGACTTGGAGACAGCGATCTACACGGACGCCAAAGTGTCCGGCTGGCAAAAGATACCTAATGAGCGCCATGTTTTTGACGCCACTTTGAAAGCAGTCAAAAAATCGGCGACCCCGATCTTCGATGGGGAATTCTCGTATTCGGGCATATTCTGGACCATATTCATGCCCAACGGTCAGGCTTATTCGGATCCCCGACCATTCGAGATTTTCTTTTATCATTTGGAACAGGATGGCCCGGAAATGGAAGGCTGGCGATTGAAGGTCAATAACGCTAACGGACGAGTCTTCATTAATCGGGAAAATTTTAACCCAGTTACTTAACGACGAGGAAACGGTAAATTTTCGCCAGGTTTCAAATTTAAAGGGCTAGAGACAGAAGTTCTTGAAAAACATTCTTTCAATAATTATTTAATTAAATATTGATTAAATAAGTTATTTGTCGAAGGTGTCAACATGAAGACTTTGAAATGTAATTATTTATCTAACAACGCCAAGCCAGGGATGACTTTGATCGAAGTTCTGGTTTCGGTGGCGGTAATCGGAATCGGTTGTCTGGCCGTTATTACGGTGCATATATCTAGCTTAAAAAGCAAAATAATGGCCGACAATATGAATTTAGCGAAGACTATCGCCGTCACCGAGTTGGAAAGGCTGAAAACATTGGAGTTCAATGAAGCGCTTAATTCAGCAAACACTGAGGTCAATAAATTGGATCATCTGGGCCGGCCGTGCCTGGAAAACCAAGTATGTCCTAACCATATTTTCACTAG
>JAISMU010000019.1 GCA_031276635.1 Deltaproteobacteria bacterium | reverse complement strand
AAGCCTCCGCCTGAGCCACCATGGAATAAGCCCTGGCCTCCGCCTCGGGGAGCTTGCTGTTCTTGTAGCCAGTGGCCTCGTTGACAGCCCGGTCCCGGTCCTCCCTGGCCGAGGTAACGTCTTTAAAGGCCTGCATGACATCGTTAGGCACATGGACGTCCTGGAGCTCGACGTTATTGATGATCAAGCCGGTTTGGTACTTGGCCATCATGACCTGGAGAGCGCTTTTGGTGTCTTCCTGGATTTTGGCCCGATTTTCGGTCAAGGCCCCATCAATGGTGTTCCGGCCAATAACCTCGCGCATGGCCGAGATGGCCGCGTCGCGGATGGTCTTGTCTGGGTCATAGACCAAAAAGGCGTAGGCCTGGGGATCGTCGACCTTGTACTGAACCACGAACTGGATATTGACGATGTTCTCGTCCCCGGTCAACATCGTGGCCTCGTCCAGGCCGGAGCCGCCCCCGCCCACATCAAACTGCCGAATCTGGTTGTAGTTGACCTTGATAACGCTCTCGATGGGCCAGGGCCAGTGATATCGCAGGCCCTGCTCAACGGTGGAGTTATACTTGCCAAACCTTTTTATCAGCCCGCACTCATAGGTCTCCACAGTAAAAAATCCTGAGGCTAGCCATAAAAGGACCACAATCGCCAGCAGGATCAATAATGAGGGGCGACCAGCGGCGGAAATCTTCAGTCTCTTGAGCAGGTTTTCCAGGCTTGGGCCTGGGCTACCGCCACCATCGGGCCGCCCCTGGCCATTGCCATTATCCGACTTGCGGTTGCGGGACTGATTTTTCTGCCGGCTTTTGTGCCACTCCTCCCAATCCATGGGCATATAAATCACCTTAAAAAGATAAATTTTATTTCATTATTTATAAAAAATAAACCCTTATTCAAGCAAAAAACTGCCCGGAAAAGGGAACCTCAAAAACAGATCTCAGCTATATTAACACAGCCAGAGGCTTTAAAAAAAGACAGGCTCGCGGCGGCGGGAGACCAGGCCGGGCAAATGACCAAAAACCGGGCCCTGGGCTCCAGGAATTTTAGCCCCTTCGGCTTCTCTCGCTAGGCAAAAAATGTTTTTTTAAAGCTTTACCTGAGAGGACCATCAGAAGATTTCCGGCCTTGGGTGGGCCCACTTATTGGGAAAATATTGCCTGACCCTCCACAAATACCTCATAAACCGGCTATTATCAGATAATTATTTTTAATGAAAATCTGGCGCTCAATTTGCTTATCTCCCTAAGCGCGGACCGTTGGTCCTCAAACGCCGCCCAATTTCAAGCGAGGATTTCACATGCCCATGATCATAAAGAAGGACTGGTTGACCATCGGTGAGGTTTCGGAGCTCACCAATGTGCCCATCCACACCCTCCGCTACTGGGAGAGCGAATTTGACGGCTACTTCAGTCCCCTGCGCACCAGCGGTCGTCAGCGTCGCTATAATGAGGAAGCGGTCACCCGCGTTCTGGAGATCAAGACTCTCCTGAAGGAAGAGAAGTACAGCATCGCCGGGGCCAAACAGGTTTTGTCCCGGAAATCCGAGTTCCCTCTACCAGTGGAATTCGGCCTCGGCAACTCCCTGCCGGAGGAGCAGTTCCAAGCCGCCACCCTGGAGCCGACCATCAACTAGCCTGGGCCGCCCCGCTCTTCGGGGCCACAGCTAACTATATATATATCAGCCAACCGTTCCTCAACAGGAACCCGGTAGCCAGGATGTCCAGCCTGGATTCGCTCCAGGCTCTGGGCCATTTCCCGCTAAGTTAGGGCTACCGGAATAACCTGGGGGGCTCCAGGCAAGGAATTATTTCCCCCTACCCCCCTGTCCTAGGCCAGGCGTCCTTGGGAATTGGCTCCTTGGCCAAATATTCCCAAAAATAATATTATGCTTTAAATTCATTTTTATATTTATCTTTATACAATAATAATATATTAAAATAACTTAATTAGAGAAATTTTTTCTCGCCGCCCGCCGACCAACCTGGTCTCAAATCGCCCCACTTAAGATAAATACCCTTTTGTCAACGAATTAACTTAAAAACTTATTCTACTATATTCCAATTACCTTTGTCCTGGTCCTTGTTCCAGCCTGACTAACCTTATGACCCTGAGCCCGGCTCCCTGGGGAATTAACCTTATCGACAAAATATTCCTAATAACAATATTATGCACTAAATTAAATGTTATATAAATAATTAATATTTAATGACCGATTAAATCAACCTAATTGGAAAAATTTTTTCTTATTGCCCGCCGCTCAACCTGCTCAAAAAACGCCTCACTAGATATAAATAGCCTTTTGTCAAGGAATTAAATT
Organism: Deltaproteobacteria bacterium; assembly: GCA_031276635.1. Lineage (GTDB taxonomy): Bacteria > Desulfobacterota > Desulfarculia > Adiutricales > Adiutricaceae > JAIROO01. The sequence goes on along the minus strand of JAISMU010000019.1, from coordinate 4,138 downwards.
AAAAACCTATTCTCCTATATTCCAATTACCCTTGTCCTGGTCCTTATTCTATAACGGCTAAATTTTTTTAATTAAATATAAATATATCCAAATACGCTAAAGATTGAAATCCCAGGTTTTTCGGCTGACAAAACCCCCCACTATCGACCAGGCGCCTGGCTCGAATCAGGGTCCCAGAAATAAAAAAAACAGCCCTTTTTCAAGAAAATAATTAAAAAAATTAACTTAGCTCATAAAAATTTATCGGCCCCAAAGGCCCCCTGGCCGACTCTCCAGCCAAGCCGCTAAAAAAAATTTTCTATAAAAATCCATAACTTAACCTTCACAAAACTTATAATCAAACCAGATATTTATATCGTCTAAATACACCAGCTGAAGATAATAATTCCCCCTGATTTTCAAAAACAGAAAAAAACACTTGATTTTTATTTTCAAGTATTGTATTAAAGAAATGATAGCTAAATCGCACTTATAGTTTTTTCCAGGGTAAAAAAAGAACGTCTTAAAATCAGTTTTGGCGTCTCTATGTATCCAAGAGGTTGAACCATCAAAGCTGGTCTGATTTTTTTTTCATTACAGAAAGTTTTATAAATCCAACTGATTCTAAGAGCGAGTCATAAAAATCATGGTTAATTCTTTTGCTTGAACATTGATTCTAGGGCTGGTAAGTTGGCGCCTATGGCCTTATTCAAAAAAATACTGTTGACTGTCTGATTTAATTATGATATTTTAGAAAATTATAAAGGCTCCTTAGTAAAATTTCCCTTGACAATTCTGGAGCCTGACCTATAATAGACCAATATCAGATCATTAGCCCAGTGTGGTCAAGATTAGAATTAACAAGCTCGCCAGTCATGGATCTTTGAGCTAGCGCCTAAAACGCTCTTGAGTCAAAGCGTGGTAAATAGGAAATTATTAAATTTTGTTAGTTAATTAACATTAACATATTTTTTATAAAGCCTTTATTGTTTATATTTATTAACTTTTAGTAAAGTAAATATTCTATTATTTGTTATTGATTAATTCTATAGTTACTATTTAATTATACAGATTTATTTTTTGAGAACTAATTTGTTTGGTTTTTAGCCTTCCCTTTGGGTCGGCTGGTTATAAACTCGCTGTTTTACGGCGGGCCAGTTCTAAATCCACTAGAATGAGGTAATTCCTTTGACTACCCTTCGTCTCAACAACCTGACCGAGTTCCGGGAGCAACGTCTCATGAGCCGGGCTGAACTGGCTCGCAAGGCCGAGATCTCCCCCCTGACCATCCTGAAGATCGAAAACGGCCAAAAATGCCGCCCGGAGACCGCCCGGAAGATCATTCTGGGCTTGGGTTACTCCCTGGAGGACCGCGATTACCTCCTGCACGAGGTCCTCGGCCCCGTCAGCGACCTGGATGAAGCGGAAGAGACCGCCAAGGACGCTAAGGCTCCGAAGATGCGCAAGAGGGCCTAAAGCCTTCCCACGCCGCCTTTCAATTTACCGCCTCCCCGGGGGTTCCCCTGGGGAGGCGTTTTTTTTCCTCCCTGGGCTCGGCCCCAACAGCCCAAGAACACTCCGCCCCCGCCGATAGCGAAAAATCCGCCAATTTTCGCTCTGATGTTTTCTTCGCGGGAAAATAATCTCGTTTTTTTTCGGACCCAACCTAAATATTTTTGAGTCGGGGGAAAATTTTTTAGCTCTCGCTTGGGGCGCGAAGAGAAGAACCAAATTTAGAAAAGAAAATTTATTCCGTAATTTCAACTAATTATGGCAAGCGAGCGGGTCGCGAAACCTTAAAATCCCCGAGTCAGCCGGCTTAACAAAACATAATGATTTTTCTTGACAAAAGGCTGGCCAATGAAGTATTTTAAAAATAATCCTCTTAAAACAAAATATTGTCCCTTAGGATTCATTTACCACATAGAGAATGAAAAGGGACTCTAGAGAAAAATAACAGCGCCCAAACCTTTTTCTTTTGACCAAAGGTTCATCTGGGTTTTAGGTTAGGATCTCTCAAGCGTTTTGTTTATTAAGCCAACCTCTCCCTGGGCAGGGCGAGGCGGGATTTTTTAGACCGGGGCTTGTCTCCGGCTAATAACAGTAGTTGTTTGGTTGATGGCCTTTCGCGGGTTTGATGGGCAGGCCTGTGGTCATCGACTTTTGGGCGAAACAATCCACGCCGATCAGGAGGAGGCAAACGCCCTGAGCGGCGCCGCGAGTTTTCTCGGAGGTAACAACAATGAAGAAACTGATGACTCTGGCCCTAGTATTGGGCCTTCTGGGTTGGGCTCTTCCCTCTCTGGCTTTTGATTCCCGGGAATCCAGGGACCGCGCCTTCCAAGACATGTCTTTTAAGGCCATGGAGCAAAAAGCCGCGCGATTCGCCACCCGGAACCAGGCGCCCGCCGCTGGCGAGGGCAGCCCGATGGTGGTCGCCCTGGTTCCCGAGTTCAACTATTCCCATCATGACGGCTTCCATGAAAAGCTCAATGGAGTCGAGAGATGGATCGAGTCGGGCAAATCCAAGCTGGGCAGCATGGCCTTGGTTCTGACCAAGCCCCTCAATGACGCCTGGAGCGTTTACTTTCTGTATCAGTACTCCTATTCCGATTATGACGGCAGCAATTTTACGTCTGAAGGGGATAATATCGATTTAACTGACGATAATATAGATAATGGTACACTTATCGGCTCTCAAAAAAGAACCGCTAACGCCTACTCCCAATTCATTGGCCTGGGGGTCAAGTACGCTAACCCGACCATCGGTAACTTTGATTTCAATGTCGTTGAGGCCTGGAACATTTATCGGAGCACTACCAGATACTATGACGAAGACGGGAATCAACTTGGCGGCTCCGCTAAGGCTAACTATGATGATCGCCTGACCTCCATGATTCTTTACTGGGACAAGGATTTCAAAGTCACCGATACCTGGGCCATTGACCCCTATATTGGTTGGCGTTCCGTTTGGGCCGTGGTGCACGGAGACTCTGGCGAGAGTAACTCCAACGCCACCCTCTGGCTGCACCTGGTCACCACCGGCGTGAAGGTCAAATACAACGCCGGTAACTTTGGCTTCTATTTCCGGGGTGGTTACAACTACCGGGTCTCCAAAGACGACATCGCCGATCTGGCGACCCGGGCCGTGGCTCCTGGCGTTCTCCATCATGGCTGGTTCGCCAGCTACGACCGCAGCGTGGGCACCTGGGGCCTGGGCTTCAATTACAACTTCGGCAATGGCTGGTTCCTGGACCTGGCCTACAACGGCATGTCCGGCGATATCAACTACGTCCATTCTGGGACCGCCGTGGTGGTTTTGCCCTTCTAACCTGAGCTAGACCCCAAAAGTCTTTTAGCCGCCACCAGGGCCCGCTGGCTTCGTCCAGTCGGGCCCTTTTCTTACGCCAAGCCCGGACTCGCGGAGCCAAGCCTGTATTTGGCCGATTTCCGCCCGGGGCTCCCGCCGATTGGCCTCAAGATTTCGCGACATTTTTTCCATCGTTTCTCCAGTCCCAGGCGCGGCTAAAAACCTTAACTTGTAACGCGTATTTTAAGAACAATCAAAATCTAGATGTCAACATAATTTTCTATTATTTGACCTTAGGGCCCTCGCTCTTAAAAAATAGCCCCACTTTAAGCGTCTCCTGGTCGCGAGGCACAATAATAGGCGCTGAAAATCCTGAGATCTGATCTTTTTTTAATCACCACGCCAGGCGCCGGATCTCATAAAGCGCCTTATTTAGCGCTCATTTCATTTGTCAGCTCATAACTCTTCCCTGATTTATGGAACCCAAAGATCCATTTGGCCAGCAGGATCAGGACAAATATTTTACAAATGACTATTGACAGGGCATTTTTTAAATGGTTAAATTAATTAACGCCAACATTAATTAATTGGAGGAGCCGATGAGCCTCGCCACCAAGCGGCCATCTCGCCCGGCGGGGCGCCCCCCCAAAGGGCCGGACGACCAACCTGACATTCGCCAGACCATCATGGCCAAGGCCATGGAGGTTTTCGCCGAAAAGGGCATTTCCGGGGGCGTAGATAAAAAAATACACTTATTTGAAATTTTGTGCTAGAATCCTTTTATCCCACTCTGTAGGGACAGGAGGAAGTACAAAATGAAGCCCCCCATAACTCCAAGCACCCCCAAAA
>JAISMU010000112.1 GCA_031276635.1 Deltaproteobacteria bacterium | reverse complement strand
GGAAATCCTGGATTGGTATGATGGCTACACTTGGGATGGGAAAACTCGAGTTCTGAACCCTATTTCGATCTTGTCTTTTTTTGATAAACAAATTTTTAAGCCTTATTGGAATCTTACTTCACCGTCTAATACATTTCTTAATAATTTAATTACTGCAAATCCTTTATCATTCACCAATACTAACCTTCAAGGATACTCCGAATCGGATATTTCTCTAGCCACTGTTGGTAATATTACTTCTGTTCCATTATTATTTCACTCAGGTTATTTGACTATTGATAAAATTACTCGGGTTGATAAAGACTTACAATACTCCTTTAGAGTTCCTAATTATGAGGTCAAAAAACCTTTTTATGATATTTTAAATAAATGTTTACTTATAGAAAACAGCTTGACTGAAGCCGCGGAATTAAACCAAGCCCTCAGAGAGCGGGACGGGCAACTGCTGACTAAAATTATCCAAAAGCTTTTCTCGCGGATTCCCGCGGAACATTATGAAAAGAACGAGGAGCTCAAGGAATCCTTCTTTCATATGTTTTTATTGAGTTACTGCTCTGGTTTGCTGCCCGAGGTCAGGCCTGAGCCCCCCGGCCCCTTGGGGGACGCGGATTTGATTCTGATAACCGCGAGTGGCCTCCGCGCGGTTCTGGAGGTCAAATTCGCCCCAAGCGCGGCTCCGGCCAAGCTTGAGGCGACTCTAAACAAACTGGCTAATCAAGGCTTAAAAGCCATCAAAGAAAAAAAATATGGCGAAACTGATCGTCTGAAGGGTTATGACTTCGCGATCATCGGGGTGGGCGTTATCGGTCGGGGTGAGGCTAAAGCTGTCTTTGGCGATCCCCAGAGAGACCCAGCTTAAGGTCGTCTCAGGCAGGTTTTAGCCTATCCTTTTTATGTCATTTTTTATAGTGATAGTTAACGTAAGTTCTATAAAATTTGTTCTTATTGCATCTTTACCCAATTTTACGGTAACATTATTCATCCAGCAATATTCCCACTTTTCTTCTCTCCCTCCTGGATTTTTTTTCACTATGCATTCTGTCGGTAATTTCATTTTTTTTATATGAGAATAGGGTTATATGGCTTTCCTCTTTACAAGTAACAATATAATCGAACTTAGGGCGCGCCAATATTTTTTTTATAATGGTTTCTTTGCTGTACAGATCATCAGCCAAAAAAATCGCTCCAGTATCAGCAAACAGGTCTCTTCCACGAGAAAATGACCCAGAGGTTGGGCGGGTCGCGACCGCCGCCAGGGCGGAATAATTGTTTTTCTCTGGCGCCGGGCGGGCCACAAACTCGCCCCGGTTAAAATCAAGGCCAAAAAGTCCCTCTGCCCCGCTCTCGATCAGTGTTTTAAGCGCCGACCCGGCCCATTTAGTCCGTCCTGAAGACCGAGCGGCAGGTGATGGGCATCCGCCAACCCACCCCAAAGGCCTGGCCAGTGATCCGCAGGACCGGGGCGGCCTGACGCCTTTTAAACTCGGAGTTCCGCACCAAGGCGGCCACCCGGTGAACCACCGCCGGATCCTCGACTTTAGCGGTTTCCGCTGGGCTCAGGCGCTCCTCTAACAAGAGTTTTAAGATCCGGTCCAGCTCGGAGTAAGGGGGCAGGCTATCCTGGTCCTTCTGATCCGGTCGCAACTCGGCGGAGGGAGGTTTGGTCAGGGTATTTTCTGGAATGATGGTTTTTTCCCGGTTGAGCCAGCGGGCCAGCCGAAAAACCTCGGTCTTGTAGAGATCCCCGATGACCGCCAAGGCCCCGCACATGTCCCCATAAATAGTGCAATACCCCACGGAGATCTCCGACTTGTTGCCCGTGGTCAACAGCAGCCGGCCCATTTTATTGGAGACCGCCATCAGAAGGCTCCCCCGAATCCGGGCTTGGATGTTTTCCTCAGTCAGATCCGGGGCCAGACCCTGAAAAAGCGGGGCCAGGGCCTGGTCAAAGCCAGCCATGACCGGGGAGATGGGGAGCTGGGTGGCCTGGGCCAGTTGGAGATTCCTGGCCAGCTCCAGGGCGTCGGTCACGCTGTGGTCGCTAGAATAAGGCGAGGGCATGATGAGGCCGTAAACCTGGTCCGGCCCCAGAGCCCCGGCGGCGATGGCCGCGGTCAAGGCGGAGTCCACCCCCCCGGAAAGGCCGATGACCACGGATTTCAAGCCGTTTTTCAGGCAGTAGTCCCGAACGCCCAGGCGCAAGGCCAGCCAAGTCTCCTCGGCCGGCTCCAGAAAGTCCGCCGGCAGCCTAGCCCCGGGGTTATCCAAGTCCACCAAGAGCAGGTCCTCCTCAAATGCCTTGGCCCGGGCCAGGGTCTCGCCCCGGGGGCTGACCACAACCCCGCGTCCGTCAAAGATCAACTCGTCATTGGCCCCAACCTGGTTGACGTAGAGAGCCGCCCGGCCCAGTTTTCTGGTGAGGGCCACCAGCATCTCTTCCCGAAGCCGCTGCTTGCCCACGGAAAAGGGCGAGGCGGAGAGATTAACCAGGAGATCAAAGTCCGGGTGGTCTTCCAGAGGATCCAGGGCGTACAGGGGCCGGGGCCAGAAAGCCTCGTCATTCCAGATATCCTCGCAGATAGTGACCGCGAGCCTGCGCCCGGCCACCTCCACCACCAGGGGATGGGCCCCGGGCTCAAAATAGCGGGCCTCGTCAAAGACGTCATAGGTCGGGAGCAGCCTCTTGGCGTAAGTGGCCCGGATCTCCCCGCCCCGGATGACCAGGGCCACGTTGGCCAGAGCCCGCCCCTTGCCGTTCCCGCGGCGACCCACTGACCCCACAATGAGAGTCAAATCCAACTCCCGCGTCTTCTGGGCCAATTTCAGAGCCTGGCTCTGGGCCGCCTCCACAAAAGAAGGGTACAGCAGCAAGTCCCGAGGTGGGTAACCGATCAGGGCCATCTCCGAGGTTACGGCCAGCTGGGCCCCCAGAGTCGCCGCCCGCTGAGTCAGGGTCGCAATCTTGGCCGCGTTGGCCTGAAGATCCCCCACGGTGGGATTAAATTGAAGAAGGGCGCATTTCATGGGAACCTCCCCGAGATGGCGGGCCAAACCGCCCGACTGGGACCAACCCGGGCAGGTTAGGGCTCAGGATGGGATCCAGGATCAACAGATATTGACCGCGCCCTCCAGATTAACCTGAGCCAAGGAGCTCGCTCAAAATCAACCTCATGTCAAATCCTTTAACGGCAATTCTAATTTTAGGCGCGGCGAAAAAATATCTAAAAAAATGGACGTTAACTATAAATTTTTACATTTAATAGTTTATTGCTATTTTATTATTTTTGTTTGACGAATTAATTATTTATTATCATTATAGATATTTTTTAGATTTTTCAAAAAATACATTATTTTTAAGAATACAAGATATAAAACGTCACAGGCAATTAGTTATAAATATATATATATTATAAATTTACAAATATATAATATTATAAATTTACAAATATATAATATTATTGTAATTAAAATTTTTATCTAAAATAAAATATAATTAATTGAGGCTAAACCGACTGATGGTCATAGCTAAAATTAGAATTGCTGTTAAAAAAATTTTGGACTTACAGCCTTTACCATAACAACTTGAAATTAATAGTCTTTTTATTTTACTCCTTGATAACCGCGAAACTCGGGCTAGAGTGGAAACGCCCAGGGATTTGCCAAAACGCTTGGGCCCTGGGAGAAACCTGACCTTCACCTCCAGGAAATCAATTCAGCCAGGTAAGAGGTCTTGTCCTCGTAGTTCTTACCTTTTTCGATGACTTCCTTAAAAGTTTGCGTTCCGTCTATCATCGTCTTGAAAATTGGAGTCTTGGCCTTAATCCTTTTTTAGTTTACTCTAAATTGGCCGTCTGGTCCAAGAGGCAAGGCGACTGGGAGCCTGTCGGGTTTAACAGTTAATGTGTTGATTTTTATAGATTTTTAGCGATACGCATTGTAAAATGAGGAGGCTTAATTCTACCAAAATCTGGAGGTACCCGGGGGCTAGGAAGCTACCAACTTCCTGGAGCCTTTGTATTATACCCTTTGTATATCAATAACCCAATCATCATTATTTACAGAATAAATAATGATAACTAATAAAATTATAAACATAAAATAATTAAATTTTTTCCATATATCAACTATAGAAGATCTCGTTCACCATGTATTCGTAATTTTACTCCTTTACAAATATTAAAATCTTGGACCCCTCCTTTAAATAATGTAAATAAATTATTTTCAGATATAGATATATCCTTACTACATGACAAACTACTATCTTCATTATAAATAGTAATTTTGTCAGTTATTTGAGTTAATATAAGTGGCCCAAAAAAACCATTAGGTGTACATGGAGGTCCTTGTCCAGAAATACTAAATCCAGATAATCTTATATAACCCTCGCACATTTGGTCTAAATCATTCCAATCTTTTAATTCATGTATTACGTTTTCTGTAATTAATAATCCTAAATTTAACAAATCCATAGCTAAATTAGTATCATCTGGCCCTAGATCATCAAAACCTTCAGTAAGACTTTCTTTTTCAGAGCGTGTATCTGAAAGGTGAACAGAAAAACTAACTGGAATTCCTTTTGGTAATAAAGTTTGAAATTTTTCACGTTCTATCCGTTCACGTTCTAATTGTGCAAGTTTTTCTTGTTCAATTCGTTCTATTTCTTCTAATTGTGCAAGTTTTTCTTGTTCAATTCGTCTTATTTCTCTATATTCAGATATAATATTCAAGATTAAAATAACTGAAAAAGTTAATACATATATATTAATAAATTTTTTAAGTAATAATTTGAAATTAAATGGTATTTTAAATATTACGATTATGTTTCTGAATTTATAAATAAAAAATTTAATCAATAACCTAAAAAAATCTATTTCTGCAATATTTATATTATTATATAATAGATATATAATTAAATATGAATATATATAATAATAGAGCAAAGGAACAAAATACCATGCAAAATAATTATATTTATTATTTGAAAAAAAGAATAATAATGATACAAATGGAATCAATAACAAAAAATTATATATTCCTAATCTAATATATCGATCGTCTGAGTGACCAAATATAGATGAAATAAAATAACCAATTAACATAAAAACAAAAAATGGTAAAAATTTAAAAAATGCAAAAAAAGAAATATTAAGTGGAATAACAATTAATAGCGATAATAAAAAAACAACAAGTGTTGATTTTTTAACTTTTGGATCTTTAAAATCTAAATTTGCAAAATTAATCATAATTAAACCATAATTTATTTAAAAAAAATAAAAATATAGTATTGGCCAAAATATAGACTTTATAACAGAAAGAAATATGCCAAATACAATATTTAAAGTATTTAATTTCATAAATTTAATAAAAAAATATATAGCAATAACTAAATAAATTCCTATAGAAGATATAGTAATATATTTCGATTCATTAAATATATCATCTTTATCGTTGTTATTAGATGGCATTGTAACATTTCCTATAAAAATAAATATTAAATATAATACATAAAAATAAATTTTTCACTCATCATTATAACTTTTAATAGCCTTTCTATAAAAAACTGCTCAATAACTAGCTATAAGCAAAATAATTATATTTATTGCAAAAATATCTAATTTGTCTCGCCTTGAGGTGGAAAACTAGGTCTCAAAATAAGGTAAGCCGAGCCAGGCAGTCGCTTCATATCTTTCTGAACGACCAAGATAAAAAAACGAAAGTTACATCAGCCATAAATCCAGCTTCTAAAACCTTTGAGGATTATATAGCTAAGTACGATCTCAAAAAATATACACTAAAATAGCCAAACGTGTCTCTACAAATTTTTTTAAAAGATAAGTAATTTCGAATAGCTATGAGTCTTAATTCAAATAACTTGCAAAGTAGAGCTAATATATTCTTCCAGGCCTCAAAAAAATTAAAGCTAAAAAATAATAACTCGCTTTTGAAAAACAAGCAAGAGTTAAAATCGGCCAACGCCACCAACAAATTTAAAATGGAAATAACTTGCCGAAGGCCCCCCCCTTGGCTAGGAGCCTGTCGGATTATACGGTTTTGGCGCGATTCTCCCCTCTCCAAGGGGCCCGATCGTTTAAAGCCCCTGGAGGTCAATTTAACTTTAGGTAAGCCTATCGCCGCCCTGGGGCCCTCATCCTTACCCTTCTTAAGAACGGTGACTCTCTCTGGCATAAAGATGATTGGGCCTGACCCGAAGCCTGGATTAGGTTTCTAACCCTGGAAATAACCTATTACAATATTATTAATTATCAAAATTTAACATATTTTTAGTGAAAACAAAATTGACTTTTCGACACACCATCGCGGGGTTATTGACCTTAACCTGACAAATTATTACAATTAAAAAGTATTAAAAATACTCTTCTTCCTGACGCCAGCCGTCAGATTTTGATAAATTTAGGACTCAGGCTCTCCAATGAAAAATCTCCCTCTGAGCATCCAAAACCTCAACGAAATAATTCAAGGGAATTATCTTTACGTTGATAAGACCTATCTGTTCCCAGAACTGATCCAGAATAAGCAACTTTTTCTTTCCCGTCCCCGGCGGTTCGGGAAATCTCTTCTTCTTGACTCATTAGACGAGCTTTTTCGAGGTAACGCTGACCTTTTTTCCGGTCTGAAAATCGCTCAATCAGGCTATCAGTTTAAAAAATATCCGGTTATACGTCTAAGTATGACGGGAGACTGCTCCAGCCCCGAACTTCTCAAGAAAGGATTGATAAATAAGCTTGAGGATATAGTCAAACCTTACCACAATCTTAGCCTTAGAAGCGTTGAGCCTGGCGAGGCTTTGAAACGCCTTATTGAGGATATAAGCGAAGAGTGTGGCGAAAGAGTAGTCACGCTGATCGATGAGTATGATTATCCCGTCAGCCATTACATAGATAATCCCCCTTTAGCTAAAGCTAACACCGAGGTTCTCAGCTCTTTTTACGTTATTTTCAAGGAGGTGGATAAGTTATTGCGTTTTGTCATGGTAACTGGGTTAACTCGTTACGCCATGATGGGTTTATCCGCCGGGCTCAACCAGTTGGTCGACATCAGTTTTAACCCTAAATACGCCGCCATCTGTGGCTTCACCCCAGACGAGCTGGATCAATATTTTAGCGATCGTTATGGCTCGGTTCTGGAGGCGCTAAAATCGACTGACTACCTGCCAGCGGAGAGCTCAGAAGCCGATCTTCGCCAAGAAATCCTTGATTGGTATGATGGTTACACTTGGGTTGGGAAGACTCAAGTCTTGAATCCCATTTCAATCCTGAATTTTTTTAATGAAAGTGAATTTAAAGAATTTTGGAAAAATAACTCTATTTCAATTAACTTTCTTCAAAATACAATTTCTTCTAATCCTTTTTCATTTACAAAAAATAACTTACAAGGATACGTAGAAAGCGATCTTTCTCTGGCTACTGTCGGACAGCTGGCTCCAGTTCCGTTATTGTTTCATACTGGATATTTGACCATAGATAAAATTATACGTGTTAGAAAGAAAATTCAATATTCATTTAGAGTTCCTAATTTTGAATTAAAAGATGCCTTTAATGATATTTTATTATCATCTATATCATCTATTTTAACTATAGACAAAAATAAAGAATATAAAAGTTTAAATAAAGCTATTAAAGATCAAGACGGGCCTGAATTAACTCGGATCATCAAAGCGGTTTTTTCCCGGATTCCCGCCAAACATTATGGAAAACAACTCATCAGTGAATATTTCTTTCATGATGTTTTATTGGGTTACTTTTTTGGCCTGGTCGCCGAGGTTAGGCCTGAGGAGCCTGGAGCCTTAGGCGATCCAGATCTGATTTTGGTAACCTTTGAGGGCATCCACGCGGTTATTGAGATCAAATACGCCAAAAGCGAGGGGCGGGCCGATCTAGAGGAGGCTCTGGACCAACTGGCGCGCCAAGGCCTTAGAGTTATTAAAGAAAAAAAATATGGCGAGACCTATCGACTGGCGGGCCATGAGTTTGTAACCATAGGTCTGGGCGTTATTGGTCGGGGTGAGGCCAAAGCTGTCTTTGGCGACCACCAGAAAGACCTAGCTTGAGGTAGTCCCAGGTAGGCTTTTGCTTAGAACATATATTTATATAAAATTTTAACTAAAATAATTATTTTGTTCGCTCCAATGATAAAAATATTTATTTAAAATCTAGTTTATCATCCTTTATGTTGTATGTTTTTCCGCATAATCCGACAGGCTTCTAGAAAAACACTTAATACAGGCTAACGCTCCTCGGCGGCTCCAAGCGTGGCCAATTCGGTCGCCCGCTGGGCCCTTGTTACCGCCTCTCGCGGGCGGGCGCTTAGACTTAAAGCCAAAATTAGAATCACGGCCTCTTCAGAGAACCTCTGGAAATTTATTTATTTAATCCAGACAAGGCAAGGGGCTGATTATAGTTGACCGCCCCTGCCCCCCCCGCCCAAGCCCCCAAAGAGCTTTTTTGAGCCCATTGGGAACAATTTCCAGTTCTTGACTGTTTCCAGGCTTTCGCGTTATTATACCCCAATACCAAACAAATCCGCCCTTCATTTTGGAATTGGCGGCCTGGCTTAAACAGCTTTTGGGGCTGAGGGGAGCGGGGCTGGGGGCGACCTTTTGGTCGGTCGCGGCCAACCATTGACAAATCTGGCCCTATACTTTACTTTATTGCTCAAACCTTTAGCGCTCCCACCCTAGTGGGCGATGGTGACACGATGGACCCGCAGGACGAAGTTTTGATTAATCGCCTCATTGGCGAGAACCCGGACTTGAAGACTCTGGTGGATAACCACCGGGACTATGAGAAACGTCTCGACGAGATGAATAAAAGACCTTATCTGTCGACCGAGGAAGACCTGGAGCGCAAAAGGCTCCAAAAAGCCAAACTGGCCGGCAAAGACAAAATTGAGCGCATCTTGGCCTCCCACCGGAATTAAGTCGATTTTCTCCAGACACCAAAGCTCCAGAAAACTCACCAAGCCTTGACTGACTGGCCGCCTAGAAAGCCTGGAGCCAAGAGGCCTTTAATCAGAGGCCTGGGTCGCGCCCCCCAACGCCCTGGCGCGGAAACACGACATGACCACTATTAGCGGGGCCGAAATCCTCATTGAGTGTTGGAAAAGGGAAAACGTGGAAGTCATCTTCGGCTATCCCGGGGCGGCCACCATTGACATCCACCATCACTTGGGCGCGAGCTCACTCCGATTTGTCCTGTGCCGCCATGAGCAGGCGGCGGTGCACGCGGCCGAGGGATACGCCCGCTCCACCGGGCGACCCGGGGTGGTTCTGGTGACCTCGGGGCCTGGGGCCACCAACACGGTCACAGGCCTGGCCGGCGCCAACATGGATTCCATCCCGGTCATTGTCTTCTCGGGCCAGGTCTCGCGCATGCTCATCGGCAACGACGCCTTTCAGGAGGTGGACATTGTCGGGGTGACCCGGGGCATCACCAAGCATAACTATCTGGTCTTCTCCACCCAGGAGCTGGCCCAGTGCGTCAAAGAGGCCTTTCACGTGGCCACCACCGGTCGGCCCGGGGCGGTTCTGGTGGACTTGCCAAAGGACGTCCTGGCTGGGCAGGCCGAGTTTCTTTACCCCCGCAAAGTCTTTCTTCGGGCCTATCAGCCGCACCTGACCCCGCACCCCAAGCAGGTCCACAAGGTGGTTTCCCTCTTGAAGAAGGCCACCCGGCCAGTCATCTACGCCGGGGGCGGGGTCATCGCCGCCGGGGCCGCGGAGGAGCTGCTGACCCTGGCTGAGCGGCTGGAGATCCCGGTTACCTGCTCCCTGATGGGGCTGGGTGGTTTTCCCGGAACCCACCGGCTGTTTCTGGGCATGCTGGGCATGCACGGCCTTTATCGGGCCAACATGGCGGTCCAGAAGGCCGATCTGATTCTGGCCGTGGGAGCCAGGTTTGACGACCGGGTGACGGGCCTGTTAACCCAATTCGCCAAAGAGGCCGACATCATCCACATTGATGTGGACTCCACCTCCATCCACAAGAACCGGGAAGTGGATGTTCCCCTGGTGGCCGACGCCCGCCAGGCTTTGGCGGCCATTTTGGACCTGCTGACCCCAGCCCCAGAGTATCAGGCCGAAAGCCGCCCGCTTTGGCTGGAGACCATCAGCGAATGGCACCGCAGCTGCCCCTTAACCTACAACCAGGACGACGACCCCGACGGCCTCATCAAGCCCCAGATGGTCATTGAGGCCCTATATCAGGCCACCCGCGGCAAGGCTGTCATCGTCACCGACGTGGGCCAGCACCAGATGTGGGCAGCCCAGTATTACCTCTATGACAACCCCCGCCAGTTCATCACCTCCGGCGGCCTGGGGGTCATGGGGTTCGGCCTGCCCGCCGCCCTGGGCGCCCTGGTGGCCCGACCCGAGGCCACCGTGATCACCATCACCGGCGATGGCTCGGTGCTCATGAATATCCAGGAGCTGGCCACTGTGGCTCAGGAGGGCCTGCCGGTCAAGGTGGCCATCCTCAACAACGGGACCCTGGGCATGGTCCGGCAGTTGCAGGACCTCTTCTACGACCGCCGTTACGCCGCCACCACCCTGGGGCCATGGCCGGACTTTGTCAAGTTGGCCGCCGCCTTCGGGCTCAAAGGCCTAGTGGCCAGGACCCCGGCCGAGACCCGGGAGGTCATCGCGACGGCCCTGGCGGACCCGGGCCCGGTCATCATGGATTTCAAAGTCTCGCCCCGGGAAAATGTCTTTCCCATGGTCCCGGCTGGCCGGGCCATTGACGAGATGATCCTGCGCCCGCTGGAGCTCCCGTAAGGGGAGGGGAATTATGGATTTGAGCTCGGACAACGCCCAAAGACACACCCTGGCCGTCCTGGTGGACAATCGCCCCGGGGTCCTGGCCAGGGTCAGCGCCTTGATCTCCGGTCGGGGCTTCAACATAGACTCCCTCTCAGTGGCCGAGACCATGGATCCCGATGTTTCCCTGATCACCCTCATCACCACCGGGACCCCCAAGATCATTTCGCAGGTCATCAAGCAGCTGCGCAAGCTCATCAACGTGATCAAAGTCACGGATCTGGCCGAGGTCGACCACGTGGAAAGGCAGCTGGTCATGGTCCGGGTCAAGGCCGTGGAGGGGCACCGGGCCGAGATCATGCGCCTGGCCAAGATCTTTCGAGCCCAGATTATTGATGTCAGCTCCCGGACCTATACCCTGGAGATCACCGGAGGCCAGGACAAGATCCGGGCCGCCCTAACCCTTTTGGCCGACTTCGGCGTGGAAGAGCAGGTTTCGACCGGCCTCACCGCCATCTCCCGCAGCCCGCTGGCCGTGAAAAAACCTGATTCCAAACCCGGCCATTAAGACCGATCATCAGGGAAACTGAACCCTAGGAGAAAGACATGCGCATTTATTACGAAAAGGACGCCCCCACCACTCCCCTGGCTGACAAGACCATCGCCATTATCGGCTATGGCAGCCAGGGACACGCCCAGGCTCAGAACCTCCGGGACTCTGGCCTTAAGGTGGTGGTGGGTCAGCGACCCGGCTCCCCCAATTACGATCTGGCCGTGGAGCATGGCTTCAAACCCGTCTCCGCCGCCGAGGCCGCCCAACAGGCCGACCTCATCCAGCTGTTGATGCAGGACCATATCCAACCCCAGGTCTACGAAAAAGACATCAAGCCCAATCTCAAGCCCGGCAAGATGCTGCTCTTCAGTCACGGCTTTTCCATCCATTTTCACCAGATTGTGGCCGCCAAGGACATCAGCGTGGCCATGGTCGCCCCCAAGGGGCCCGGGCACCTGGTGCGGGCGGAGTACGTCAAGGGAGCCGGGGTCCCGGCTCTGGTGGCCATTCACCAAGACGCCAACGGCCAGGCTCTGGACTGGGCCAAAGCTTACGCGACCGGCATCGGGGCCACCCGGGCGGGCCTGATTGAGACCACCTTCGCTGAGGAAACGGAGACGGATCTGTTTGGCGAGCAGGCCGTTCTCTGCGGCGGGGTCAGCGAGCTCATCAAGGCCGGTTGGGAGACCCTGGTGGAGGCCGGCTATCAGCCGGAGATCGCCTACTTTGAGTGCCTCCACGAGATGAAGCTCATCGTCGACCTGATGTACCAGGGGGGCCTGGACCTGATGCGCTACTCCATCTCCGACACGGCTGAGTACGGCGACTACAGCCGGGGCCGCCGGATCGTCACCGAGGAGACCCGGGCCGAAATGGCCGAGATGCTCCGGGAGATCCAGGAAGGCGAGTTCGCTCGCGAGTGGATCCTGGAAAACCAGGCGGGCCGGCCCAACTTCCTGGCCCGGCGACGCCAGGAGGCCGAGCATCCCATCAACCTGGTGGGCCGGGAGCTCCGGAAAATGATGGCGTGGCTGAATAAAGGCCTGTAAGAAACAAAGGCTGGCGGCCCGGGCCAGGGGCCCGGGCCTTTAACCTTGAGGGCCCGCCTGGGAGGGGGGTTTTGGGGTGGTTTTATGAAATCTTACCAAAAGGATCTGGCCCTGTTGTTGGCGGAGAGTCAGGCCCTGTTTCTGGATGAGGGGTTGACCCTTAAAGACGGCCGTCCCACGCCCTATTTTGTTAATTTCGGCCTTTTTCGCACAGGGCGCCTCATCGCCGAGTTGGGTCGGATCATGGCCGACTTTCTGATGGACACCAAGACCGTGGATGACTTTGATGTGCTGGTTGGCCCCAGCTACAAGGGCAGTTCCCTGGCCGTGGCCTGCGCGGAGGCTCTCTGGAAGCGCCACCAGGTGGACAAGGGCTTTGACTATGACCGCAAGGAGGCCAAAAGCCACGGGGAGGCCAGCCGGGTCAGCAATCACTTTGTGACCGGGGCTCTTTTTAATGAGGCCCGGGTCCTGATCCTTGACGACGTGGCCACCACCATGGCCACCAAGTTTGAGATCCTCGGCCAGATGACCGCCGAGGCCGTCAAACGCGGGCACAGCTATTACCCGGCCGGGGTGGCCATGTACCTGGACCGCGAGCAGACCACGGCGGTTTATGACGCCGATGGTCGCCCCATCCCCGGGGCCAAGGGCCAGGACGCGGTCAAGAACTTCCGCCTGAAAACCGGCCTGGAAGTTCAAACCATCCTGGGAATCCACGAGACCATCGACTTTCTCTTTCAAAACAAGGTCCCGGTCACCCAGAACGGCGAGCGGCGGCCCCTGGAGGAGACCACGGTCAATAACCTCAAAGCTTATCTGAACCTCTACGGAGTCTGACTTAGACCAGCGCGCCTGACCAGACTCACGGCCTGCCCAGAAAAACTGGCCCAACCAGCCCGGCCCGGGGAGCGGCTTCGCGGCCCCGAGTCCGGGCGGCTCCACTCAGCTCTACCTCCCCTTTAACCCGAACCCTCAGGGCCTGGCCACTCGCCAGTCCCAGAAAACACCGGGCCAACCTCTAACTGGCCCCCTTGGCCAGAGGAACGGAGAATTTGCCGAAAATTAACCAGACAATCGACTGGGCCCAATAACTGTTTAACCCGACAGGCTCCTTCCTCTGAGCCTATCGGGTTATGAGATTTGGCCCCGGCCCTCTGTTTTTTCAATTTATATGAAGCATTGCCAGGTAACTTCGTGAGTTTATGTCTCAAAAATTTTAACTCCCCGACCTGTCCCTTGGAATACCGGCTTTAAAATAATTAATATTTTTTATATTTTATGTCTTATATATTTTACCTCCTAATTAGAGATACAAAAAAATTTTTTGATGATAAAATATTAGACAGTAAAAAAAAATTATTATTATTTATAAAAAATGTTACCTTTTTTAAAATTAAACCTATATTAACTAATCGATTAAGTCTTTTTTTTGTAATCATAGTTTTAGTAATCATAGTTTTAAATTTCATATAATAAGAAATTTGTTTTAATGTTTTAGGAGAAGATAAAGCACTAAAGACTGAATCATACCAAGTAATTCTTTTTTTAATATTTTTAGATTTGTTATTTATCCTAAGAAAATAACATTTTTCTCGCAAATTTAAATATTCATATCGACGTAATACCTCAGAAAAACGAGATATTATTGCGATACTGCAATCATCATATGATTTTTTTGTAAAAATAGTGCTAAAAACAGAATTTAACTGTTCTTTTATTATCTCTGGTCTTAATAAACAATTATGATGCATTAAATTTATTGTTGCTTTAGCAAGATATTTAGTAGTTTTTTGATAAAAGCTTTCCTCAGTTCATCAGACATAATAATAAAACCAGCAATATTTCTTACTTTACCTTTTATAAGACGCATTGTAGACAACGCATTCAGTGAAGTAACAAAAGTAGTTACATTAGCGAATTCATCATTCTCAGGGAAAGAAGCTACTTTAAGATCAAGACCATCAAGATAGCCGATAACACCATCCCCAACATGTATAATTTTAAAATTTTCATCACAAATAGAGACTTAAAGCAAAGTTGTCGCTAAATCAGATAGATCACACTTTTGTTTTTCAGCTATAATATTAAGATTTTGAAGTAAACAATCAATAATATCTATTTTTACTCGTTTACCATCAGTAATTTTAATTAAATTATTAAAATTAAAGCTAATAAATTCAGAAATAGAATGAACTACGCAATCAGCGCCAAAATGTGAAAATTTAGCGGAGCCAGCCCCATCAGCCAAAGCAATTATATATACTCCATTTTGAAAACATGTATAAGTTTTGTCTTGACATGGGACATTACTATTTACGTGATTTACTCCTTGAACTTCATAACTAACATGTTTCCACATACAATGTAAAAGATCTTATCTTCATGGAAAATCAGCTTGTGTCCAATTTTTTTTTAAATGTTCTAACAAAATTTGTCAAGATTTTTCTTGCTCAGGGTTAGATTTCTAAATTCCGATTTTTCTAACATCTAGCCGACACATCGGCAAACCTGGTCAGAGATTATTTCCTTAAATATATGTAATAATTTCGACCTGTTACCTAAAATAGTTTATACATCTGGCTTTTTGCTAGGGCCTCAAAACTGTGTTAAACTCTTAATTTAGGATGGGGGGGAGAAAAAAGAAGCCCTAAAAAATTTAACTTTTCACCGCGTTACCTGGAGCTGACTGGCTTGACTAAATATTTCTCTTAAAACACCACAAAATCTTAGAATTATTATCTATTATAAAACTATTTCTGTGACTTCTTTCTTTTATTTATATAGGAACAACCCCTTTCTGAATACCTGGAAGCCGGAATCCTTTTTTTGTCAATTCCTGACCTAAGCTGGCCTGGTCTTTAACCTCAGCGGAAAAGTTTCCCCGCCTTTTGGCGCTGGTGGCTCACCCAGGCGGAGCCAGGGCGATTTAGGAAAGTCAATGTCAAGCTTGAGAGCCCAGAAGCCGATAAATAAAGCTGGTAGGGGGAAAATCATGGGCCAGAGCCAGCTTGACCAGAGACACGCTATTTTTAACCACCCAGACTGGCCCAGATTCCGTTGGCGGCAGGAGGCTCTGGACCGGGATTTGGCCGGTTGGTCAGAGGAGGAAGAGCTCCTGGCCAACAAGCTCAAGTACATTGAGGGAGCTTTCCTGGTTGAGCTTCGCCGTATCAGCCTCTACGAGGAATTAATCAGCTCCCTGGAGCTGGATGACGAGTACCTGGAGCCTGAGGCGATTAAAGCCACCCTGGCCGAAAAACCGCTGGTCTTTCGAAGCCACTGGGCCTCGGACAGTAGCCCGGGGACGCGTTTTCTCTCGGCTGACCCTGGCCCGCGGATCGCGGCCCTCATTGATCTGCATCTGGACGCCCGGGCCAACCCCGAAAAGAGGCTCTCCACCCGTCGGCTGACCCTCTGGCGCCGGGCCCTGACTCAACCGGGCAGTCTGGCTGGTCTGGGCTCTTGGCGCGGTCCGGCCTTTGGCCTGAACCCCGCTCGGCCTGGCTCCCGGCCCTACGCCTTGGAGCCGCTGCCCGCCCCAGTCGCCAAGCGGATTCCCCTGGAGATGGACCGGTTCTTTAATTGGCACAACGCTCCCTGGCCCCATCATCTCACCTTGAAGGCCGCCCTCACCCATCTGTGGCTGTGGATCGCCCAACCTTACGCGGGAGGCTCTGGTCACCTGGCCCGCCTAGCCGCGGATCTGGCTCTGGCCGGGCGCGGGGAGATCGCGGCCTATTACAGCCTCTCCCAGGCCATCTCGCGGGACCGGGAAAATTATCACGCGACCCTGGCCGCGACCATTAATAGTCCCAACCTGGACGTAACCCCCTGGCTTTTATGGTTTTTAAAGACCCTCCGTCAGGCGGGGCAAACGGCCAACGCCCGTTTTGACCTGATCATCACCCAAGCCGCGCGTTGGTCCGGGACCCAAGGCCAACCCCTGAGCCAGCGCCAAAAAAACGCCCTGGCCCTTTTGGAAGTGAATTTCCTCGGCCCCCTCAATCCTCGCCGGTACGCGCGCCTGACCAAGTGCGATCTGGCGGTGGCCGAGCGGGAGCTGAACGAGTTGGTGGCTCGCGGCTTGATTGACCCGAAGTTTTTAAGCCCAACCGACCTGGGACCCAAACCCGGGCGCCAGGACCTGGGCCTTTTTTAAGGCCTGGGCTCCTTTTTTCTCAACATCCGGCCTAGCTGGCCTTCATCATGGAGGTAGGCGGGGTAGCGCGCGCTCCCTGAAAGGGCGGAGTGTTCTCTTTTTCCCAAAAACTTAAAGTTGGCTTCAAGCTCATCATTCTGGGCCTGGGCCTGGCTTTGACCATCCTGGTCCACCAGAGACTGGCCGCCCGCCAGGCTCCCCGGCCCGCGCCAACGGATCCCCACCGGATAATCTCCCTGGCCCCCTCAGTCACCGAAACCCTCTTCGCCCTAGGTCTGGGCGAGCGGGTCGTCGGGCGGACCCGTTACTGCCTCTACCCGCCCGCGGCTCAGGCTGTCCCCATAGTGGCCAGCTTCTCAGAGCTCAATTACGAGGCCATTGTCCGCCGTCAGCCGGATCTGGTGGCCCTGCCAGCCGATCGCTTAGGCGACCAAGCTCGCCTGTCCAGGCTCGGTCTCCCGGTCCTCCCCTTGGACACCCGCTCGCTGGCCGGGTACCGCCAGGCCGTAACTGAGCTGGGCCAAAAGCTGGGGCGGCTCCAGAGCTCCCAGGCTATCCTGCGGAACATTGAGCGAAGCTCCCAACGGGCCCGCCAAAACGCCCAGGGGCAGCCCAGGCCCCGAGTTCTCTTCTCGGTCATGCGCGACTACGAGGGCCTGGGTTATATCACCGAGATCAACGCGGTCGGGCAAGATGGCTTTTACAGCCAGATCCTGGACATCACCGGGGCCCGGAACGCCTATGAGGGGCCCCTGGCCTTTCCGCGCCTCTCCCGGGAATCCATCATCTTTTTAAACCCGGACGTCATTGTGGACGTGATCCTGACCGTGGAGGATCTGGAGTCGGTCCGGCGGGACTGGGCGAGCCTGGCCTCAGTCAAGGCGACGCGCGATAACCGGATCCACTTTCTGACCCAACAAGCTGATACCGTGCCCGGGCCACGAATTTATCTCACCATTGAAAGGCTGTCAGCCTTTTTTCACCCGCGAGCGGAGACCACCCCATGACCCCCCTGCTAGAAGCCCGGGACTTCAGCCTGACCATAGACGGGCGACCGATCCTCAAAAATCTCAGCTTCGCTGTCCCCGCGGGAGCCAGACTCTCCATCATGGGCCCCAATGGAGCTGGCAAATCCACCCTGATCAAATGTTTCTTAAGACTGCGTGAGGGAGCCAAGACGACCGGGGAGATCCTTTTAAACGGCCAGAGCCTCCGCGTCTATCCCCGCCAGGAGCTGGCCCGCCTCATCGGTTACGCCCCCCAGGCCGGGGGCTGGATCCCGCCTTACACAATTCGGGAGCTGGCCTTGTTGAGCCGTTACCCCTATCCAGACCGCTCCCGGGACCAGGCCGCCCTGACCCGGGCCCTGGAGCTGACCGGCTTAGAGGAGCTGGCCAACCGCCCCCTGGCCAATCTCTCCGGCGGAGAGCGGCAAAAAGCTTACCTGGCCGCCGCCCTGGCTCAGGAGACGCCCATCCTGGCCCTGGACGAGCCAACCTCGTTTCTGGATCCCCGGCACGCCTCTGAGCTGGACAATCTCTTGAAAGACCTGAACCTCAACCAGAAGCTCACCATAATCACCGTCACCCACGATCTGGGCCAGCCCGCCCTCACTGGCGGGCTGGCCCTGGTTCTCCGTCAGGGAACCCTGAGGTACTTTGGCGAGGCCGACCGCCTTTATCAGGACCGGATCCTTGAGGAGGCCTTTGACCACCCCTTTGTCTATCTGACCCACCCCAAGGACGGGCGGGTCGTGGTTCTGAGCCAATGAGTCCCACCTGGAAACTGCTGGCCCTGCTCCTGGCCTCCTTGGTTATCCTGGTCCTGAGCCCCTTTCTGGGGGCGGACCTCATCTCTTTCGAGGCCTTGAGCGTCCCCGGTCACCCAGAGGCGGAAGTTTTCTGGGCTCTGAGACTACCCAGAAGCGCGGCCGCGTTTCTGGCTGGCTCCGGCCTGGCTCTGGGCGGCCTGGTTTTCCAAGCCCTCTTCCGCAATCCTTTGGCCACGCCTTTCACTTTAGGGGTGGCCAGCGGAGCGGCTCTGGGGGCCTCCCTTTATATCTGGCTGGGGACCTCTTTCCTGGGGAGCCTGGGACCACTGGGCTCCGCTCTTCTGGGGGCGGCCCTCTCCATGGCGTTAGTCTACCTGGCCACTCGCTCCCAAGGGGGCCTCTCTACCCCGGTCATGCTCCTGGCCGGAGTCATTGTCAACTTCTTCTTCTCCAGCCTGGTCCTCTTCATTCAATATGTCAGCTCCTCAGCCGACTCCCTCAAAATCACCCACTGGCTCATGGGCTCGCTCACGGGCCTGGAGACCGCCCGCCTGGCCGACCTGGGCTTCATCATAATTGTGGGGGCCGTCATCATCCGCTCCCTGGCCACCGAGATCGATCTGCTGGTCACCGGTGAGGAGCTGGCGGCTAGTCGTGGGGTGGACGTCAAGAGAATTAAACTCATCATCTTCGTGGTGGCCTCGATCATGGTCGGGGCCATTGTTTCCCTGACCGGGCCCATCGGGTTTGTCGGGCTCATGGTCCCGCAGGCTTGTCGCTGGGTTCTGGGCTGGTCCCACCGGCTCCTAACCGTGGCGGTCTTCTTTGGGGGCGGGGCCTTTTTAGCCCTGGCCGATCTGCTGGCGCGAGTCATCCTGGCCCCGGCTGAGATTCCCATTGGCGTTATCACCGCCCTGGCCGGGGGACCATTCTTTCTGTTGACCCTGTTTTCGATCCGGCGCCAGGGACAGCTGTTATAAAAGCCGGCTACAGGGACGGTCGCGGGGAAAACGGGCCCAACGGAAAAGGGCCCTCTCCCAAGCCCGGCCAAAAAAAACCCCGAGCTGGGCGGGCCAAAGGCCCGCCTGACTCGGGGGGTTGTTATCGGATCGAGCTGTAACCCAGGACAAGAGAGCGTTAAGGAACCCGGGCCGACCAGGGAGGTAGAGCTGGGCGACGCGAAAAACCTCAAGCTCAAGGGTTGGGCCCCAGAGCGATCTTTTCTTTTAAAAAGGGCCCCAGGGATCTCCCTGTTACCCAAAGGGCCTGCGTCATCGGCAAATCCACGTGCCAAACGCCTTCCAAAGCCCGGCCAGGTTTTCTGGCTCACAGATCAATCTACTTACGGCGTCTTCCCAGCCTCGCGGCCAGTGACCATTAACTCCCCCTCTCAAGCCGCTCTGACCAGTAGCTCAAAAGAAGGAAAATTACCGTTTTCGTCCCTGCGCACAGCGGCGGGTCCGCGCCCGCTTGCACGGGCTTCCCTACGCCGGGCTACCTCAAGGTAACTTCCTAGGCGCACCTCCTCATTCATTATTTATATCCGGAAAGCGAGCTTTCCGGACCATTTTCCCAAGACGACAGGAAAGTCAAAGCGGCGGCCCGGCCTCCCAAATAGACAGGGCCAAAATAAAAAACCTGAACCAGCCATACAGCGGATTCAGGATGCCCTTTTATCCAGAACGCCTTAACCTCCCAAGCCGCGGGGAAGTTGGTCATGTCTACCAAGTCGGTCTTCTGGCTCCCGGATCAACCTCGCGCGACCCCTTCCCAGCTTTCCCAAATAAAGCCAGTGGTTCTGGTCAAAGACCAAAATCGCGCTTGTCCCCGGCTACAGCGGCGGGCCCGCTCCCGATTTTGACGGGATTCCCAACGCTGGAGTCCTGAAAGGCCCCCCAACGTTTACTTGGTTATGTTTAAGGTTAACCAAAATCTGGGAAAAAATCAAGGGGAAAAGAAAAAATTTTACTTTTTTTTCTCCCTGAAAATCCTCTGTTAATAGTAAGCGTTCACAAGGGATAGTAAAATTGGATTCTGTGGTTTAAGCCCCAAACTTCCTATGCGGGCCTTAACCCCCTAAATTGAGGATTAAAATATTCTAAATTTTATTACTGAGCGTTGATAGGTTTTAAAAGGGCGTACTTATAGCCATCATTTCTCTGGAGTAACCGGACACGCTTCCAATTTACCCAATTTTTCCATGATTAACCGTTATCCCAAGGACAATTAGTTTTGAGATCAAAACGGCCACTTTTCCTAAGCCCTACCCGGCCCTGGCGCTAACCCTTGACCCTTCCCCTTGGGAATCCCAGCCTCAACCAAATCCCCAGTCCTGAACCCATGAATCTCTTTCTCCCTCATTCGGGACACTTTCCGTCCGTCTTTATTCACTCGCTGGGAACCCTAGGACCGTTACCTGGACCATTTGTCTTGTCCCCCGACCCCTCGATTTAAGCGCCAAAGTCGGCTGATTCCTGTTAATCAGTCAGGAGACCTTAGCCGCGCGAGCCGCGTCCAGCGCGTGGGTCATCGGGATACCCAGTTCCGACCGATTGTGTTGAGTCTGGGCTCCATTGCCCATTGTCATCGGTAAATCAAATTCCATAACCCGGGCCCACAGAGCCCAGCGAGTGATATTCATCGCCGCCGCGACTTTCAGTGGTCTTTTAACCTGGCCCTGTATCCGCGCCAGTTTCATCGAGGCTTTGGCCAGAAATACCTTAAGCGGTTAGCTCCGAGGGGTCGCCAAAAATAGCTTTAACCCGGCCTCGACCGATGACCCCCACCCCGATGGTCGCGAAGTCATAGCCCTTGAAGAGGTAATTTTCGCCATACTCTTTTTCTTTGATGGTTTGAAGGCCCAGGCGGGCCAGTTTGTCCAGAGCCACCTCCAGCTCGGCCTCCTCCTCGCTTTTGGCGAATTTGAGCTCCAGAACCGCCCGAAGGCCGTCCGCGGTTACCAGAATCAGAT
>JAISMU010000190.1 GCA_031276635.1 Deltaproteobacteria bacterium | reverse complement strand
ACCATATTTAGTTTTAAATCCTTTATCTTGTATATCTGCATTTCCAACCCATATATAGCATTTTAAAAAATTAGCAATTCTATTCTTGAAAAGTAGGATTTTATCGTCTTTATTAAGTTGTTCTTTAATAACACTTATTAAACAAATACGTCCTCCATTAAAAGAAATTTGTAAGGCATAAACAGATTCTTTTAGGTCTTCTCGAATAAATAAGATTGAATTATTTCCAATAAAATCAAATAATTCATGATTTTCTATAGCTATATTATAATAATCAGGATAATTTAACATATATTTGCCATATTTTCGGTAATCATTATCTTTTGCGTTATCAAAATTTTCGAGTAAATCTAAAGAATAATCTTTATATAAAATATTTATAAATCCTAAAGTATGAAATGTCGAAATAGATTCAGGCATTTCAATAGATAAAAATCCAACTCGCTTTCTTATAAATTTTTCATTGCTATATTCTGGAATAAAGTCTGTATATGTATAATTATAAGAACTAATCAATATAAAAAAACAGGTAGCAACAAAAATAACTATATATTTAAAAAGTTTTAAAAAATTTTTAGTCATATTAAATTGCTCTTTACGAAATTATTTAAATTAATTGTATCTTTCTTTTATTATGTGAGTTTTTTTTATCGGTTTTAAGTTTGTAAACTATGTAAGCGTTCACAAGGGTATAGTAAAATTGGATTCTGTGGTTTAAGCCCTAGACTCCCTATGTAGGCCTAACCCCCTTAATTGAGGCTTAAAATATTATAAATTTCATTACTGAACGTTGACAGGTTTCAAAATAGCGTACTCATAGCTATCATTTCTTTGGAGTAACCGGACACGCTTCTAATTTAACTCAATTTTTCCATGATTAAAAGTTATTCCAAGGTAATTAGAAATTTTATCAGAGAAATCGTAATAATTTGATGTAGTTGTAAAAAAACTCTGATATAATTGTAACAAAATGTTTTATTTATCATCGATACTATAATTAAACAATTGGTCATATATACTAAACAAACAAATATTTAAATTAAGAATAAAAGGTACAAAATAGAAAATAATAATAAGACCCCCACTCGTAGCAATATCTCTATATAAATTCCTACGAGGATCTTCTTCAAAAATAAATTTATACAATTCATCATAAGACAAATTTATAAAAAAATCTTTATGAACGATTATTATTGTTAATATCACTAATAAAGTATAAAATAAACTTAAACCATAAATAATAAGTAATTTAACTTTAATTAAAAATTTTTTAGTTAATTCTTTGCTGAGTTTTAGACTTCGCCATAAACTTATTTCTTCATTGCAAAAAATTGACATCGCAAGGGAAGTTGGTATAAAAGTTAATATAAGAAAAAAAATATATATATTAGCAAGAATAAAAAGTTTATATCTTGTTTCAAAAAAACTGTTACCGACAATTAATGGCCCAATTACTGCCATATAAAATATAAGAAATAGTAATGAAAGCAAGTTATATTTAATAAATAAATAGATACAATATAATAATATCTGCAAAATGGATTTAAAAAAATTAAAATTCCAGCGCAAATAAATTTCTTGTTTAAGTAATATTTTACCACTAAAATACTGTAATATAACAGAAAAAAATAATAAAATTAAAAATATATTTGGAAATAAAAAAGGAAATAGATCTTTTACTCTAACAGAAAATTTAAAAATAAAAAGCAAAAATAATGTAAAAATAAATAAACAAATTGAAAAAAACAGTAAATTTTTATATATATATGTAGTGCTTTTTGTTATAGTTAATTTTATACTAAAATCAGGACTATAATCATCATAAACTGCTTTCATTATATTACTCTAATATTCTTTCAATAATTATTGCATTATAAAATGTTCTTAGTAAAAATAAACAATTTATTATTAAAATATTATTTAAACATATGTATGCAAAGTAATTCAATTTTTATCAACGTCTAAGTTCCTTTGATTTAAGATATTTAGCCTACTTAAATAGGTATCCAGCCGATAATCGTAGTTTTTATCAATCAAACCAAAAATGTTTAAGATTATACTTGAAACTAACAAGAACTATCAATAGTTAAAAAAATTTTTTACACATAAAATCAATATGTTATATTAACATTGCTGTAAGGAATACCCTTTTGAGCATTCCACTTCGTTAGGTTTTCGCTTGTAGAAGACTATACGGGACAACATGCCAGATCCGACTTTGGGCAGGCTCATACCTCATTATACATTACAAAATTGCGTTTTGAGCCATTAACCAAATATAATCGGCGTCCATCCGTCTCAAGGCCAAAGTTTAAAAAAATCTAAAATGTTTTAAAAATTTACTTCCTCCGTCAAGAAAAGGCAAATTTTTTTTTGGCCATCAATCCAGGCCTGAGCCTGATTTTAAGTCATTAGCTTAACGGAAATTAGTAATTTAGTTAATATATATAGTGTTTAATATTCTAACTTTTTTATATTTTAAAAAAAAAGTCATTACAGTACGATTTAAGGATATTGGAGTTTATTTCTCCTATAATCAGTGGCGACTGCTGGGAACAACTCAACGCCGGGCTTAACTTGAAAGACAATTTTTAGGTTTTTGGTCGTAATTCCCTCACCGCGCCTCAACTGAGATGTTCAATCTGATTAGCCCCTCCAGGCCCCTTGAAGACTCTCCAGGGGGCCAGGAATTCGCTCAAATGCTCTGGCGCTAGGTCAATGATGTTATTTAAAGCTGAAAAAAATACCAATTATGAAATCCTTAGATATATCAGTCAGCTATGTAAGATTTTTTGTCCTAGTAGTTATTACTTTTATCGATTACTTCATTAAAAGTTTGCGTTACTCTATCTGTATATTGGAAATTTTAGTAATAGTATTAATTATTAAATTATTAATTCACTATATTTAGGTATTTGTTTCAAGAGTTAGTTTGTATTACTTTATAATAGCTCAAATAGGAAGTGGCCTACTATTTGAGAATTGAGCCGAAAGCCAGCTGGCGGGTGGTCTACTTTTGATTGAGAAAAGTAGGCCAAAATGGATCAGTAAAATTTGAGATTATCCAGAGATCGAGCCAGGGCGGCCTCCGGGAGTTGGCTGGGCGAGGGGTCGGAGCTTTGAGCCGGGAAAAAAAATTTTTGCCTCAGCCCCGCGTTGGTTAATTTAAACTTAATAGCGAGTAGAAAAGAAAAATTGCGGTATAAACGATAATAATAATTTAATTAAATATTGTAACTATAAAATTTAATATAAAAATATTAATATAATTATGGTGATTTAAAAAGATAAGTTTACTGCCATTATAAGCAAGAAAGAGACGGTTTTTAATGATTATTTTATACGCAATAGCAGTTTTTTAAGACCTAGAGTTCCAGATACTTATCGCTTGACTTTTAGTTTACCTTGTGGGATAAATCAAGGCGTGCCTTTCTCCGGGCCAACAGTTTGGTATTTGTTTTGGCTATTATAATTATTTTTTTTGCCTTTATGCTATAAGGCAATTTTTATTATTATGGTACTTTTAATTATGCTTGAATATTTTGATAAATTTAATTATTCATTAAATATTGGCCAATTTAATTTGGTATATCTATATTTATGCCTTTATTCTTTATTATCAATTTTATTTTTAAGACATATTATTATAATATTTCTGTTTAAATTACCAATCTCAATTCCCCATCTTTCTCGCTTATCTCTCTCTCAAGGCGATTTTTCTCGTCATTTTTCCAACAATATAATTTTTTCCACGGCGATAACAATCGTCACTTTCTCTTTACTTTACCTCTTTTCAACCTCTTTATCTATAATTCTGGTTATCTGGCTTTATCATCTGTTTGGCAAATTCATACCAACTTTTAACAGCTAATTATTTTGATTTTTAAGATAATTAGTTGATTTATCGTCTGAATTGGGTTTTTAGTCCATAGTGAGACTCAGGTCAGCGGATAATTTTGTCAGGACTGGTGACCCAGGCCCGACCGAGTTGTCTTCTGGCTGATGTTTTAAGGTAATTATTATAACTACAATTAGTAGGCCAATAAGTATTTATTGATGTTCTTTTTATGGGCTGAACATTAGCGACTTATTCGGCTTATTTTCTTCTTCAAGGAGAAACTAATGATATATCAGCGAGCGATTCTTTCGCTTGGCCGGGCTTGGCTCGGTCGAGGCGGGGCGCTACTCTTCGGAGCGATTTGCGGGGCGATGATGGTCTCGGGCCTGGCTTCAGCCGTTTGGCCCTCCCCGGCCCAGGCCCTGGATCTCAATAACTCCCACAACTTTACCGCCAACAGCTCTTATTATCTCTCTCTGGGCGTCAAGGAGCCCATTGGCAACGCTAGTGGGGTGGTGACGCCTGGGGCGGACAAATATCTTTCCGGGGCCTACTCCTCGAATAACTCCTTGACCGTGAGTGGTCTCACCGCGGGTAAGGACCTCACCATAATTGGGGGAGCCAACGTCAACCAGACCTCGGTCAACAAGGGAGACGCCTCAAACAACAAAGTGGTCGTCACCGGCTCGGAAGTCGGGGTCAACGCCTCCGGCGTCTACCGCGGCTCAGTGGTGGGCGGGGCGACCAACGTCTCTGGGGCCCAGGCCGCGGGTAACGCCGTGGAGGTGACCAACAGCCTGGTCTGGATGGATGTCAATGGCGGCGTGGTCGACTCCAAGGGGCTGGCCCAAAAGAACAGCGTCAAGATCAGCAACGTTACGGTTGGCCATAATGTCTATGGCGGGGTGACCCGGGACAACGGGGCCGCCCGCGACAACCTGGTGTCCCTGGACCGCGGCTCGGTGCATGGCTCCGTTTATGGCGGCAGCGCCTCAACCGTCTCCGGCAATGAGGTCAAGATAACCAACAGCTCCCTTAAAAATGACGTGGTTGGCGGTCGGGCCGATGGGTTCAGTTCCGCCAGCGACCGGGTGGAGGCCGCCAACAACAAGGTGACCGTTACCGGGGCCAGCCAGATCGCCGGGGCCGTCCATGGCGGCCGGTTGGGAGACAAAAATTTCCCAGTCAACGGTAGCGTGACGGGCAACCAGGTCCTGATCGACAATGAAAATGGCTTTGTCGGTAAGTCCACCGACTCGAGCCCTCTTGACGGCGTCGTGGCCGGCGGCTACTCTTTCCGGCTGACCAACGCGACCCTTGACCAGAACCAGGTAACCTTTAAAAACGGCTACGCCAACACGGTGACCGGCGGGTTCGCCGAGGGCAATGGCACGCGAGTCAGTAGCAATAAAGTCGTCATCCAAGGCGGTCAGATCGGTGACCAGAGCTCTGGAAAATTCGGCGTGGTGGCTGGCGGCTATGTTCTGAGTCGGCCAGTTGGCTCGAGCAACTATCTCGGGAGCGGCCAGGTCGTCAATAACTCGGTCGAGTTCGTGAGCGGCGTGGCCAATAAGGTTTATGGCGGTTTCATTGATGGCCGGGGGGCGGGCGAGATCAGCGGCAACCACGTCAGCGTAACCGGTGGCAACATTTCCAAGGCTGTCTATGGCGGGGCGGTGGGAGCCAATTCCACCGGGACTCAGATCCGCGACAACTTGGTGGTTTTCGCCGGGGGTCAGACGGAAAATGTTTATGGCGGCTTCGCCAATGAAAACGGCAACTCCTCCGAAAAGGTCATCCATAACACCGTGAGCGTCAAAGGTGGCCAGATCACCGGCGAGGTCATCGGTGGGCGGGCCTCACTGGGCCTGGCCGATAACAACTCCGTCACCATCGAGGGAGTGGCCATTGCCAAAAATGTCTATGGGGGTTTTTCCACTAACGGCTCGGCCTCCGGTAATCAGGTTAAGCTCCTCAAAGCCCGGGTGGCCAACAATGTCTATGGCGGCCTGAGCTCCAACGCCACCGCCGCCTCCGTCAATAACCGGGTGGAGCTCCAGGGGGCTCGGATCGGCGGGGACCTGGTGGCTGGAACCAATCTCTCGGCGGCCGCCAATAACACGGTTATTTTTCAGTCCGGCCTGAACGCGATCGGGGGGACGGTCAACGCCAGCCGCCTCGTCATCGCTGATGGGCAAAACACTCTCAACAAAACCGCCAACCTGGGAACCCTGACCATTGCGAAAGGAACCAGCGTATTTAATGGTGGGGCTGTGGTCAGCGGCGAGATCAACATTAATGACGGGGTCAATGTCTTTAAGGGCGAGTTGAAATCGACCTCGGGCGATTTGCTGGTCAAAAACGGTCGCAATGAGTTCCAGGCCCTGAGCGCCTCCGGGGCGGGGGCTAAAATCGCCTTCGCCGGCGGGACCAACCTTTTTAAAGGTGACCTCACGGCCAGTAATGTTTCTTTCAATTCTGGCTCTTACACTTTCGCCAACACCTCGAAAAAAATAACCACGGCCGCGGGGCTGGAAGTCGTGGCCGCGGGCGGGGCCCAGCTGATTTTGGCCGATTCGGCCAATCTGACCCTCAATAACCCCTTGCGGTTGAAAAAATCCAGCTCCCTGACGGCTCTGGGGAAAGCGGATCTGGCGGTTACCGGGGCCCAAGGCTTGGTCGTGGAGGGCGGCCAATTGAGCTTGGGGACCCAGACCGTGAGAGTCCATGGGAACCTCACTTTCCATAACGGCTCCAGCCTGGTGGTCGAGACCAGCCCCGCCGCCCAGGGCCAGCTCAACGTTTCAGGCAACGTTAATTTGAACGCGGTCGGGGACAAGATTAGCGTGGACCTCAGCGATTACTCCCGGCTTAACCCGACCCAGGCCGTGCTAGTCGGGGCCGGCTCGACCTTCGCCCCGACCAACGGCAGTTTTTATAACCCCATGCTGAGTTTTAATGTCACCGGCCAAGCTCTCTTCGTCGATTTCAAAGCCTTCTCGGCGATTCAGAGGGATCTGAGCGAAAGTGGCGTGGATCTTACTAGAAATGACCGGCGGATTATGGGATTGATGAGCCAGATCGAGGGGGCCGCTCGGAGCTCGTCTGACCCGGCTCTCCTCAAAACGTTAGTCGAGCTGCGCTTGGGATTGAAAACCGCTTTTGAGCGGAATGTCGTCGAGGCGGTTTTAAGGCAGAGCTCCGGGGAGAGCGTCGCCAACGCCCAGGCCGCTGTCCTGGACACGAGCCTCAAATCCCAGGGCGTGGTCTTCCGGCGCCTGGACCGGATTCACGAGGACCTTGGCCCGGTTCCGCCGGCCGCTGGTCAGGCGGCGGACCTCAACCGGGTTTGGGTGGGCGGTTTCCACTCCTGGGCCCGGCAGCGGGAGCGCGACTCAGTTTCTGGTTATGAGTATAAAGGTGGCGGTTTGAGCCTGGGCTACGACCGCCAGTTTGAGGGGATCCCGGGGTTGAGCCTGGGCCTGGTGGGAACCCTTGCCTCTGGTGAGCTGGACAGCGAGAGGGCCTGGGCCTCCCTGGATTCCCACACCTGGGGCCTGGGGGTCTATGGCGGCTATGAGTGGGCCGGCGGGCTCTTTGTGGACGCTAGCCTGGCCTACTCTCAAACGGTCAATGACTCCAAGGTGAGAAGTTATGGCGGCTGGAAGTCCGGCGACTTTGATATCAACTCCTGGCAAGTCGGAGCCCGGGTTGGCCAGATTTTCGATTTGGGGAGCCTCAAGGTCACCCCGACAGTGGGCTTGAGGTATACGCGCCTGAGCCAGGAAGGTTTCGCCGAGCGGCTCCATGGCTCCCCCATGGCCTGGGCCAATTATTTTAAGGAAAAATCCGAGAACATCCTGGAGATACCGTTCCTCGTGAAATTAAACGGCTCCTTTGAGACCGGCGCGGTCAGGGTCAGCCCGGAGCTACGGTTGGGCTGGACCTTGGTGGCTCATCGACCGACTAACCAGCTGACCGTGGGGTTCCAGGACGCCCGGGGTTTTGGAACGACCATTTATGGTCTCCGGCCCTCGCGGTCTAGCCTCCAGGCTGGGGCCGGAGTCAAGGTGGCGATCAATGACCAGTGGGATATTTTCGCCAACTACGATGTGGATGTGGCTAGGGGTTTGGTTAACCACAACGCGGCTCTGGGCGTGGGCTTTAACTTCTAAAACTCCTTCGGCTGAGCTGGATTTCGGCTGAGCTGGATTAAACGCGGGCGGGCTCCGGTGGGGGCCCGCTCTTTTATTTCTTCCGACCCGACTCCGGCGGCCCAGTTGCGAACTCAAGGGACGCGCCCCGAGGCGAGGGGCCTGGCCCTCCCGAGCGCTTGCCGATGAAGAAAACAATATTTTTAAAGCAATGGGCTGGTCAATAGTCCAGGCGGAGTTTTTTGAAGCTTGTTTTAGGGGTTTGGCGGATTTTTTGGTGGGTTTTTGGCCTAATTGGCCAGGAAGGGAACTCAAAGATCGGGGCGAGTTTTGACAAATTTCGGAACTTGGGCGTAAAATAACCATATGTTGGATAGAAGCCGAAATATCCGGTTCAGAAAAAGGAAATCCCCCAGGGGTTGGATCATTGTAATTATCCTGGCCCTGGCCTTGATAGGGATCAAGGTTTTCTGGTTTCGTCCGGTGGGGCCGGTCCTGACTGACAACCTGGCTCAGGCGCCGGTCGCGGGCCCGACCCAAGCCTCGACTCCGGTGGGGTCGCCGAGCGCGGCGGTGGCGGAGGTTTCCGCCCGACCGGTTTTGGAGGGGGTGCTGGGCTTGTGGGCCGCCGCCCTGGCCAGCGGCGACTACGCCAAGTTTCACCAGAGCTTGGCCGCGGGCTGGCGAAAGCGCGATACCCCTCAGACCCTGGCTCAGGCCTATCAGCCGTTGTATCCCTATCGGGAGTTGCTGGAGTCCTTTCCCCGCCGAGGCAAACTGGTGGTCTTGGAGTCCCGGCCCCTGGGCGAGACAGCCGCGGGGCCGGTTTTCCGGGACACTTTGGGGCCGGAGAGTCCCTGGCAGGTTCGGGTGGAGTGGCGGACCGGTCGGTCAGCCCTGGGTTTCAACCTCAACCTGGTTTGGGAGGCCAACCAGTGGCGGCCAGCCGGTTTACGGGTGGAGGTTTACAAGTCCGACCTGCGCGACAATAAGTGAGCCCGACGTGGCCCGTCGGGCTCACCCTCACTCTGGGGCCTTTTCGTAGGCCGAGAGATCCAAAAGGCCGTGGCCGGAGAGGGTAAAGACCAGAACCCCTGGTCGCCCCTGTTTTTCCAGCTCCAGGGCTTTCAGGCAAGTTAAGGCCAGGGCGTGCCCGGACTCGGGGGCGGGCACGATGTACTCGCTGTTGGCCATGATTTTGGCGTAGGCGAAGGCGTCTTTGGCCGAGATGGCCACCGGGGTCACGACCTGGTTTTTAACGAGGTTGCTGACAATGGGCGAAGCCCCGTGATAGCGCAGGCCTCCGGCGTGAATGGACGGGGGCAGAAAGTCCGAGCCCAGGCTGTGCATGGGTAAAAGGGGCGTGAGCTTGGCCATGTCCCCGTAGTCATAGCCGAACTTGCCCTTCGTCAGGGTTGGGCAGGCTTCCGGCTCGGCGGCCAGCAGTTGGATTTTTTCGCCAGCCATAACCTCGGGGCAGAAAGGGATGACCGTGCCCCCGAAGTTGGAGCCACCGCCGTGGCAGGCGATGAGATAGTCTGGTTTCTCCCCGGCGAGCTGGAGTTGCTTTTTTATTTCCTGGCCAATGATCGTCTGATGCAAAACCACGTGGTTGAGGACGCTGCCGAGGGAGTAGTTGGTGTCGGCCCGACTGGCGGCCTCCTCCACGGCCTCGCTGATGGCCAGGCCCAGGGAGCCGGGGCAGTTCGGGTCCTGGGCCCGGGCCGTCCGACCAGCCTGGGTGAGCTCACTGGGGCTGGCCAGAACCTCAGCCCCCATCAGGCGCATGATGGCCTGGCGGTAAGGCTTCTGGTCCAGGCTGACCTTGACCATGAAGACCCGGATATCCAGTTGGAAGTGCCGGGCGGCGATGGATAAAGCCGTGCCCCACTGACCGGCTCCGGTCTCGGTGGTCAGGCGGTGGATCCCGGCCTGGGCGTTATAGTAGGCCTGGGCCAGGGCGGTGTTGCTTTTATGGCTGCCCGAGGGGGAGAGGCTCTCGTTTTTGTAATAGATCCGCGAGCGCACCTTCAAGGCCGCCTCCAGCCGGTAGGCCCGAACCAGGGGGGTGGGTCGCCACATGGCGTAGGCTTCCAGAACGGGCTCGGGAATGGGATGCCAGATCTGGTCGCTCAACTCCTGCTCAATCAGCTGGGGCGGAAAGATGGCGGCGAGGGCCCCGGCTGGCAGGTCCTGACCGTCCGGGGCCTTGTACGGTCCCAAAGGCTCGGGCAGTTGCGGCAGAATGTTGTGCCATTGACGAGGCAGCTGGTCTTTGGGCAGGATAATGGCGTTTTCAATAACGGGCATGGCGGGTCCTGAGGGGGCCAAATGGGCCCTATAGTGGCTGTTGAGGCCGGTTGCGGGTCAAGGGGTCATAACCCCGGCTTGGGCGATGATGTGGCGGGCGGCCGCCGGCAGATCGTCAAAGATCAAGGTCCCCGGAGGCAGCTCCTGGCTGGCCCAGTGGGAACCATAGCCGGTCCGGACCAGGAGGCTGGCCAGACCGGCGGCCCGGCCCGCCTCCAGATCGCTTAACTTGTCGCCCGCCAGCCAGGACCGGCTCAGATCCAGGCCCAGCTCTTGGGCCGCCCGGAAAATGAGGCCGGGCTTGGGTTTGCGGCACTGGCAGGGGGGGCCGGGGGAGAAGTCCGGGTGGTGGGGGCAGTAATAAACCCTGGCCAGCTCGACGCCCTGAGTCTTAAGGTCGGCCTGGACCCGCTGGTGGAGTAGCTCCAGTTCAGACTCCGCGTAAAGCCCCTTGGCCACCCCGGCCTGATTGGTCACTACCACTAGGCTCAGGCCGGCTCGCTGGAGATCCAGGAGAGCCGCCGGAACCCCGGGCAGCCAACGCCAGTTGTCCCAGGCCCAGACATAGCCCCGGTCCTCGTTGAGGGTGCCATCGCGGTCCAGAAAAACCGCGGGCTTCAGGGGCCCGGGTTTCAGCGACATAACCGCTCCAGCTCCTGGCGCACTAGCTCGCCCACTTCCGCCGTCCGGGCCGAGCCACCCAGTTCCAGCGGCAGTCGCTCCCCAGCGGCCAGATAGGCGGCCACCGCCTGGTTAACGAGCTTGGCCGCCTCGCCCTGACCCAGGTGATCCAGCATTAGGGCCCCAGAGAGGATGGCGGCTAGGGGATTGGCCCGACCGGTCCCGGCGATATCCGGGGCCGAGCCGTGGACCGGCTCGAACATGGAGAGACTGTCCCCGATGTTGGCTGAGGCGGCCAGACCCAAACCCCCGGCCAGGGCCGAGACCAGGTCGCTGACAATGTCGCCGAAGAGGTTGGGGCAGAGGATGACCCCGAACTTCTGGGGCTCCCGGGGTAACTGATAGCAGAGGTTATCGACGTTCATTCGGCTCAGCCGGAGCGCGGGAAATTTTTTGGCCTCATCGTCGGTCACCCGGTCCCAGAATCCGTAGATCTGCGGCAGGGCGTTGGCCTTGGAGGCGACGTGGCAGGTTGTCTCCCCCCGGGCCTGGGTTAGCTCCAGGGCCTTGCGGGTCACCCGGCGGATGCCGGGCTCAGTCAACAGGCCCAGGCTATAGGCGGCCGGGGTTGGGGGGGTCAGTTGGAGTTCCAGCTGAGCCGCGAAGTCGTAAAGCCGGCGATGGGCGGTCAGCTGGGCCGAGGTCGCCGGGCCGGTCGCCGGGTCAATGGTCCCGCCCAGGCTCATGTAAAAGTCCTCGGTGTTCTCCCGGACCACCACCAGATCCAGGTTGTCCCCGGGCGGGAGAGGGCAGGGCAGGGGGACATGGGGTAAGCTCTTGGCCGGTCGCAGGTTTAGGTACTGGTCAAAGTGAAATCTGATGGCCAGCAAGAGTTCCTGCTCCAGCGGCCCGGGCGGCACGCGGGGATCGCCCACGGCCCCCAGCAGCAAGGCCGCCGCCGTTCCCAGTTCCGTCAGGGCCCCGGGCGGCAGAACCTGGTGGTGGGTCAGGTAATAACTGGCCCCAAACGGGTACTCTCGCCACTTAAGACCAAAACCGGTCAACCGGGCCACCTGGTCCAGGACCTGACGGGCCTCGGCGATAACCTCAGGGCCAATGCCATCGCCCGGCAATACGGCCACCTCGTGATTCATGCGCGCCTCCGGCGGGGAACAGCCCGCGGCCCCTGGCGGGGAAGACCCCGGGGCCGGGCTATTCGGGAAGGAAATTTAAAATTTTGGTCATTATAAAGATGGGCCGCCTTTTAGACAATAGGCCCTTTCGCCTGGTCCCTGGTAGCTCCGGTCAAGACTGGAGCCAATAAATCCGGTCCCCAGCCAGCCGGATCCAATCCATCCGGTCCCCATTCAGCCGGTCCCAGACCGCCCCGGGACCGCTTCCGCTCAGAAAAAATTTTTAGGAAAAAAATGTTAAGGAAACAACAATGCGACGCGAATTAATTTTCCAGGCTCTGGACAATCAACCGGTCAGCCGCGTGCCCACCGGCTTTTGGTTTCATTTTCTGCCTCAGGCGGAGACCGAGGACTGGCGAGAAAATCCTCGGCTTTTGGAACTCAATGTCGCCGGGCACCAGGCTTTTCTCCGGGCTCACCGGCCGGATATGGTCAAGATCATGACGGACGGCTTCTTCCTCTACCCCACCCCGGGCCTTTTCCAGCCAGTGGATCTGTCGTTGGTCATGGCCCTGGACCCGGGGCACAACTGGATTCGGGCCCAGGCCAGCCTGGCTCGCCGGGTTCGGGCCATCCAGGAGGACGCGGCCTATTTTTACAACATCTTCAGCCCCATCACCAGTTTGCGCCTCAAGATCGGGCTGGAGCGGCTCAAGCTCTTCCACCAGGCCCAACCCGAGGCCTTCGCCAAAGCCCTGGGCCGGCTGACCCAGGGGCTCATCAACCTGATCCGTTCCGTGTTGGTGGATGGCAAGGCCGATGGGATTTATCTGAGTGTCCAGAACCCGGATCAGAGTTATTTCTCCGAGGACTTCTGCCGCCAGGTCCTGGCCCCCGGTGAGAAAGCCCTGCTTTTGGCGGCTCGGGAGCTGGGCGGTCGCAATATTCTGCATATCTGTGGCCACAGCCAGGTTCGCAACAATCTGGCTCTTTACGCCGACTATCCGGCCGAGGCCTTTAACTGGGCGGTCAACCTGGAGGGCGTTTCCCTGGGGGCGGGTCGGGCCATCTTCGGCGGTCGGGCGGTCCTCGGCGGCTTTGACCACGCTCCCGGGTCCCTTCTGACCCAGGAATCCCGCGAGCGGATTAAGGCCACGGCCCGAGAGCTCATCCGGGAAGCCGGTCCGGAGGGCCTGATTCTGGGAGCCGACTGCGCCCTGCCCTCGGATATTGAGCTGGAGCGGCTGGAGTGGGTCCGGGAGGCGGGCTTGGAAGCTATCCGCTACGGGGGGCAGGCTGGTCGGGCCCCAGTCGCTTTATAGCCACCTTATAGCCGGCGAGTCAGGCGCTCGGCCAAAAGGGCCAAAAAGACCGTGGCCAGGAGGGTGAGGGTGGAGAGAGCGTTGGTTTCTGGGGTCAGGCCCCTTTTGAGGGAGGAAAAAATGTAGATGGGCATCGTCACTGACTCGGGCCCGTGGAGGAAAAAGCTGATGATGAAATCATCAAGCGACAGGGTGAAAGCCAGCATGGCCCCGGCCAGCACGCCCGGGGTGATGAGCGGCAGGGTTACCCGCCAGAAGTGGTAAAGCCGGGAGGCGAAAAGGTCCTGAGCCGCCTCCCGGGTCTCCGGGCTCAGGGAGACCAGGCGGCTGCGGACGACCAGGGTCACGAAGGAGATCTGAAAGGTCACGTGGCCTAGGATCAGGGCCCCGAGACTGAGCTCAAAAATAGGGGAAATGGCCCGCAGAACGCCCATGGCCAGGACCAGGGAGACGGCCATGATGATGTCCGGCACCACCACTGGGATGTTGATGAGGGTGTCAAAGAGGCGTTGGCAACTTTTGGGCCAGGGGGACCGCTCCAGGCCCAGGGCCAGGGCGGTGCCAAGGACCGTGGCGATGACTGTGGAGACACAGGCCAGCAGCAGGCTGTTCCAGGCCGCCTCTAGAATGCGCTCGTTTTCCAACAGGCTTTTATACCAACTGAGGGTGAAGCCGCGCCAGGCCAGGCCAAAGCGGGCCTTGTTGACCGAGTAGACCCCCACGGCCAGGGATGGCAGGTACAGGAGGATCAGGCTGGCGTAGGCGACCAGGGTTCGGGGGAGGGAGCTCACGAGCTCTCCCGCTTATCTGGGTTTCGGAGCCGCCAGAAAGTTAGGCTCAGAAGAGTCAGAAACATGAGGGCCAGGGACAAGGTCGCCCCAAAGGGCCAGTCGCGGGCCTGGCTGAACTGCTGCTGGATGAGATTGCCGATGAGCATGTTCTTGGCCCCGCCCAGGATATCCGTCACCACAAACATGGCCATGGCGGGCACAAATGTCATAATAACGCCCACCGTGAGCCCGGGCCGGGTCTGGGGCAGGGCCACCTTCCAGAAGATCAGAAGGGAGTTGGCGTACAGGTCCCGGGCGGCCTCAATGATGGCCGGGTCCAGGCGCTCGACGCTGGCGTAGAGTGGCAAGGCCATGAAAGGCAGAAAGGTGGTGGTCATGCCCAGGTAGACGGCCAGGGAGCCCGGGTACAGGGCCGCTCCCTCGGGAATGAGGCCCAGGTAGGCGGCTAGGCGGGCGGGTGGCATCTGGGGGGCCAGAATCAGGAGCCAGCCGTAAGCCCGCACCACCACGTTGGTCCAGAAGGGCACAATGATGAGAATAAGCCAGAAGACCCGGACCGAGGGCCGGCGGGAGGCGATGTGGAAGGTCAGGGGATAGGCCAGGGCCACGCATAATAATGTGGTGATGGCCGCGACCAGGAGACTGCGCAGGAGGATCAGGCCCAGGTCCGGGGTCCAGCCAAAGAGGCCAAAGCCAGCTAAACGTTTGAGATTGTCCAGGGTGAAGGTCCAGCTGACCTCCCCATACTGGCCCCGGGTGGCCAGAGCCATGGCCACCAGGGAAAGACAGGGAATGGCCATTAACAGGGTCAGCCACAAAAGGCCCGGCCCGGCCAATAGCAGCGAGCCCAGTCGGTCAGGCCGCGACTGAGGGCGGGGCTTGGCCGTCGTCGCCGCGAATGCTGATAATTCCATGAGCCTTACCCAGAAAGGCCAGGGCCTCCCACGGGAGGCCCTGGCTAGCGGCGATCTCAGGGGAAAAAAGATTTTTCCCCTGGTGGGGTCTTAAGCGGCCCGCTCCGTCAGGGCGGGGAACTCGTTCTGGCGCGGGGGCGGGGCGGTCGTCAGAGCGGCGAGCTCGTCTGGGCCGGTTGGCCCCTCCAGGGCCACCAGGTCGTCGGAGGGAAAGAGCAGGGAAACCGCGTCCCCAGGTTGGGGATTGAAGCGAGGGCTGGTCACCACCTTCAGAGGGCCAGGCGTCAGCGTCAGCTCCACGCTGGGGCCCCGGTAAATGGCCCGCTGCACCAGAGCCTGGACCGAATTGACTCCGGCTCGGTTTTCCAGTTGGGAGGGCCCCAGGACGATCAGCTCCGGTCGGATGGCCAGGTAACCTCGCGGCCAAGGCACTTGGTCAGTGGACTCCAGTTGGCCCACCGGGGTGTCCCAACGTTTGTCCCCGCAACGGGTGGCTGGCAGGATGTTGGCTCCCCAGAGGAACTCAGCCATGAACTTATTCTTGGGTCGGGAATAGACCTCCCGGGGGGAGCCCATCTGAATCATCTGCCCGTCTTTCATGACCGCCAGGTACCCACCCATGAACATGGCCTCACCCTGGTCGTGGGTGACCATGACAAAGGTTGTCTCAATTTGGCGATGCAACTCCAGGAGCTCGGTCTGAACCTGGGTTCGCAAGTGCGGATCCAGGGCGCTCATGGGCTCGTCGAGCAAGAGAACGCGGGGCTCATTGACCAAAGCCCGGGCCAGAGCCACGCGTTGCTTCTGGCCACCAGAGAGTTGGTTGGGGAAGCGTTTGCCCAGCTCGCCCAGGTCCAGCATTTCCAGCATGCGTTTGACCTTGGCCGTGATGAACCGAGACTCAAGATGACGAGCCTTGAGCCCGAAGGAGATATTCTCAATAACGTTGAGGTGAGGGAAGAGCGCGTAACTCTGAAAGACCGTGTTAACCTGGCGTTTGTTGGCCGGTAGGGTGGTCACGTCCTGGCCGCCCAAACAAATATTTCCGGAGTCTGGCAACTCCAAGCCGGCCACGAGACGAAGAAGAGTGGTTTTACCACAACCTGAAGGACCAAGGAGAGTGCAGAACTCGCCCTGGGGGACCGCGATACTCACGTCCTTGAGAACGTGATGGTTGCCGAAGCTTTTGTTCACCTGGGCCACCATAAGCCCATGCTCAATCTGGCCTGCCAATTCCTCTCATACGCCTCCTTTTACCCTTGCGGGGTCCCTTTAGGTCCTTGGTGGAGAGACGCGATTTTGGGTACTTTCCCCCGGCTTCGTGGCGAGCGGGCGAAAAAAAAAGCCCACTCAAGGCCCCTGGGGCCTCTCAGTCGCCCTGGGCGACCGCTCTTAGGAAGCTTTGGTTGGGAGACAGCAGCGACTCCGGACCGGCTAACGTCTCTAGGCTGAGACGGGTGAGGAGCGAGGTCCTCAATAAAGGGTTAAACACAAAGGAGCGGGCGGCCTTGGGCAAAAACCTCAGCCATTTAGCCCCTCAAAATTTTAATTCCTGAAAAGAGAGTCGTCACCCAAAGCGAGAGACCCCGATTTAATCGCCAAAGCAAAAAAACCGGGAACAATCATCTCCCGTTTTTGGATGAGTGAATAATAACAGCGGTCAGGGGGGCTGTCAAGGATTTATTTAAATTTTTTTTGCGCTTGGCCGGAATTCCAACCGGAAAAACCCAACATTTGGGGCTTGGTCAGGCTCCTGATGGCTGATTTTGAGGTTCCAGGGGCGGATTTTTTTAGGTTGGGCCCGGAGTTTGGTCTTTATTTTTGGAAAGAGTAAAATATACTGGTATTATAGTAAAATTAAAGTTCTTTGTTGGCGAATAATAATTATTTAGGTTATTTTAGATAAAAAAACAAGAGTTTAGAACTGACCAGCGGGCGTTGGGCGGGATTGGTCTCAAAAAACTTCTAAACGAAAATCAAGGGAGGTAGCGGCCAGCGGCCCCTCTGATGGCGCGATGAGGACGGTCTTCAACGAGGCGAAGCGACTATTTTGGCTCTTTGACCGCTTTCTGCCAATCCTGACTTCCCCGCTCCGTCCTCAACAGATGCCCATGACGAAACCTTGGACTTCAGCCACTTTCTCAAGTAATTGAGGATAATATTTTTCCATTTGCTTTTCACCATTGGAAAGCAGGGTTTTCATGGATTTATTTATTTTGGATTTATTTATTATAGCCCTCGGATTTTGTCGGGTCAAACTTCAATCTCCTCAACCCAATCAGGATCCCATTACGGTCTTTATTGAGATTGAGGAACAGAACCAAACGCCCAGGTCTGGGCTAGTCTCCAGCCATATGCTCAACAGTTCGCATGGAATTTATTTTATTGATACCGACGACATTCAAAATGACCCAGAGGGCGAGATGGAAGGTTCTTTCGGTAAGCTCGCTAGGCGTCAGGGGCCGGCTCATTACTATCTCAGTCAGGAGATCTTTCAAAGCCGCGGCGTCAGGCTCGTCAAAAGCCTTAAGCGGCGAAAAACCGAAATCATTAAGATTACCCAGCTTATCAGCCAAGACCGTGGACATGGCGAAAGACTCCTAAGCTTGCCGGACTTTCAGGTTAGGTATTTTCAGGTCGTGGATTTCGCCAGAGGGAGGGGAGGCTAAAGTCAGATAGCCCGTCTGGCATAACAGTGGGGTGAGAGACAGGTTTTCAACGATCTGGGCTTTCAGGCTGGC
Source organism: Deltaproteobacteria bacterium (assembly GCA_031276635.1). GTDB lineage: Bacteria > Desulfobacterota > Desulfarculia > Adiutricales > Adiutricaceae > JAIROO01. Next base: position 6,238 of record JAISMU010000190.1, on the reverse strand, counting down.
TTTGGACATGCTGATGTTATCAAATTTCAAGGCCTTGGCTGGTTTGGACTTGATGAACTTGACCAGAAAAGATGGGGTTCCCGACGCGCGCCAGTAATGATCCAGTCGCTTATTATGAATTGCTTTCAGCGGGGAGAAAGGATTGAGTATCCGATCAAACCCGTTCCAGGAATAACCATAGCGCATTAAGATCAAAGCGGCGCGAAAAAACGCGAAATCCGTATAGCCAGAGTTCTTAAAAAGTCCTTCGTCGAACATCTCCGCCAAGGGCGTGGGCAGGTGGGCCTCAAATTCAGCCATCGTGATTTCGCAAATGTTCGCGAAGTCTTCATATTCTGAAATATCATCAAAGACATTGGCCCTGGAAAATAATGAGGCCATGGGGAATTTTGAGACCCCGGTCAGGAAGGCGAATTGGATGAGCCTATCCTGATTGAGCCTCTTGATGGCGCTGTAAAAGCCAGGTAAAACTTTGATATTGAGTTTGGCGGCTGGTATATCATTGGCCTGAGCGATGATGGGGGCGTCATACTCATCCACGAGGCTAACAGTTCGTTGGCCAGTTGACCTTTTGAGGGCGTTAGTTAAATCAGCCAGGACAGTAGCGGGATATTCTTTGACATCACTGACCGTTAGGGCAAATTTATCCTTAGCTTGTTTCACAATTTGATAGTAAATCGTGTATTCCAGGCGAGAGGGAGTATCTGAAAGGCAGCTGGACCTAAAAATATAGCTAATATAAAATTAAAAGTCCAAAGAATCAACTGTTTAGGGAGAGAATAAATTTTTGACCAGTGGCCTGGATTCAGAGTCAGCCGCGAAATAAACCAGTAAGGCTCGCTCGCCTGGCTGGCGTCGAGCCAGCCATCTACCCTGATTTATTTGCGCGTCCATATACCTAAAGCTTTACACAAATCTTTAATATTATCATATCCTTTTGAGTAAAAATCTTTATCATCTTTTAAAGATGCTATAGTTTCTTCATTTAATTTATAAGGGGATAGTGGGGCTTGATTTAAAAGCTCTGTAATTGATTTTTCTTTTTCGCTATTTTTTTTAAAAATTTTTATATTTTTAGCCATAATTAATTTCTTCCGTAAATTTATAAGTGTGCGGCTAGTACCTTGTCGCATTTATAATAGCGGATATAGCCTTTTTAACTTAATCCGTGCATCAGTAGTTTTAAACTGCCAATTAATGGTTTTATTTTTGTTGTTATGATCAGATTTCCAGACTAAAATCTCTTTTTTTAACGAGGTTAGATCAGAAATCCTTCGAGATAAACATTGGCCCTTAAGCGCGCTAAACTCAATTTCCGCCATGCTAAACCAATTACCATGTTTTGGAGTGTAGCATATGTCGAGCTTAGAGACTAATTGACGAGCTTCTTCAGGCGGAAACGCTGAATACAGAGACCAATCAACAACGGTTTTGGCGTGATTTTCCCCTCTCCAAGGGGCTGATCGTTTAAAGCCCCTAGGAGACACTTTATTAATTTTTTAGGGTTATTTCGCTATTTCACCAATTTATGTGGAACAAAAAATCCACTCAGATTCGCGATTAGCGAAGCCTCTCCGGCTGAACCGCTGAAAACCCATAACTGACTTTATGACCCCAAAGACAGGCTCAACCACTTGTTTTATCAATTTGTACACAACAAACGTGGCTAAATGGTTGTCTGGAGCAACTCTTCATAGGATGGAGGGAAAAGGTTATTTTGGCGGCGGTCTACAGTCATGAAAGCTATAAAAGAAACCTCATATGTTGGAAGGAAAATACTAAAACTGGATTTCAAGACTGAGTATAATTTACTTTAACCATTATAGCAACAAAAATAATTACACGCAATTTTTTTATGCCAAATTGGCCGAAAAATAACCCGACAGGCTCCTAGAAAAAGTTTAACCTGAAGGTGGCTGGTTTGTCCAGAGGCGCCGCCGAAAAGCCGGGGCCAAAAGTTGACAATTTCGCCCCTGGCTGGCTATTATTTTCAAGGTTTGATCAAACGGAACATGGCGCGCATCCATGACGGACCCACCGCTGTAACCGGGGACCGCGGTCGTTTTCAGGGCTGGCTGGCCAGCCGCCCTGGTCACTTGGGCTATTGGCCTGGGGAAGGCGACGGCCAAGGGTTGAGCCGGAAGTCAGAAGACCGATCAAATCCCGGCGAGCGAGCCGGTTAACTGGGCGTTAATGGCAAAGACCCCTGATTGCGGGCTAGGGGCTTGTTTCGCCCTCGCCTCGGAGTTACTCCTGGGAGTTAATCGATGTTCGCCTCAAAAAATAGTCAGATCCGCCAGACTGGCCAGACCGCTCCGACCAGGGCTCTGGTGGAGATCAGCGCAGGGCTAACCACTTTCGTCGCTATGGTTTACGTTCTGGCCGCCAACCCCATGATTCTGGGCTTGGCCGGCCTGCCCCAGTCGGCTGTTTTCACGGCCACGGCCCTGGGAACCATTTTAGCCACCCTAATCATGGCCTTTTACGCCAATCTGCCCTTCGCGGTGGCCCCGGGCATGGGGCTCAACGTCTTTTTCATGATCTTGGTCACTCAGATGGGCTATTCCCCGGCCCAGGCTATCACCGCCGTGCTGGTCTCTGGAAGCGTTTTTTTTCTTCTGTCCCTGTCCCCCTTGCGGCAAAAGTTTTTAGACGAGATTCCCCAATGCCTGCGCCTGGCCGTCAGCTCCGGGGTCGGGCTCATGATCGCCTATATTGGTCTTTACAACAGCGCCGTGGTCGTCAGTACCCCCAGCGGCCCGGGGTTGGGTAATTTGACTCAGGGCCCGGCCCTCCTGGCCGTGTTGGGGCTGTTTGTCCTGGGAGCCCTTTTGGCTCTGCGGTTCCGTTACGCCGTGCTGGCCGGGGTCATCATCACCACCCTGATAGGGCTGCCGTTAGGGGTAACCAGGACCGAGGCCCTGAGCGCGGGGATTTTTTCCCCGCCGCCCGCCCTGGAGGGGCTGGTTTTTAACTTTGATTTTACCATCCTTGGCTCCTGGGGATTCTGGAGCTTGGTGGTGACTCTGCTGATCATGGAGTTCATTGACGGCCTGGCCGGTTTTCTGGGCCTTTTCTCGGTCATGGGCGCGGAGGCTGAGCGTTACAAACATAAGCTGGGCCGGGCTTTTGTGGCTGACTCCCTGGGCGTGGTGGTCGGCTCCTGCCTGGGGTTGTCGCCCAACACCACCTATTGCGAGTCCGGGACCGGGGTGGCCGTGGGCGGGCGGACGGGCTTGACGGCGGTAACAGTGGCGGTCTGTTTCTTTTTCGCCCTCTTCATCTCGCCGTTGTTTTTGATGGTTCCCGCGGCCGCCGTGGCTCCGGCTTTGGTCCTGGTGGGCCTCTTGATGCTCAGCTCCGTGGCCAAGATTAATTTTCAGGATTTTTCCGAGTCTTTCCCGGTTTTTCTGGTCCTGCTCATGATCACCCTGACCTGGCGCATCTCCGACAGCCTGGCCGTGGGCTGGCTGGCTTACGCTCTCATGAAGATCCTGATGGGCCGGGCTCAGACCCTGACCCCGACTGTCTGGGTGGGGTCCATCATCTTCGGGCTCAAGTTGTTCTGGCTATGAGCCCGCGAGTCTGGAGATCGGCCTTTGGGGCCAGACGCTCCAGATGGAGTCGGGTTTACCTTGACCGGGTCCACCCAGACTGGGCCCAACTCTGACCGGGCCCGGTCCGGTTAAGCCATTTTCATTATTGACAAGGAGGGCCCCGGCGTCATGGAAACGCTCAGGCGACTGGCCGCCGCCATCAAGACCAGAGGTGGGCGACTGACCCTGACCGGGGGGCAGCCTCGGGACGCCTGGCTCCGGGAGCCGGGTAGCCTGGGCCAGGGTCTGGGCTGGCTGAAACCGGGCGATTTGGACCTGGTGGCCTTTGGCTTGGAGTGGCCGGCTATCCTGGAGGTGGCTCGGGCCTTTGGGCGGGCCGGGATCATCCTAAGTCGCCAGACTGGCCAGAAAAGCCCGGCCCTGGTTCGGTTCCGGCAAGGCCCGGTGGTTCTGGAAATCAGCCAACCCAAGGCCCTGGGCCGCTCCGGGGGCCAACCGGGAGCCGGGTTCGCCGAGGACGCCCTGACCCGGGACTTTACCATCAACGCCCTTCACTACGATCTTCTGACCGGGGAGCTCCTCGATCCCCTGGGGGGCTTGGCCGATTTACAGGCCCGGCGGTTGCGGCTCTGTGAGGCCGGGGCTCTCCGGCGCGACCCCTTGCGGATCCTCCGGGCCATGGTTTCGCTGGCCAAGCTGGGTTTGAGCCCGGCCAGCTCTTTGCTGGCCGCGACCCGGCGAGACTGGCCGGCTTTGACGCTGGTCAGCCGGGACCGGCTGTGGCCGGAGTGGGCCAAGTGGGCGAAAACCGCCTGGCCGCGACTGGGGTTGGAGTTTCTGCGGGAGAGCCAGGCGGTTAAGTTCTGGCCAGAGCTGGCGGCCTTGGTGGGGGCGCCCCAGAATCCCAGCTTCCACCCTGAGGGCGACGCCTGGAATCACACGGCCCTGGTGGTTCAGGCCATGGCCGAGCTGCCGGGTCTCCCGGCCTGGCGTCGCGCCTCTGGCCTTTTGGCCTCCCTTTTGCACGATGTCGGCAAACCTCGGGTGGTCCGGGTGGAGGATGGCAAAGTCCTCACCTCGGGCCACGCTCCGGCCGGGGTGGCGGTGGCCAAATCATTTCTGCGGGCTCAGGGGGCTCCCCATAAAACAGTTGGTCGAGTCCTCAAGCTGGTCAGGTGGCACATGGAGTTGACTTTCCAGAGCCTGAGCTCCCAGGGGTTGCGCCAGTTGGCCCGCCACTTGGCCCCAGAAAGCGACCTGGAGGACTTCTGGGCCCTCTCGGCGGCTGACTGGAATGGCCGGCGGCCCCGCTTCGAGCTTTTTCCTTACAGCTTAGAAGAGTTTTTGGAGCCGGTGGGAGGTCTGGCCACCCCGCCTCAGCCCCTTCTCTTGGGTGGGGAGCTGATCGGCCTGAGCTATCTCCGCCCGGGCCCGGGAGTGGGGCGTTGGCTGCGCCGGTTGGCCCTGGCTCAGGATTCCGGCGCCGCCCGGACCCGCGAGGAGGCCCAGGCTTGGTTACGGGGCCAAGGCTGGGGTCTGCGGGGGTTTCAGGCCTGAGCTGGTCTGGACGGCTCAGGCTGGCGCGAATAGGAGTAAAATAGAATTTTTAAGCGGGTTATGGATCATTAGCACCTTGGAACATAAATTTTTCCGGTAAAAACGGTATACTTCTTGGTAACTACCAAGGAGGTTTTCATGGCCACGAAATATCAGATTTCTCTTACTACCGAGGAGCGCGGGGAACTGGACTCCATCGTAAAAAAGGGCAAAAATGCCGCTCGGGTTATCCTTTTGGCCCTTGTTCTGCTGTTTTGTGACATCAGTCCGGAAGGAAGAGGAAAGAAAACTAATGTGGAAATCAGCCGAGAACTCAACATCTCGGAAAGGACCATTGAGTCTCTCAAAAAGCGGTTTGTAGAGGGTGGTATATCCTACGCCTTACAAAGGAAGCCGAAGACATTCAACCCCAAAACCATCAAATTTGATGGGGCATTTGAGGCAAAACTGATAGCCCTAGCTTGTTCGCCACCACCTGAGGGTAGAGTAAGATGGACTGTCCGTCTTTTGGCCGACAAGCTCGTGGAATTAGGGATAGCTACCGAGGGTATATCTCACATGTCAGTACAACGGGCTCTAAAAAAAACGAAATTGGTCCTCACCTCAAAAAATATGACAAAATTCCACCAGAGAGCAACGCCGATTTCGTAGCGGATGTGGAGGTTATTCTTGAAGTTTACCATCGTCCATATGACCCGAGTAGACCAGTTGTTTGTATGGATGAGTCCAATAAACAATTGGCTAAAAAAAACAAGCGGTTATCTTCCCTGTCCTTGGAGGGAAGCCACAGTCATCGACCTCTGGGCCCCCGGCGTCGCCCTGACGATTGAAAATAAAAAAGCCCCTATGGAACGTAGCTAATTCCTTCCGCCGGTTTTTTTTATGTTCTAATGATTTTAAAAAGATATTTTTAGCTAAATCATTAATTTACGTTAAGTTAGTGACTCAAAGTCAGGCTCAGGCCTGGTTGACTGCGCGGTTTGAAGGTCAGAAAAAATTTGTTTTTTTTTGGCAGCGGGAGTAAATTTTAATAACATTTTAGATCTTTTTAAAGTAGGGCTGCGAGGGTGGGGCGTAGATAAAAAAATACACTTATTTGAAATTTTGTGCTAGAATCCTTTTAT
>JAISMU010000148.1 GCA_031276635.1 Deltaproteobacteria bacterium | reverse complement strand
GGGGCCAGCCCCCCCGCCGCCACCCCCCCCCCGCCCCGACCCCGCCGACTCCGGTCACGCCAGCCAGCCCCTCGCCTCTGTTTGAGCCGGCCCCGGACCCGAACCTCCCTGGGCTCATGGTCACCGCCGCCCAAAGCATGGCCCCGGTCATCAGCCGCATGGAGCCGGTGGGCCGGACTCTGGTCACCAAGGGCATAAAAGAGCCACCGCCCCCGCCGCCCAAAACCCCGGCTCAGGAAAAGCCCAAGCCCCGGCTGCCGGCCCCCCCCTTAAGCCCCACCCAGAGCCCTAGCCCCCCGGTTTCTGGGGAGGCCGTGATTCTGGAGCCGCCCGGGCCCCGGAAATACACCGTGCTCCTGGGGGCCTTTGGCAAACAAGAAAACGCCTTGAGCCTGAAATCTCGGATCGAGGCGGCGGGGTTTCCAGTGGCTATTTCTGAGGTCACCGAAAAAAACAAGCTCTGGTTTCGAGTCCAGAGCGGCGCCTTTGACGACAAGGTCTCCGCCGAGGCCTACAGTCGTGAGCTCAAGCAACGAAAACTCGTTGACCGCCCCTATGTCAAGCCGCTGTAGAGCTAGGCTTTTGTTTTTTTAATTTTTGTCTCACTAACATTACGGTCATATTCCCATGAGAATTATCTTCACCCAGAACATCGGCGAAGAGGTCCGCGACCTGTTCTTAACCACCGCTTTTGTCCTGCCCCCGAAAGTCAAGTCGGATCTCTCCGAGGCCCTCAAGACCGAGCCTTCCCCGCTGGGCCGCTCCATTCTGGAGCGCCTGCTCATCAATAGCGATCTTTCCGCCAAGAATTTTCTGCCCCTTTGCCAGGACACGGGTCTGGCTCAGGTTCGCCTGGAAATCGGCCAAGAGGTGGTGCTGGCTGGGCCGCCCCTGGGCGAGGCGGTGGAGGAAGGGGTCAAGGCCGCCTACAATTTCGCGTATCTGCGCAAATCCTCCTGTTGGCCTCTATCGCGGCTCAACCTGGGCGACAACACTCCGGTGAGTTTGGAGACCGTCATTACCCCGGGCGATAAGATGGTTATCCGCGCCCTGGCGAAGGGTGGCGGCTGCGACAATCGTGGCTTCTTCGCCTCCCTGTCCCCCACCGCCGGTCGGGAGGCCATCATCAAGACCGTGGTCGAGGCCATTGCCCAGGCCGGCCCGGACGCCTGCCCCCCTTATTACGCCGGGGTGGCCGTGGGCGGCTCATTTGAGTCCACCCCGCGACTCTCCCGCCTGGCCCTGATGGAAATCCTGGACGAGACCGAGTCCACTGAGGCCGAAAAACTCCTGGCTGAGGAAATCTTTGAGGCGGTCAACGCCTCGGGGGTCGGCCCCATGGGTTTAGGCGGCCGAACCACCTTACTGGGCCTGAGGATCAAGATTTACCCCACCCACCTGGCCTCACTCCCTTTAGCCATCAACTTGTGCTGCCACAGCTTTCGCTGTGGTCGGGTAGAGCTGTGAAAAACGAGATTTCGGGCCTTCAGGCAGGCTAAAAGATTCGGGAAGAAACAGGCGAGACATGGGCTGGAGTCAGGGAGGGTTGGCTTTCCTGGGGAGGGTCGCCCGAAGGGCAATCGCTAAGGCTGATTCTGTTTCCTCAGGCGATAAAACCCGCGCGAAAAAAAACGTCTCCAAAGAAGAGCTAAACCTTCAGAGCGCCTCAGCAGCTGGGGATAGCCGCCGCTAATTTAATGAAAGATGACTGGGAATAATCTTATCGTGGGTGAACGGTTACCTACTTTATTGATGAAGTGAAACCATTAAGGGGCCGACGCTAAACCAGAAAATTGCGGCCATCAGGCTTGAAGGCCAAAAGCAGGTTAGGGTCTTTAATCCGAAAACGTCTGGCCTGGCCTATGGTTATCTGGCTCAAGACCGAGGCCGAGGCCAACGTGGTTATCAGATCCTGGCCACACTTGAGGGTCAAGGCCATGGTCCGACCCAGGGACTCGATATCCACCAGGACGCCCTCACCCAGGATGTCCCCAGGTTTGACCTCGGTATCATCAAAAACCAGGGCCGCGTTCTCGGGCCTCAACCCCACCGTGAAGCCGCGCCCTTGGTCAGCCAGGAGCGGAGCCAACCGGGCCGGGCAGGGACAGCTGAGACCCAAAAAGGCCAACTGCCCCTCCCGAAACTCGGCCTGAAAAAGATTTATCTGAGGGGACCCGACAAAGATGGCGACCCGGGTGTCCACCGGCTGATCATAGAGCTTCTGGGGACTGGCGACTTGAGTGATCCGCCCCTCGTGGAGCATGATGATGGTGTCCCCCACCGCCAGAGCCTCGGTAAAATCTGGGGTGGCCATCAAAAAGGTGTGGCCCTCCTCTTTTTGGAGCCTTTTAAGCTCAGAGCGCAGTTTGAATCGCAACGGCGCGTCCACGCTACTTAAGGGCTCATCCAGCAGAAAAAGGCGAGGCTCGCGGATCAGGGCCCGCCCAAGGGCCAGTCTCTGCTTCTCCCCGCCGGACATGGTTTTAGGCAGACGATCGAGAACCAGGGTGAGGTTAAGCTTTTCGGCCAAGCTAAAAACTCGTTTCCTAATCTCCTCCATTGGCGTTTTTTTCAGAACCAGAGGGCTGGCCAAGTTTTGAAAACCATTTTTGTTCGGATAGAGAGCCAGGTTATCAAAAATCATGGCCATGTTCCGGTCTCGGGGAGCCAGCCGCGAAATTTCCTGGCCGTCCAAAAAAATCTGGCCCTCGGTCTGAGGCTCTAAGCCCGCCAAAAGACGCAGGGTCGTGGTTTTCCCGGCTCCCCCGGGGCCAAGCAGAACGGTAAAGCCGCCGTGTGGGGCGACAAAGGAAATGCCGCCCAAGGCTTTTTTAGGCCCATAAGTCTTGGTTAAATTCTGGACATCCAAGCCGGTCAGATCAGTCATCGTCAATTCCCGGGCAAGCCAACGGTCAACAGCTGACCTCGGCGGTCATAGAGGAAAAACTTGTCAGCCGGGGCGCTCAGGCTGACCGTCTCACCCCAGGCCGGCACTGGCTCAACAAACAGGGCCTTGATCTCCAGGTCATCCACGGTAATGTTGGCCACGCAGTCAAAACCCCGGCGCTCCAGACCTGTGACCACGCCCTGAACAAAATAATCCGGCCCCTCGGTCAGGCGCAGATCCTCTGGGCGCACGCCCAGATAATAGAATTGGTTCCCGCCCAGCTTGACCTCATCCGGCGGGCGCTTGGTCGGGAGCTTGAAATCGACCTTCCCCTGCCGAAAAAACAGGCCTCCCCCTCCATCCGCCTCGCCCTCGCGATAATAACCCTGCAAAATATTCATGGGGGGATTGCCCAGAAACTGAGCCACCTGGATGGCCGAGGGCCGCTCCAGCATGACCGCGGTCCTCTCCACCTCAATGAGACGCCCAAAATTCATGATGGCCAACCGATCCGCCAAAGACAAGGCCTCCACCTGGTCGTGGGTAACATAAATAATAGTCAGGCCCAGCTCCTGCCGCAGACGCCTTAACTCCTGACGCATGGACAGGCGGGCCTCTGGCTCAAGATTCGACAGAGGCTCATCCAGAAGGAGGATGGAAGGTTGGGTGACCAGAGTCCGACCGATGGCCACTCTCTGCAGCTCTGAGCCGCTCAAGCTCCGGGCCTTGGCCTCCAGCTTGTTCCCCAGGCCAATAAACTCCGCGGTCCGTTCCACCTCGCGTTTGACAATGTCTTTCGGGGTTTTCCGAACTTCCAGGCCAAAAGCCAGATTCTGGCGGACCGTCATGGAAGTGAAGACGGCGTAGTCCTGAAAAACCAGCCCTATACCTCGCTTTTCCACCGGGACATTGACAATGGACTGGCCATTGACCCGAATATCTCCAGAAGTAGGCTTTTCCAGCCCCACTATCATGTTGAGAGTGCTGGTCTTCCCGCAACCTGAGGGCCCCAGCAGGGCCATGGTCTCGCCTTTTTCAATGAACAGATTAACCTTGTCCACCGCCGCCTGGCTGGAGCCTGGGTACTCTTTGGTCAAGTCAATTAGCTCTATCATTTCTTGATCGCCCCGAACGTCAGGCCTCTGGCCAGATGACCCTGGATGAAATAACCGCCCACAATCAAGGGAGCCATGGCCAAGACCGCCAGAGCCGCCTGGACGCCATAGAGAGTCCCGGCGGTGGCGGTGACATATTTAGCCAGCTGCACCGGAATAGTGGCCAACTCCGTGTTGGAGAGAACCTGCGCGAACATATACTCAGACCAGTTCAAAATGAAGACCAGCATGGTCGTGGAAAATATGCCGCCGCGGATCAAGGGCACGGTCACGGTGAGGTGGGCCATAAGCCGGGATTTGCCGTCTAACATGGCCGCCTCCTCCATCTCTCTAGGCAGATCATCGACAAAACTTTTGAGCATCCAGGTGGAAAACGGGAGCGTTACGGCCGTGTACACGGCGATAAGGCCCGGATAAGTGTCCATTAAGTTAGTCAAGGAAAAGATGATGACAAAAGGCACCGCGATGGCCGCTGGTGGAAACATCCGCCCCGACAAAATGATTAAAGGCGTCGCCCAATTGGTTCGACTGTAGCGCGACAGGCCAATGGCTGAGATCAACCCCAGGCCCACCGCCAGGAAGGTCGCGGAAATGGAGGCCAGGATGGAGCCCATCACCGCCCGGGTGGCCGCCTGGCTGACCCCTCCGACCCCGTAGGCCCGAATGGCGTCCGGATTAAAGAGGGTACGGAAATTGATCAGAGTCGGCTCGCTGGGAATCCAGATGGCCGGCGAAGCGTTCCAGTCAATGGGTGGCTTGATGGCGGTCATGACTAACCAGAAGATGGGAAAGAGGCACAGGACCAGACCAATGACAATCAAGGGAATCTGAGCCAGGCTCAACGGTCGATTCAGCATGGTCAACCTCTATTATCCAGGAGCTGATCCCGAACCGGGATCATCAAAAGGTGGATCATCAGAAGCGAACCGGCCAGGACCAGGAAAGCCGCCGCCGCCCCATACGCCAATTGAAAATCGTTAAAGGCCAACTTGTAGATGTACAGGCTGATGGTCTCAGTCGAGGAGCCTGGGCCGCCCCTGGTCAAAAGAAAGACCTCGTCAAAGATCTTTATCACCTCCATCGCCCGGATGACAAAGGCGACGATGATGACCGGTCGCAGGGCGGGGAAAACCACTTTCCAGAACACCTGGCGGGGCGAGGCTCCCAAGATGACAGCGGCCCGAATGGGGTTTTCCGGGACCGCGTTCAAGCCTGACAAAAGGATCAGAAAGAACAACGGGGTCCAGTGCCAGACCTCGGTGATGACCACGGCGATGAAGGCCAGAGTCGAGCTGCGAAACCACTCCACGCTGGAGATTCCCAAGAGGGCCAGAACCTGATTGACCGGGCCATTGGATTGAAAAAGCATCCAGAAAGTGTAGCCCACCACCACCGGCAAAACCATCATAGGTGTCAGAAAGGCCGAAAAAAGGATCCGCTGGCCTCGAAAAGTCCGCAAAAAAAGCGTCGCCAGGCCCAGGCCGAGAACAAACTCCAAAGAAAGGCAGATAACCGCCAGGAGGGCGGTCCGACCGACCGCTTGCAAAAAACGGTTGTCGTAAACCAACAACTCCTTGTAATTTTCCAACCCCATGAAGCTGGCCTCCGCGAGGCTACTTCTGGTGGGCGACCAATCAGTAAAGCTCATATACAGAGCGACCAACAGGGGCGTGACCAGGACCACCAGGGACACAACCTGGCCGGGGATGGTGAAAATTCGACCCTGTTTTTTGGGTTTGTAATTATTGGGCGAGTTTTCTGACATGATGACTATTATTTCAAAATATTATTTTATCGGAAATCTGGGCGCCCAGGCCTGGCCAAGGCGCCCAGAATGGGCTCATAGCTTCCAATTTCCCCGGCCAGTGGCGATTTTAATGGGCTCAGCCAGGTTCTCGGTTAAAGCGAACCAGGACTTCCGAACCTTTTCCTTGCCTTTCCGGCGAGTTATGCGATCAAATTGCTGGGCCGCGTCGTCCAGGGCGTCTTTAGGTTTTTTGTCACCAGTCAGACAAGCGTGGACCTCTTTGTCCAAGGCGTCTTGATACTCAAAACCCCCCGGCAGGCAAAAGTCAGGCACAGTGTTGACGATGTTGTTGTAAAGAATCTTCAGGTAATCCGTAGTGTAAGTCTCGATCAAACGCTCGGTGGGAGCGAGCATGTGGTTGACCCGGTAAGGATCTGAATAACCGCCCAAGTAAGGAATGGCGTCAGCGGAAATGGTTGGCGAAGTCATCCACTGGGCGTAGGCGTAGGAAAGATCAGGATTGGCCGAGTACTTGGAAATGGCGAAACCGTACCCCCAACAGAACATGCCGGCGTAGAGATTGGTTCCATCGGGCAGAGTGTCAGCCGGCATAACCGTGGCCTTGATCTTGCCTGTGGTGGCCGGCCCGGTGGAGGGAGCCTTGGAGTACTTAAAGCCCGAGGGCCAGACGATGTTCAAAAAACCCTCGCCCCGGCCATAAGCGTTATAGTTGGAAGACCAGGTAAAGCTGAAAGCGTCCGGATGGAGGAACTCATTGACGGCCAGCATGTCTTCCAGAACTTCCAAGCCTTTGGGGGAGTTAAAGGTGGGATTCATGTCCTGATCGAACCACAAGCTCCCCTTGGAGGCCAGGCGCTGCATGAACATCCATTTACAGTAGTAGCGGGAGCGATACTCCAGGGTGCCGTAAAAATTGTTCTTGGGATCATGCATGAACTTGGCCAGGTTGTAATATTCCTTCCAGGTCTTGGGCGCGTCCAGGGGATAACCATATTGATCGGCGAAGGCCTTCGCTTTATCAGGTTTTTCCAGATAGTCCTTCCGACACAACAGAGTGATCTGGTCGCCATCGCACAAAAGACCGACCACCCGGCCATTATAGAGCTGGGCGTGATGGCTGGCCGGAAAAACCACCCCCCACTCTTTATTGAACAGATCCGGTTGATACTTCTCAGTCCAGTCAGTCAGATCGTAGATCAAACCAGAGTCAAACCAGTCCGGGTAAGACATAGCCGTGGGCATCATGACGTCGTAGCGCCCTGTCTTAGCCACGGCCTCCTGCATCCCCTTGGTATGGACAACCTCGTCCGGCTCCTCAATAAACTCCAGGCTCACGCCCAGCTCATTTTTCCACTTGTCCACGTAAGGGGTCATGTTGCCGATGGAGCCGGTGGGGATCAACAATGTCAGGCTCTTCTTGGTCGCCGCAGCCGCCTTTTCCTTGGCTAAAGCCCAGGCCCGGTCCTCTGGGCCACTGATGGCCGCCCAGGCTTTGACCGCTCCCAATGGCGACAGGCTCACCGCGTTGGCCACCGCCACGCCCACGCCTATCAGCCCCATGCGACGCAAAAATGTCCTTCGATCTATCTTCCCACTATCGTAGCTGGCCGCGATTTCCTGAGCGGCTCCTCGAGTGTCAACGCTCATCAATTATATCCTCCGCTGCTTTGAGGGATAGACCTCCATCCCCAAAAAATGAGATTTTCTGGCGAGCCAGGCCTATTCCCCGGTCACCACGCGATTATTAAAAGCGAATATTATAAATATCGCCCAGAAGGGCTGATGGCCCTGGACTTTTTAGGAAAAATCTTGAACAAAAGGGGGAATATCCTATTCCACCCAAAATACCCCTGGTAAAAAGATTTGGCTTAGTTCAGGTAAGGTTTAAAGCAACTAATGTGCCACGCTGAAAACCCTGAAATATTATCAATTTTTATTGTTAATTAAACGTGTAAAAATCCATAAAGTTTTATATGAGTCAGATTTTTGAAAAAGAGATTGGACACTCAAATGTTGAGTTCAGAAAATATAGTTACGAAAATGTCGAAATAGCCAGGACAAAAATGGGCGCTGAATTTGGACGTAAATGTCGATAATCTCCCTTTTTCGCGATTTCAGGTGACCTGGATGGTCCCAAATCCCTCAACCCCTGAAAATTTTCCTTTGGCCTGCCTTGATTTTCGCCATTTTGGGGAAAAACAACCAAAAACCCAGTTTTCCAGCCAAGTTTCCGGTTGAGCCGCTCCATTCTGGGCAAGTCTATTTTTTGAGGGGTCAGGCTCTCCATTACCCCTACCCCCCCCTCCCAACTCTGAGATGAGCCTGCGGGCGGAGCTTTCCCCTCCGGCGGCGCCTTTTGACCAACCATGATTGTTTTTCAGGGTGACCGAAAAAATTTAATGAAACGTATTGACAAATTTCGATACGAGGTCTATTTTGGAATAAATCGAAAAATTTAGATATCAGCGAGGCCCCATGACCCAGACTCACCTGAACAACGCCAAAATCTTCAAAGCCTTCTGCGACGAGACCAGACTCATGGTCTTGGAGCTACTGCGTGGCGGCGAGAAGTGCGCCTGCGTCCTTTTAAGAAAGGTCCCCGTCGGCCAGTCCACCCTGTCGCATCACATGAAAATCCTGGTTGATAGCGGCGTGGTCTCGGCTCGCAAACAGGGCAAATGGACCTATTACTCCATCAGCGAGACCGGGAGCCAAACAGCGGCCCGGCTACTGGGGGAATTAACGACAGTAACGGTGACCCTGGGCCAGAGCGACAACGAGGGCTGTGAAGATTGAGCTTTTTGGGTTCCTGGGCTAAACGTCGCTCTCGCCCCTAGCTCAATCCCGGCTCGACCCTGCCTCTTTGGCGGTGAGCGGTCGAGGGTCAAACTTATAGGTGACTGATTGACTAAACGTTGGGAGGTGAGGTTAGTCATGGCTGAGAGTTCAAGGCCGAGTATCGGCTTTTTTGAGAGACACCTTTCTTGGTGGGTCATTGTCTGTATGGCGACCGGGGTCGCCATCGGTCGGTTCCTGCCAGCGGCCCCCAAATTTTTAAGCCGGTTTGAGTGGGCTAATGTTTCGATACCCATCGCCATCCTGATCTGGCTCATGATTTACCCCATGATGCTCAAGATCGACTTCGCCAGCGTCAAAAATGTGGGTAAAAACCCCAAAGGGCTGATGGTCACCTGGATCACCAACTGGCTGATCAAACCCTTTACCATGTTCGCGCTCGCGAGCCTGTTTTTCCAGGTGGTCTTCAAGTCGCTGATCCCGGAAAATCTGGCCCGGGATTATCTGGCCGGGGCGGTCTTACTGGGAGCGGCCCCTTGCACGGCCATGGTTTTCGTCTGGAGCCATTTGACCAACGGCGACCCCGCCTACACTTTGGTTCAGGTGGCGACCAACGACTTGATCATCCTGGTCGCCTTTACCCCCATCGTGGCCTTTCTGTTGGGGGTCAGCGGGGTGTCGGCGCCTTGGGACACGCTTTTGTTGTCAGTGGCTCTGTTTGTGGTCATCCCTCTGGCCGGAGGGGCAATTACCCGGAACGCGGTCATCAAGCGCCGCGGCCTGGAGTATTTTCAAAACCGCTTTATCCCAAAATTTGGAAACATCACCGTCGCAGGGCTCTTGACCGCCCTGATTATCATTTTCTCCTTCCAGGGGCAGGTGATTCTGGCCAACCCTCTGCACATAGCCCTGATCGCCATTCCGCTCATTATCCAGACCTTTTTGATTTTCTTTGTCGCGTACGGGGCCAGTAAAAAATTAAAGCTGCCTTTCAACATCGCCGCCCCCGCCGGAATGATCGGAGCGTCGAACTTCTTTGAGCTGGCGGTTGCCGTGGCCATCGCCCTTTTTGGGGCGGATAGCCCTGTGGCCCTAGCCACCATTGTGGGAGTTTTGGTGGAAGTGCCCGTCATGTTGACCTTAGTCAAAATAGCGAATAACACCCAACAATGGTTTAATAACTAATAAATAACATTTTTTATAATATTTTTCTAAATTTAAAAACCTGACCGAGCAACAAGAAAAATCCCAACTTTGGGAAAAAATAATCTCTAACGGAAAAAGCGCCTGACTGGCAGTCATGAGGTCAGGGGATCGCTCCCCCTCAGCTCCACCAGTAAAATCAAATAGTTACCTGAACTCAGGCTGAAAATTTTTTTATTTTTTTCGATTTTTCCCGGATAGCCAAAAAAATTTTGACACTATCGGGATAATCTGTTATAAAGCCAAGACTCAGAAAATTCAGGCCAATCGAGTCGAGGTTTTTCTGATCGTTTTATCGCGTGGGGCTGTAGCTCAGTTTGGGAGAGCGCATGACTGGCAGTCATGAGGTCAGGGGTTCGATCCCCCTCAGCTCCACCAGTAGATAATTCTAAGAAGCGCTATAAAGGCCAAAAGCCCAGTAAAATCAAGGCTTTTGGCTTTTTGTTTGTCTAATTTGACCTAACCAAATCCCTTGACATCCATCCAGAATCGTCCTGGTTATCCGAACCATCGTTAGTCAAAAAATCTTCGTCTGAGTCAGGAGGCAAAGGAGAGTCAGGAGGGTTGTCCGGTTGGTCAATAAAGTCAAAATCGTC
This sequence comes from Deltaproteobacteria bacterium, assembly GCA_031276635.1. Lineage (GTDB taxonomy): Bacteria > Desulfobacterota > Desulfarculia > Adiutricales > Adiutricaceae > JAIROO01. Next base: position 666 of record JAISMU010000148.1, on the reverse strand, counting down.
ATCAATTGATATGACGGCCCCTTGATCCTGGTCATCGCCCAGGCCAAGCTCATCTAGTACTTCCAGTTCCAGGTCGGGTCCGTCCTGACCATCAATCCCCACCAGGTCCAGGTCAAACTTGGTGTCCTGGATATCCTGGAGCAGACTGGAAGGAGACTGGCCGCTCAGAATTTTCTGGCCATGCTCAACGAGTAAATCCGGATCTTTCAACACGGACACCAGACCCTGCAGGAGCAGGAGGGGCGAGCCATTGATGAGGCCTCTTTTGGGAATCCCGTTCAAAGTCTCTTCGATGAGATCGGCGATGGGAGCCACTTTGGGCTCAACGAAGGACAGGCCCGTCAACTTCTGGCGCAGGGATTTTAAGGGCGACAGAGCTTTATGGCTGACTTCGGTTCTGCTTGAGTAGCGCCTGTTCCAGATGGACTGGGCCTCTTTGGCGATCTCCCCGAACAGGGTCGAGCCCAGGTTGGCCACTTCAGCCTGGAGGCTCTCGGAGGCGGGGCTCTGGTCTGGGGGGACGACCTTGTAAAATTGCCAGGCGAAAGTCAGGCGTTTTCTGATTTCCTCCGAGCTGACCGGGGAGTCAGCGATCAAACGTTCCCAACCAGGATGCTTGTCGATCCAGTTTTGGACCGCCAAGTCATAGTTGTTCAAGAACTTCTC
>JAISMU010000122.1 GCA_031276635.1 Deltaproteobacteria bacterium | reverse complement strand
CCGGGCCAGGACGTTGTGTCCATAGGTCTGGGCGTCATCGGTCAGGGCGAGGTCAAAGCTGTTTTTGGCGAGCCTTCGGCACCCCCCGCTTAAGCGGGTCCCTGGCCTGGGATTGGTGGTTAGTTGGGGGCTGGCGTGGTGGCTTGGCGGAAAGTCAGTTTGGGGATAGCTCCTCTTTTTTTCTAGTTGGGCCAAAAATCCTGGCCTGGGTCTCAGTTCGGGCCACTATTTTTTCTACCTTCCCCGCGTTGTCAAATCTGGTCATCAAATCTGGTCAGAATGGTTTGGTCAAGGGGCTGAAAACGTTAAAATTAGCCCATTTTTTTCCTTATTTTTCCCCGGGTGGGCTACTCTGTTCCGCCAATTGTCCGACCAGCCAGGTTAGCTTTTTTTTATTAATTACGCCAGGTTATTTCATTTTAGCGGCTAATTCTTTGGCGATCAGTCTCAACTTCGAGTCATGATCTGTTTTAATTTTTCTATTAATTTCCAAATATCAGTTTTTTTCCGTCTAAAGCTGATTCTTGTTTTTTTTTAGCCTTTGGTTGATTATTATTCTGTTTTCTTTCAGGTTCTTCGGGTTTTTAAACCAGGCGAGGGTCGGCGAGGCTTTGGTTTTTTCACCAGAGGCTAACTTTTGGAGCCTGTCCCTTATGCCCAAGACTTGCCTGGGTCGGCCTCTGAGCCAGTGTTTATCGCCGCCAGGGCCAAGTTCCTGTTCTTGAAGGTTCTGTCCTTGGCGGTGGCTATTGGCGGTCAAAACAGCCTCAAGCCACCATCTCTTCTCAGCGGTCCGGCCCCGCGGATCTCTGGAAGTTGCGGAAACTGTGGCCTGGGGACTGGCTATTCTCAAAGATTAGTAGCCCATGCTCCGGCTCAGAAGGGGGCTATGGTTAGTCGAAAGACGCGTTGGTTGGCCAGGCGCTTTTGCTCTCTAATCCAAGGTTTGATCTGGCCATCAGTCGCTATCGCCTAATAACTCTGGGATGAGCGCGGACTTTGGGTGAGGTCTGACCCTGGGCGCGGTTTTCAGGTCTAGCCAATTAGGAAGCCTTCTTTCTTATCCTTCGCTTATCCATCTTAGCCAAGCCTGGTTGAAAACTTACCGCTTAAAATTTGTCCAGGTCGCTCAGGGACCTGGTTATCTGTTCCTTGGTGGCCAGATCTCGAATGGTGACCTCGTTTCTGGCCAGCTCATCGGGTCCCAACATGATAACCTTGGCCGCCCTCAGGCGGTCGGCTCGTTTGAGGCGGCTTTTGAGGCTTCCCGCCTCCCAGTCGGCCTCCACCGCCAAACCTCTGGCCCGGAGTTTATGGGCTAGGACAAAGGCCGGGCCCAGGGTTTCCGGGGCCAGGGCGGCTAGGTAGTAGTCCGGCCCGGGGAAGGCAAACTCCTTAACCTGGGTTAGGGCCAAGATTACTCTTTCCAGCCCCACCGCGAAACCAATGCCGGGCAGATCCGGCCCACCCAGCTGTCGGCAAAGGCCATCGTAACGCCCCCCTCCGGCCATGGCGCTCTGGGCTCCCAGACGACCAGAGTGGATCTCAAAAGTGGTCCGGGCGTAGTAGTCCAAACCTCGGACCAGACGAGAGCTTAAGGCGTAGGGGAGGCCCAGGTCGGCCAGAGCTCGGGTGACTCCGGCCAAGTGAGCCTGACACTCGGGGCACAGGCACTCGGCCATGTCCGGGCCATCGGCGGTGAGGGCCTGACAGGACTCCACCTTGCAGTCCAGGATCCGCAAAGGGTTGCGCTCCAGGCGGCTGAGGCAGTCGGGGCAGAGGTCAGCCTGGCGGGCGCGGAGAAAGGCGGTCAGCTTTTCCCGGTATAAAGGCCGGCACTTGGGGCAACCCAGGGAGTTTAAAAGGACCGAGACCTCCGTCAGGCCCAGCTCAGTCAGAAAGGAGCTCAACAGGCAAATGACTTCCGCGTCAATATACGGGCCCGGGTCCCCAAAAACCTCCACGTCCAGCTGGTGAAACTGCCGCTGGCGACCTTTTTGGGGCCGCTCGTAGCGAAACATCGGCCCCAGACAGAAAAGGCGAAGAGGCCGACCGCCCTCAGCCAGATTGTTTTCCAGCACGGCCCGGACCATCCCGGCGGTGGCCTCCGGTCGGAGGGTGATCTTGTCGCCACTCCGGTCCTCCATGGTGTACATTTCTTTTTCCACTATGTCAGTGGTATCGCCGATACCTCGGGCGAAGAGCTCGGTTCTTTCCAAAATGGGGACCCTGAGCTCCAGGTACCCGAAGCGCCGGGCCAGGTCGCGGGCTTTGTCTTCCACGAGCCGCCAGATCTGGGTTTGGTCAGGTAGGATATCTTTGAATCCTCTGACCGCGGTAATTTCAGTCATTAATCGCTCCTCCCAAAACTTCCCCTTATAGCATGAGGGATCTATATTGTCAAATATTATTAATTAAAAGAAAAAAAGACTAAAAATAGTAATATAGTTCTAATAATATAAAATTTTAAAAATTGTAGGCTTAACCAGGAAATGGAGGCGGGCAGTGGGCTAATTTTTCGGATGGCTGAACAATCAAGCCGAGGGGTAGCCAGACAAAATAAAGCGTCAACTTTTGCCGGATTTTACCCTCTGACCGAAGGTGATTAGTTTTTGTTAGGGGCTAATTGTTTAAGGGGGCTTGGTTTTTCGGCCTGGGAGGCGGGGAGAGGTGTTGGAGTGGGGAAGGGTAGAGTAAGAGGTGGAGAAGGAGAGAGGTGTTGGAGCGTTAATGAGAGGAGTGACAAGTAGGGAAGATGTGAGGTGTTGAAAAGCGGAGATGGGTGGGGTAAAAGGATAGGCGAAAGAGGAATTGGTTGTTTATTGATGAATTGACATTGGCCACTGATTGGGCTTCAAAAAATACCGCAAGTCCCTCTGGCTGACAAATAGTTGATTTTTTTCATTGGTTGGGATTAAAGCTTGAGTCATCTTGAGCTTAAAATATGGACTTTAAGTCAAGGGTCAGCTAATAACAGTCTGGTCAATTTTGGGTGAGTGATGATGACCGAAAAAGCTAAATGAGTCAGATAAATTTTTAAATTTCAACTTTTTCAGAGGGTATTTTTTTCAAGGTCATCTTGAGATGGGCCTGCCAATTGAATTTGAGTGAGTGGAGTTTCGCCCTAATGTCCAAAAAAGGTGAAGAATAACTGAGGGCGAGACTTTTCGCGAACTCGGGTTACTTGCGCCAGTTTGCAGTAACATATTCTCAATAACAAACCTCAAATATTGAAATAAAAATCCGAAATTAAAAAGCCCCCGGGAGGACCCGGGGGCTTGAGAAAACTAAGTCTGACCGGGATTACCGGATAAGGCTCAGAGCCAGCTGGGAGAGGCTGTTGGCCTGGGCCAGCATGGAGGTGGCCGCCTGCGAGAGGACGTTATTTCTGGTAAACTCGGTCATTTCCGTGGCCACGTCCACGTCGGAGATTCGGCTCTCCGAGGCCTGGAGGTTTTCGGACTGGACCGTGAGGTTAGTCATGGTGTTCTCCAGACGGTTCTGGAGAGCTCCCAGATCGGCCCGAATTTTGTCTTTAGTGTTGATGGACTCGGTAATGGCGTCCAAAGCCGCCTGAGCGGTGGACTGAGTCCGGATTTCGCCCCCAACCCAGGGGCTGTCGGCGGCGTTCTGGATCTCCACGAAGCTGTTGCGATCCATGCCATTGATGATTCCGGCCAAAAGAGCCGGGGTGTCGATTTCCTTGGCGTTGGCTATCCAAAGATCGCGTTCCGCTCCCACATCACGCCCGTTCAAGGTAACGTTCCAGACCTCTGATCCAAGGTGAGACTTGGACTGCATAGGCTTCATCGTGCCCCACTTCTCGCCACCCAAGGTAAATGTGGTGCCGTCCTCATGCATTTCAGCGTTCTGGACATTCTCAAAGTCCACTGAATCAAGGCCTTTTCGGGAGGCGCTGTCGCTACCAGCCACGTCGCAAGCCAACAGATCGTTATAATTACCGCCCTCTTTGGTGAAGACGTAAACCATGTCCGCTTTTCGGCCAGTAGAGTCAGCTGGCTGGACCATAGCCCAGAACTGGCTATTGGCGTTGTGATTGATGGCTGAGGCCAAGGCCCAGGCCCCAAAGTTAGATTTGCCGCTGTTAACACCGCTGGTTACGATAGCCGAAGTTCCAGCGCTGGCCACCAGATTTTTTGACTTACTGGCGTCTACCGCCCCATTAATGACAATGGAAGTCGTATACGCGGAAGTGGCTGCCCGTTCTCTTAATTTCACCATCTCAACTGGGGAGCTTATATCAGACGCGGTTATGGTAACAGGCGGAATAGCGGGCGCCTTGGTATAGATCATGCCGTCGCCAGTGGTAGTGGTAGAGGATGCTTGACGACGAGATAACTCATAACTGATGGAATCGGCCAAGTAACCCGCGATGTAGGAAACGGTCGCGGATGTAGTTATCTTATCTTTGAAACCACGAGAAGCTGTGTTAGCATCGGCGTCGATTTTTTTTCCGCCAAAAACGCCTGTCGCGGATAATTTTTCTGAGCCATTAGATAGCGGAACTACTTTGGCATTTATCGAATCCGTCGCCACATATGGTGGATTAAAGACCTTTCCGTCTCCATCAAGTTTTCCATTTGTGTTGGTAGACACGGAATCTTGCCTGTTTTTAATAACAAATTTAACGTTGGCGTTAATTTTATCTTTGAGAGCGGTTAAGGTGTTGGCCGCCACAGTTTGGGTGCCATTAAATCCTCCACCTGTTGTTCTTACGATAGCTGATAAATCAAGCGAGGGCCCAGCCGCCGCGGTTATTAACAATTCATTGCCGGCTACCGCTGAAAAACGATAAGTCAATTCACCCATGTTAAAAAGAGCGGCGATCGAGGCGCTTTCAGTCCAGTTTCCGTTGTTGTCAAGATATATACCGGCGTTAACTGTCAGAATTCCAGTAATTTCGCCAGCGGCGTTAACGTTGGTGCCAACCTGGGCGTTTTTGCGGACATCCGCATCTGTCAATAATGTCCTGGTACTACCACTGTCCACGGTAAAATATAAGTTTTCGGCGTAATCAAACGCTGAGTTCAAATAAGCCTGGGCGCAAGCGACAAGTCGACTCTTAGCCAAATCCTCTGTAACCGCGGATGCGGACATGGAAAATGATATAGGAAAAGTTGGATTCGTCGCCCATGCCAGACCAGCTGAGGAGATGGCCCGGCCGGTGTTACCAGAAAATCCGTATTTTTTTCCAGCTGTTACCCCAACGTCAAAATTGAATGCGCAACTCGCCTTATATTTCATTTCATTGGGGTTTTCTATATAATAGACAATTTCCGCTAAACCAAGAGCTGAGGCCACAAGTTTATCGGTGGTCCAGTTACCAGCGCTGTCAGCGTAAATATCGGTGTTGACTACTAAAGTTTGTCCACTAATAATAGTTCTGTATTTTTTATTAATGACGGCTGAGCCATTGCCTGTTGAAGTTACAGTCGACGAGCCAACATAAAAACCAGCGGAAGCGCCGGCGGAGACATTCAAGCCCAGGCCACTAAGACCCTGGTTGTTCCACGCGCTGTTCAAGGCGGTCAATAAATTCTGAAGAGCCTGGCTCGAAGCAGTTATTTCTGACGAGCTAGCGGCGGAGGCCCCAGTGGCTGAGACTTCTACCGCTTTGAAACCCAGCGCGTTCAATGCTGACTTTGAAAATCCCGCCTTGCTCAAAGCAGAAATTTGAACTTTGTCTAAAAGAAATTTGTCGCCTAAAACCATGAGAGCGCTTGATTTGTAAGTGCCCTTGGCTTGATAGGTATATGAGGCGCTTGTCGCAGAAACTTCCGCTGAAAACTCCCCACCAGCCACTTTCATGTCGCCAAAGACATAGGCCTCATCGCCAATGCAGACGGCCACAGTTCCACCTGATTTAATAGCCCCATTCAAAGCGGAGGCGTTAATCTCAATACCAACCCGACTCTGGGTCCCGGCGTTGACTTTATTGACCAGGCTTTGCAGGCTATCGCTGCTGGAGACAGTGTACCTGCCTGCCAGATACCGACCGGTCAACAAAGCGGAGTCTTTGTTTTCCATCCAGTCCCAGTTATAGCCATAGCTGAAGGTTTCCCCAGAGGTGAACCCGGCTTTTCCGTCCAAAGACTCATAACCGGCGGTGCAGCAGCCCGGCCCAGCCAGAGGCCCGGATCCGGCCGCTCCTTGGCCCCAGATGTCATTTTTGGCGTCCCCACCGATCCGCAGGCCAGTGGAGCTGGTGGCCCGGGCGTCCCCGATGTTGACAAAGTAATAGTCCTCAGCCGGGTTATTGCTGACTCCAAAGTGGATCTTCAGGCCCTGACCACCGTGCTGATTGGTAACTGAGCCGTCCAGGAGTTTGATGCCGTTGAAGTTGGTGGCGTTGGCGATACGGTCAATTTCCGCGGCCATGGCCTGATACTCGGAGTTGATGATCT
>JAISMU010000111.1 GCA_031276635.1 Deltaproteobacteria bacterium | reverse complement strand
CTATTCTCCTCGCTATTCCAGAGCTCGTAGATGTATCTGGTCTTATCCACATAAAAATAGTTTTTGTCAATTATATCCGCGAAGGTCTGATCGGCTAGAGAGAATTTTTTCAAGGTCATGATTGCAATCCTGTAAGTCTGGCGACCCTGGCTCTCAGGGTCAGCTTAAGCGCGTTAGCCGTCCAAGGCTGGTTAATTATGACACATTGAGCTAGGTTTAACAACAATGGGAAGGCTAAAGCGAGAAATTTTATTACGGTCAGCTGTTGAGGCAACGTAAAAATGTCATACTTTCGGCAAAGTAAAAATGTCATTTTTGCCTGGTTTAGCAAGATAAAAATGTCATATATTCTGGCAAAATAAAAATGTCACTAATAAATTAGTAATAAATATAAATATATAAAGCACTTTAATACATTTTATTGTTGGCCCCAAGTGAGTTCCAATTAATCTATAGTCCATCAATCAAACGCCAAATCATGCTCCCAAATAACTTCGGCGATGACGGCGCTCATTATAGGCGGACCGGTAACTTATAGGTTGCTTTTGAGAACGCCGCCGCCTTGTCACTAAAAGGTGGTCATTACGGACTATTGGCTAGCCTAAAATTCGAAACGTAGTTAAAGTGTGTTTTTTTGAGATTTGAAAAAGCAAAAAAAAATGTTAATTATATAATTTAATACTAAAATAACTAAATTTTGGTTCAGTAGGTAAAAAAATAGTCACGGCCTGGTCAGGTCGCGGCCGCGAATCAAAGGGAAATTGACGGCTGGTCAGACGATTCGGCTTAAAATCTGGGTCCGGCTCACTTCCATGGTGGACGCCTCGCGGATGTTCTTTTCTTGGGTAAACTGGGTGTGGGAGTCGGCTTTCAAGCTCACCTCATGCCTTAAGGCGCCCAGATGGCGGTCCGTGGCGGAGGCCATTTTGCTGTGGGCCAGCCCATTGGCGGTGATGAGCTCGGCGGAGGAAACATTGTCGCTCATAAAATTTTCCTGGAAAAAAAATTCGATTGGAGTCCAACCCCAACCATTAAAATAGTATCAGATATTGTAACCTCAGACCTGATAATAGTAAAGAATGCCGTCCAGATTGTGGATTTTTCCCAGCGCTTGGGGGTTCTGGGCCTTGATCTGGCCGACTAGAGCCTTGACCAGTTCCCCGGCCGCGCCCAGATCCTCCGCGGAAACCTCTCGGCTGGCCTGGTGGTTTTCCGAGATGATGGCCTTAAGGCCAGGGTTGAGCGGGGCCCCGGCCTGGCTCAAGCGCTCCTGAAAACTGATTGTCTGGGTCTCCCGCCGCCCCGCGGCGGGCTTGGGGCTCTGACTTGGGTTAAAGGGTAATACTTTCATGGTCGTCTTCCCCGATATATAGGCCCCGCGGCGCGGGCCTGTAGGTTGAGCCCCCGCCAGGGTGGGGCCCAAAAACTTTCTGACAATTATCTTATCGGCCAGGCGGGAAAAATCTTAAGTCTTTTTGGAGATAAAACTAAAGTTTTTTTTTAAATTTTTCCCAGGCGGCTTCGGCCTGACCCAAAATAGCGGCTCAGCCCAAAAAAAAGCCGGCCTTTAATAATCTTATCGGTCAGGCGAGGAAAACCTTTAGGGTTTTTTGAGCCCTAGCTGAAGTTTTTTTTTCGCTAAGTTAAAAAAAAGACTAATTTTCTCCCATTGGCGGGCGGCGGCTTGCCAGGTTGAGAGGGGGAGTTGGTTGGCGCCCACTCCAGGCCGGGCTCGTGGGAGGGGAGGTGAGGGGTTGGGGGGTAGTCGAGATAGGGAGAGGGCTGGCCTAGACGGTCCGAACTCGCTTAGAGCAGGACGTCGGTGGGCATCAGGCCGAATTCGGTGGGGTGAAAACAGTAAAGAATGTTCCGGAGAAATTGGCCGTTATGGTCCTTTTCCGCCAGATCGACCAGCTCCCCTTTGCGGATATCGCTATCTTCCTTTTCCAGGACATAGGCCTGGGGTCGACCGCCCTCGGCTGTGGTGGGAGTGGATTTGACCATGACCACCTGCCGGGTGTCCAGCAATAAAATGGTCCCGACCGGGTAAACGCCCACCATGTTGATGAAAACCTTCAGTAACAAGCTATCAATTTCCACCCCGGATTTCTTGATCATGATCTCCAGGGCTTTCTCCGGGCTGATGGGCACGGGGCGGTAAGAGCGACTGGAAGTCAAGGCGTCGTAGAGGTCGGTGATGGCCACGATCCGACCGAAAAGAGACAATGGGACCCGGCGAGAAGACTCGGGATAGCCGGAGAGGTTAAGGTTCAGGTGATGCTCATACGGCGGCAACAGCAGCTTGGCTTTAAAGCCATGGTCGGCGTTGAGGCTCAGGATTCGGCAAACGCTATTTAAAGGGTGTTTTTTGACTTCCTCGTACTCCAGGTCGGTGAATTTTCCTGGTTTGCGGATCAGGTCAATGGGGATGTCCACCTTGCCCAGGTCGTGGAAAAGCCCTCCCAAGCCCAGGGTGGCCACGTCCATCTTGCCCAGGCCCAGGCGTCGGCCCAGGCACATCGACAGAATCGCCACGTTCACGCAGTGCGAGCAAGTGTAGTCGTCATACTCGCGGATGGTTGACAGCGACAGGAGAATATTCTCATTGCGAAAAAGCGACTCGGCCATGTCCTGGACCACCCGGCGGGATTTGGCGAAATTAACCAGGCCTGTGGCCCCGGTGAGAGAGCTATTGAGCTTGGTCAGCTCCGCCATGGCCCGGGAGTAATGGCGTTTGGCCTTGGAGCCTTCCGAGGTGGGCGTGGAGTTCCAGACCAGGGGGCGACCAGAGGTGGCCGGCTCATCGGTGAAAAGGTAGGTGATCTTGAAATTGTCATCCAGAATGGGCTTAGCCCAACTTTCCTTGAGGGCCTCGCTCAGGTATTTGGCTGGCTCGGCCTGGGGTTGGCAGGAGTTAACAACCCGGATGAAAGAGAGCGTGTCATCGCTCGACAGGTCATCTTTAGGCGTGAAACTGAAGCCAAAAAAATTCCGGGTCTCAAAAAATTCCATCAGTTTCGCGGCCGTAACCTGCAGGCTTGGGGCGAAATTCAACCTGGCCTTGTTGATGTACAACCGGCCCCGGTGGACTCGCAGATCCACCTGGCCTTCCTGGGCCCAGAGAGTCTTGAGGGCGCTTTGGAACAGGGCCAGGTTTTCCACAAAGATCTTGTTGTTGGGCTGGTGGATCCTGACCAGTTGGGGCAGGCGCAACAGGGATTGGGCCAGGATGTCAGCCGGCCCCAGGGTGAGGGCGGCGGAACTCATGGCTGAATCGTGGCCAGGCGTCTCTGGGCTTCCTGGCAGGCGGCCCGGACATTGCGAAAAGCCGAGCGCGAGGCTTTATTGAGAGTGGCCTGGGCCTCGCTGTCATTGGGCATTAAAGACAGGGCCAGGGCCGCCCCCAGGCGGTGATTGGTGTCCAGGTCCCGGTTGACCAGGGTGCGCCAGCTTTTTTTTAAAAGGACCTCGGAGAGAAATGGCAGCGAGGCGGTCGAGGCGCACATTCCTAGGGTTCGGTAGCACTCCAGGATCCAGGGCTCGGCCTGGCCTTTGTGTTCTGAATAGTTATCGCTTAAAAAACGCAGCAGGTATTTTTCCACGCTCGGCTCTCTCTTTTGCTGTAGATATGGCCGAAAAATCATGGTCACGTCCGGATCAGCGGCCAGGGAGGCCAACTGGCCGATCAGGGCGGGGTTGTGCTCGAGCATGGCTTTGGCCGCGGCCGCCCGGACCATGGAGCTGGGGTGCCGGGTCAGGGAATTGAAAATGGTGGTTGGGAGCGGTCGGCCCGGAATAACCAGGTGCCGCAACAACAGGACAATGGCCGCCTCGGGGATGGTGGCGAGAATGGGCCCCAGGTTTTCCTCGGTGTTGGCCACGGTATAGGTGTAGGCCACGACCTCTAAAATCAGGTTTTTGAGCCGGGCGTTTTGAATTTTACCCAGGCTCATGGCCAGGAGCTTGACCGCCTCCAGGGGCAGTTGGTAGAGAAAATACCGCAGGTCATCGTAATAGGTCTCGATCTTCTCCTCAGGGTGATTGGAGCTGAAGAGCGGGGCCAGGATCTCCATCCGGCCCATGGTCAGGCGCGTCCCCTCAATGACGCTCAGAAGAGAGGTGGTCGACTGGCTTTGGCTTTCCCGATAAAGTCGGTCCCAGAAATAGTTGAAATTCTTTAAATTCAGGCTGATCAAGGAGCGGCGGATCTCCTCGGACAGGTAATTAATGATAAAAGTTCCCACCTGGGGGTTGATGACCGGGGAGCTCAGGACCGTCAGCAGAACGTCCAGGGCGCTGAAACCCGGGTCCCGGCTATCGTCCCAGGCCACCAAGGCGGCCACTTGTTGGGACTCCTCCGTGGTCAGGCCCCAGAAGCTCAAGCGTTTTTCATTATCCTCGCCCTCAGGCGTCTCCAGTTTCCATTCCCCGGGCGTGGCGTTTTTCAGGTCGTCCAGGCTTTTGGGGGAGAAAGCCTGAGATAAAGAGGACAGATCCGCTTCCTCGTAGTTGTTTTCGGGATCCTCAATTATCTTCCCTCCCGGCCCATAGTTGGGCTCAGCGGCGGGGTCAGCCGGGCCGCTCCCCAAGGCTCCCGCCTCGCCGTCGCCCTCGCCGCCCGAGGGGTCGGCTGGCGAGCCAGGCGCTCCCCCTCCCGCCCCGTCCGAGCCGTCGCCTGAGCCAGGGCCGTCCCCGCCCACGCCGCCGCCACCTCTTGAGGCGGAGCCTGAGCTTAAAAGGGAAGGGTCCGAGGCCAGGGCGAAGAGGCTGCCCAGGTTTTTGGCGATGGGGGCCACCCCTTCCACCTCCAGGGGGGCTAGGGCGTCCCAGGGCAGATCTAGCTCCTCGCCGCCTAATCTGGCCTTAGCCGCCCGCATGGCCGTCGTGTCAAACTCGGGGTCCACCTCGGCGTACTCGTCAGCCACCTGATATTTGATGTTGGGAAAGGAGGACTGCCACATGGCCGTGACCAGGTCTTCGCCCTCATCTTCGCCCACGTTGTGAAAGCGGTTTAAAATTAAGAGGAAATTTTTCAGCTCGTCCTCGGTTAAGCCACTCTCAAAAGTGATGATTTGAAGGCCGTCGCGGAACATGGGCCCGCAGATAAGCGACTCAGAGGGTTTCTCCTGATAAACGATCTCTCCCTCGTCAGAGGTCAGGGTGTCCTTGGCCACTGTCAGGCTCAACTCCGGGTATTTGTTGAAAAATTCCCGAAACCAGGTGAAGGCTTGAGCCAGAGTCAGGCGGTTGGCCTGGCTGGAGGCGGGGTAGAGAGCCAGGTTTTTCATAGCCACAACAAAAAGATGAAGGCCTTTTTTGACCTCCTCAGCGTGGCTGTTGATGAGGTTGGGGCGGCCGCTGACTTCCACTAATCGCCTCTGCCTTGGAAAAAAAGCTTTTAAAGTGACAAATTGGGGATTTTCTTTGAGGATTCGCTTCTTCCACCGGCCAAGAAAAAGGCGTTTATGTTCCATCCTCAAAAAGGGTCTTTTTTTATTTTACCAAAAAATCAGTTTTTTCGACAAGACCCTGGTCGAGCTCCTTTTAACTAATAGATAAATAACGTTACAATAAATTGAAGTCAGAAAAGTCTGTCTGGAAATCTTAATTGTTCTGTTTAAGAATGCTATTATTTTTGAAAAGTTTATATTTATTGTTTTTAAAGATAAAAAATATTAAAAATAAAATTAATTATATATAATATATAAAAATCAGAGAAAAAGTTAGATTATTTTGGCTTAACTTTTCGCTCAAGCCGGCTTTGGGCGATTTTCGCCAAGATTGCCCGCCGGAGGCGGCCCTTGGCGTTATATTTGATCTTTTTTGGCTGGCCATGGAAAAAAAAGGTCAGTTTGCGGCCAACTTGACCGTCGGCCCTCAAGAAAACGACCCTCCCCAGGAGAAGCCCCAAGGTTCGGGGGGAAAAGGATCGAGCTGGCGGGCCAGACTCGGCGCGGCCGCCTTTGGCGATTCCAGGGTCAAGGGGAACCGAATAATCTGGGCGAAGGGCCCGAAAAAAAGCTTAAGGCATATTTTTCAGATAATTCCACAACAGTAGAGTCGCGTAAGTGGAACCTCTGGTTAAGGCTCCGGCTCGGGGTGAAGTCAGGGCGTGGTTGTGGTGGGCCACCATCTGGTAGCTGCCCTCTAGTCGGGCCAGGACGCGCATTTCCATGTGAATGGTAACTTCCGCGTCTGGGTCCAGGGTGTCCGGTGGCTCGCAATGACCCCCCATGATCAGCCACAGATCCCCACCCCAACTGGGGTCAGGCAGGGGCCATTGACCTTCAATCGCGTTAACGAAAAGGGCGCGGTTGGCCTGAGGCAGGTGGTCAGTCAGGGTTACGCCCAGGCGCCCCCCGGTGAGATTGTCGATGAGGCCCAGGGTCAAATCTCGCTCTCGCAGGATCTGGGCCGCCGCCCCGGCCAGGGAAGCTCCCGCCCCCCGACCGAGATAATTGGGGCCCAGCCGTTTAATGACCTCCGTCGCCAGCGGCTCGGTCATCTGGGCCACTTCCTCGTGGTCGCGACCGCGCCCGGTAATGAGGATTCGGGTCTCATTCATGCCGGACAAAAGGCCCAGGTACGGATTGGGGCCCAACCGCAGCAGATCCCCCAGAATCTGATCGACCGTGCTTTCCCCAAAGCCGGCCGCCTTCAGGATAATGGTCTCGGTCACGCCCACCTGGCTAGAAAATTTTTCTAAGATCCGAGGTTTAACCCACTCGTTAACCACGGCCTTCATCTCCACCGGCACCCCGGGCATGAAGACCATCAGCCGGTCGCCCTCGTCAAAGGCGAAACAGGGGGCGGTCCCGCGGTGGTTGGGCACGTGAGTGGCCCCTTGAGGTAGCCAAGTCTGCCGATAATTGTTGGGGGGCATGATAAAGCCCCGGCTTTTGATGTAGTCTCGCAGGGTTTCGGCCAGTTGGGGCCGAAATTCCAGGCCCTGACCACGTGAGCGAGCCGCGGCCAGGCGGGTCAGATCGTCCTCGGTGGGACCCAGGCCGCCAGTGCAAAGAGTGATGTTGTATTTTTCAAAGCATTCGCGAAAAAGATCGGTGAGAATTTCCAGATTGTCACCCACCGCCACGTGTCGGATGACGTCCACGCCCATGGTGTTCAAGACCGTGGACAGATAGGCGCTGTTGGTGTCCGTGGAGCGACCGAGCATCAATTCGCTGCCCGTGGCCAGGACCGCGGCGGTCAAGTTGTTGTCTAACACTGGTCAGCCTCCTCGCCCGGCGGCTCAGGCCGGGCCGGCTTGTTACCTCTGGCCCCTAGGGTTTAACCGGTCAAGGTTTAACTAATCAAGATATAGCTAGTCTAAGGCATAGTTAGTCTAAGGTTTGACTAGGGGCAGATGGATGGTGAAGATGGTCCCCTGGGGTTGACGGTCTCCGACTCGGATAAAACCCCCGTGGTCGCTGATGATGGCCTTAACAATGGCCAGCCCCAGACCTTGGCCGCCCTGGCCTTGGCTGACGTAGGGCTCAAAGACCCGGTCCCTAACCTCGGGAGGGAGGCCCGGCCCATCGTCAGCCACCACGAGTCTGGCCCCGCCCAAATCGTCCTGGTCAATGGTGATTTCCACCTGGCCCTGACCGCCAGTGGCCTTGGTGGAGTTTAAAAGCAGATTGGCGATGACCCGCCCGATCTGCTCGGGATCAAAAACAAACTCGCCCACCGGCTTTTTGATCTCAAGCCTCAAGCTCAACCCAGGGTGGGCCTGCCGAAACAAGGCCAGGCTACCCTCAACCACCTTGGCCAGATCCGCCGGTCGGGGATTTATCTGGGGCAGGCGGGCGAACTGGGAGAACTCGTCAACCAGCGAGCGCATGTTCTCCACCTGGCGGATGATGACCTCGGAACATTCCTGAAAGATTTTGCCATCCTCGTCCGAGAGCCGGGCCCCAAATCGGCGTGACAAGCGTTGGGCGGCCAGGGAAATGGGGGTCAGGGGGTTTTTGACCTCGTGGGCGATCCGGCGGGCCACCTCCCGCCAGGCGGCCAGTCTCTGGGCCTTTTCCAGCTCGCTCAGATCGTCAAAAGTCAGCAGGGTGCCCATGGGCTGACCATCCTCCTCGCGCAGGTCCTGGCGGCTGACCATGAGGCTCAAGGTTTTTTCTTCCGTCTCCACATAGACGCGCTCCCGGGGCAGGGGGCTCCCGACCGGGCCCAAGAGATCCGCCACCAGGGGAGGCAGCTGGCCCAGGGTTTCGGCCATCTTGAGGCGCAACATGCCCAGGGCGGCCTGGTTGATGGTGGCGACCCGTCGTTGAGTGTCAACCACCACCACCCCGGTGGAGACCTCTTTTAAGACCGTTTCCACAAAGCGGCGGCGGCTGTCGATTTCCGAGTAACTGGCCTTGAGCTCTTGGGTCATCTGGTTAAAGGCCGTCACCAGGTGGGCCATCTCTCCCGAGCGATAGGTCGGGGTCAGGATAAAATCCATCTCGCCCCGGGCCACCCGTCGTGTTCCCTCAACCAACTCCGTGATGGGGCTGGCCAGGGAGTTGGCCAGATGGGAGCCTATCCAAATGGATAGGAACACGGCCAGTAGGGTGACCCCGGCCAGGGAGGTTAGCTGCGAGGCTCGGAAAGGCCGCCGGATTCCCATGGCCAGCTGGTACTTGGCCAAGCCTTGGCGGACGTCCTCGAATTGCGCCAGCAGAAAGTCGCCCCGGAGACTGTACAGGACCAGAAAGCCCAAAAGTTTCTGGTCGCGCCACAGAGGCCAAGCCAAGCCTCGCCCCGCTTGGCCCGGCGAGATGGGGCCGGTCTCAGTCGGGTCGGGCCGGCAGGGGGGCCGCTCCGAGCCGCAGAGCCTAGCCACAGGCCAAGGCGAGCCCTCAGGCTGGTCGCCCACCCGCAAAAGAGGTTGACCGGTTGGATCGTAGAGCTCCAAGGCCTTTAAGTGTCGCCGGGCCGGATTATTGGCCAGAAAATCTTGAATGGCCCCCTCAGGTTGGGACCAGTCCCAATCTTGAGCTAAAAGATAGATGATAATGCCTTCCCCGAACGAAATCAACTGACGGCGGTCCATCTCCAGGGAAGTTTCGGCCAGGGCCAGAGACTCGCTCATGGTCTCCTTGATGGAGGAGCCGAACCAGGTGTCGTGGTCCTGGCCGATGAGCAGATAGGCAAAATAGAAAATCATCAGGGTCGGGAGGAGCGACAGGCCGATGAAGGAGACCACCATCTTGGTCTGCAGGCTGCCGTAGTCGCGGTGCTCGAAGAAGACCCGGTACAGGCCTCGCAGGATCAGAAACAACAAAAGCCCTAGGACCAGGACCGAAAAGTTTATGCTCACCAGGGTGATGACGCCCTGGTTGGAGGAGAGCTCTGGACCCAGGTTCAGCAGCTTCTTCTGGATAGCGATTAAAAGCGGCAGGCCTAAGGCCAGCAGGATCAGAACCAGGCGGTCAAAGCGTTTTTTGCGCCGGGCCCGCTCCAGGGTCGGCGGGGTATTTTTAGGGGAGTCGGCGTCCATCAGAGTCCTAATGTTTTGGTTAAGATCTGGAAATCACAATTAAAGTTGAATTTTGGTTGAAGTCAAAAAAAGGTTTAGCCACAAATTTTAATTCTATAATAACATAAATTTAGCAAAAATTTCCGTTTTAATCTATATTAATGGGCGTCTTCTGAGGGGAGCGGCCAGGTATTTGTGATAAAATCCGGCCCCGTTAGCCTTGACAGGCCGTATTGGGTGATTATATTTGCTATAGCCGCTGTGTTCGGTTTTGAGACCTTTGTGAGGGAAATTGAGCTATGGCCAAATCCGTGTTGACCTGGAAATACCGCCGCTCTCTGGTGGATAACGCCAAGACCCCGGCGGAAACCCTTAAAAAGGTTGGTCGGGAGTTAATGAGCCAAGGCTATCTGGCCGAGTCCGCCGAGTTCTTTCGCAAGGCTGAGGACCAGGCGGGGTTGACCGACCTTTTGAGTCAGGCCGTGGCTGAGGGTGATTTCTTCCTCTACAGCCTGGCCCGGCAATTTCTGCGGCTTGAGCCCCAGGAGCCCGAGCTGCGGCGGTTGGCCGAGGTGGCCGAGGCGGCGGGCTTGTTTTTATCTCAGAAGCGGGCTCTGGATTTATTGGATTCTCTCCAAGTGGGCCCGACCGGGCCGGACCTTTCCCCGAACTCAAACTAAAATATAACTAAATTCACTGATTAAGGCGTTTTCATGAGCTCAAAGGCTGATTATTACTCTATTTTAGGCGTGGCTAAGGACGCGGATCCTGATTCCATCAAAAAAGCTTATCGGGCCATGGCCCTGAAGTATCACCCGGACCGCAACCAGGGGGACGCTCAGGCCGAGGAGCGTTTCAAGGAGGCCGCCGAGGCCTATGAGGTCCTGAGCGACCCGGAAAAGCGCAATCTCTATGACCAGTATGGGCACGATGGCTTAAAGCGCACTGGCTTCCAGGGGTTCCAGGGCTTTGGGGACATCTTCTCCAACTTTGGGGACATTTTCTCCGACTTTTTCGGATCCGGCTCCTCGCCCTTCCGGGGCGGCCCTAAAAAGGGCCGCGACCTGGGGGTGGAGGTGAGCATCGACTTTGTCGAGTCCTATACAGGGGTCGATAAGGAGATCACCATTCCCCGCGAGGAGAACTGCGAGACCTGCGGCGGCACCGGGTCGCGCTCGGGCCAGCGCCAAGTCTGCTCCAACTGCGGCGGCCAGGGTCAGGTCTTTCAGAACCGGGGCTTTTTCCGCCTGGCCTCCACCTGCCCGCAGTGTCGCGGGACCGGGGAGTACGCCACCGATCCCTGCCCGGATTGTCGGGGCTCAGGTCGGGTCCGCAAGCAAAAGACTCTCTCCGTCAAGGTCCCGGCCGGGGTGGACACGGGTTTTCGGCTGTTATTGCGCGGACAGGGCGAGGCCGGCCCGCCGGGTGGCCAGTCAGGCGATCTGTACGTGGAGGTGGTGGTTCGGCACCAGGAATCCTTCAGCCGAGAGCGCAACCATCTGATCCTTGAGCATAAGATTGACATGGTCACCGCCGCTCTCGGGGGCGAGATTGAGGTGCCTAAGATCACTGGCGGGACCCAGACCATCAAGGTTCCGGTCGGGACCCAGAATGGCAAGCTGGTTCGGATCCCGGGCCAAGGTTTCAAGGATCCCAATGGCTATCGGCAGATCGGGGATTTCATTGTGGCTTTCACCGTGACCATTCCCAAGGATCTGACCGAGCGGCAGCGGGAGCTTTTGATTGAGTTCGCGGCCATTGAGGACGAAAAGAAGGGGATGTCCTCTCTTCGGGGCTGGACCCGCAAAGTGGGCAAGAAAATAAAAAACGTCTTCAGCTGATTTTCGGCCATTTTTCCAGGAGAGCCTCATGCCCTGGCCCATCCATCGGCCCCGGCGAATCCGGGAGCGCCCGGCTTTAAGAGATCTGGTCCGGGAGACCAGACTGGCCCCCGCGGACCTGATTTACCCAATCTTTATAGTTTCTGGCCACAATCAAAAAAGGCCCATCCCCTCCTTGGCCGGGCAGTTTCATCTGTCTCCAGACCAGGCGGCGGTTCTGGCCAAGAGTTTCAGCTCCCGAGGGGGGCGGGCTCTATTGTTGTTTGGCCTGCCGGATTACAAGGATGAGGTCGGGAGCTCTGGGGCTGATCCCCAGGGGCCGGTTCCCTTGGCCATCCAGGCCATCAAGAGCGCGGTTCCCGAGATGGTGGTCATCACCGATGTCTGCCTGTGCGAGTACACCAGTCACGGTCACTGCGGCCTGGTGGAAGACCAGCGGGTGAAAAACGATCCAACCCTACCGCGTCTGGCGGAGCAGGCCTTGGCCCACGTTCGGGCCGGGGCCGATATGGTGGCTCCCTCGGACATGATGGACGGGCGGGTCGGGGCCATCAGGCGGGCCTTGGACGAAGCCGGCTATGAGGATAAACCCATTATGGCCTACAGCGCCAAATACGCCAGCGCCTTTTATGGGCCCTTTCGGGACGCGGCTGACTCAGCTCCCAGCTTTGGCGATCGCCGGGGCTATCAGATGGACCCGGCCAACCGCTTGGAGGCTCGGGTGGAAGTGGATCTGGATCTGGCCGAAGGGGCGGATATTGTCATGGTCAAACCCGCCGGGCCTTATTTGGACATAATTCGCGAGATCCGTGATAGAATCGATCGACCTTTGGCCGCTTATCAAGTTAGCGGCGAGATGGCCATGATCAAGGCGGCCGCGACCGCTGGGCTTTTGGATTTTCAGGCCGTGGCCCTGGAATCCCTCCTGGGGATAAAAAGGGCGGGCGCGGACTTGATTCTGACCTATCTGGCCCCTGAGGCTCTGGATTGGCTGTGAGTCTCCCGCTCTTAAGAGGAAAACCCGACTTATTTTTAAGCCTTTGGACCTGGGTCGAGCTTTTGATGGAGTTCGGGGCCATAGAGGCTGAAAAGAAGGGCTTGGCCTCTCTCTGGGGCTGGACCCGCCAAATGGGCCAGGAATTAAAAAACGTCTTCAGCTGATTTTTGGTTTTTTTTCAGGAGAGCCTCAAATTTTGGCCCATTCCACCGGCCCCGCCGAAACCGGGAGCGCCGGGCTTTAAGAGATCTGGTCCGCGAGACCAGACTGCCCCGGTTGACCTGATCTACTCATTCTTTATTGTTTCCGGCCACCAGCGAAAAAAACCGCTCCCCACCCTTGGCCGGGCAGTTTCATCTGCCCCCCTGATGAGGCGGCGACTCTGGCCAAGAGTTTCCGAGCTTGGGGGGCGGGCTATACCGCTGTTAGGGCCACTGGATTACAAGGACGAGGTCGGGGAGCTCCGGGTGGATCTCCAGGAGCCTGTTCCCTTGGCTATCTAGGCCATCTAGAGCGCGGTTCCCGAGATGTTGGTCATCACCGATGTCTGCCCCGCGAGTGCACCAGCCACGGCCACGCCACTGCGGCCTGGTGGAAGACCAGCGGGTGAAAAACGATCCGACCCTACCGCGTCTGGCGGAGCGGGCTTTGACCCACGTTTGGGCTGGGGCCGACCTGGTGGCGCCATCGGATATGATGGAGGGGCGGGTCGGGGCCATCAGGCGGGTTTTGGATGAAGCCAGCTTTGAGGATAAACCCATTATGGCCTACAGCGCCAAATACGCCAGCGCCTTTTATGGGCCATTTCGGGAAGCGGCTGACTCGACGCCCAGTTTTGGCGACCGTCGGGGCTATCAGATGGACTAGGCCAACCGCCTGAAAGCCCGGGTGGAAGTGGAGCTGGACCTGCAAGGGGGCGGATATTGTCATAGTCAAAACCGCCGGGCCTTACTTGGACGTCATCCGCGAGATCCGCGACAGGATCGGTTGGCCTTTGGCCGCTTATCAGGTCAGCGCGAGCTGACCATGATTAAGGCGTCCGCGACCGCCGGGTTTTTGGGTTTTCAGGCCGTGGCCCTGAATACCTCCTGGGGATAAAAGGGCGGGGGCTGACTTGATTCTTACCTATCTGGCCTCTGAGGCTCTGGATTGGCTGAGAGTCCCGCGCCTACGGCGGCGATAAAAAAAACGGTTACATTTTTTTGGAAGGAGTTGTCGCGTATTTAGCGGTCGCGAATTAGTTTGACCTTGGTTTTAGTGGAAAATTAAAACCCAAAACAGGCGTAATATTTTTTCAGCCTAGATGGTAAGCCTGAGGTGAAAAGTAATAAAAGCAAAGCTCTTATATTCGTGTCCATCTTTATTTTTTATAAAAGAAGTTTTTAACGTAAGCCTCAAAGATCCACCTGGGAAAATTATGATCCACTATATAGAAAACTGAATAATTGTTTAGGCTCTTTCTTTCGTCACGGCGCTTTTTATTGTTGGCGCCACGCCGCGTTAAGTTGAATGGTTAAAAAATAGCTGAAAAACAGGATATGACAGACCCGAGTCGGCTTTTAAAACCCTGTGGAAACGGCTCTAATTTAAAAAAGACGATTGAGCCGTTTTCTAGGTTTAGGGAGGCGAAGAAAAAGGCGAGTGGGTTTCACTCTGCTTGAAAACCAACGCCCGCTATAAAGAAGAGGTCTTCAGGATCCGCTCTCAAGACTTCTTCAGGAGGAATGAGCGCGATTGGGAATAGCTCGCTCGCGTTTTTCAAATGATCTTTCCCTTGAATTCTTCCAGATTCTGGAGCGCGACCTAGAGAACTGGATGTTTGCTGGGTCATGTCCCGTTGAAAATTCAGAGTCCTGGCCAATTTTGCCATTGAGCTTAAAATGGCTTGCGAGGATAACGCCACTATCATCGACTTGTTTTCTCGCGCTGGAACGGAGCGTATTATAAGCGAGGGAGACTTTAGTCAAGAAATTCGAATCTGTCGGAAGAACTCTCCGACCTTAAGAGGTAACGTCTTCTATGCTGGATAGTATTGACCTAATCTTTGAGGTGGTCTTAGAGTCGGAAACTTAAACTTTTAGAGGAGCGGTTAATTTTCTCCAGAGCTCCCCTGCGCCCATAAAATTTTTTCTCAATTCCTTCTTTTTGAGGTCAACTGAAATGTTGACTGTCTTTCCATCTGATTTTTCTCGCGAGAGTTATTGATAAAGCGAAGTTGAGCGTCACTATCCTTGAGTCGCTCTCCTACATTATTCTTACGATTGAGCCAAAGCTACAAGTCGACTTAGCCTCTCATCAAAGTGAGTCCATAAAAGATCGAAGATTGGTTTGGGACGCGTGGTATTCATGTTTAGAATTTCCCAGGTATCGCTGGACTCTCTTTTGATTTTAAAAATAGTCCACCATGTCAGCCAGGGTAATTTTGTTTTCAGCTCGCCGGGTATTATTTCTTTCTCTGTACCCAATCGGCTCATTATTTTTTTTGTCCTGGCTAGGTCAATATTTTTGGTCTCCTTGAGGGTCAGCTTAATGATTTCACCTCCAGTTTCTTGAGCTTGAGGCTTAAAGGTCACTGGAACATGAATCCATCTAGCGAACAGTCATTATTGAACCAAGATTGTTGAATATTGAATAATGAAAAATCAGAGCGGTCAGTTTTATTTTTTGAGAAGATCTTTAATAAAAACAATATTCATTTTTTAGATATATTGGTTAAAATATCTTAAAATGCCAACAGCGTAAAATAGGCGCATTCGAGCCGTTTTTCTGTTAGGGCATTGTCATTATAATTTAAAATTGCCAAAAATTGATTTATTTTAGCATAAATTTAGTAGTAAAATGTTATATTATTAAATGGCCAGTTTTTTTTCAGAAAAGGCTACCTCAAAATTATTAGAATAAAATAAGATTTCATTTTTGACTTGAGGTGAGCTTAAAATTTTTTTCTTTGAGCAAAAAAAATTTTTTATTTCTGTTGACAGCGGTTTAAAATTTTGTATACTTAGCTCCGGATGATTAGCCGCCTGTCCATTGAGGCCAGGCGACTCAAGTAATCATCTTGAGCTTTTTTTGTCCATTTTTTTGGATATTTAAGGTCTCATGAGTTATCCCAATAGTTCTTGCGGACATAAAGATAGTTTTCTGAAATAATAATTTTTTTCAACAGATAAATTTTTATGTCCATCTTATTTTCAGGTTGAAAAGTCAGAATCCGCGAATTAATTATTCCTCCATAACTTCATCTCTCTCTTTTTTGTCGCTCTCAATTTGTTTGAGTCGCCAGGCTGGAGTTTTATCCAGCTCTGGAGAGGCTAGCTCTCTTTTCGCGCCCTTGGCCTTGATTGCCCCTCGGCTCCGTGAATCGAGCCATCGCTGATGGTCAGGAGCTGAGGGCATGGCGAAATAATTTCCATCATAGCTCAGGCGTTTAGCTCATCTTTATCAGGAGAAATACCTTGTCTATATCGCTTTCTTATGCCCAGTCCAGGGTTTGGCCAGTCAGTGGCTGGCGGATCGGCCCAGGGGTTTTGATCTTATTGTTGGTTTCTTTTCTTGGGATAGCTCCTCTCTGGGGGCAGACCGTCATTATTTATGACAACTCCGGCCTCCTCACCAGCGCTGGCGGTGGGGGTGGGGCTGGAGGCGGCGGGGCCGGCGGTGGCGGCGGCGGCGGAGCTGGAGGTTCCGGCGGTGGAGCCGCGGGAGACCCTAATGTTTATGGTGGCCAGGGCGGCTCCAGTGGCTCCGGCGGCCAGGGTGGTCAAGGTGGCGATGGTGGGCGTAATGGCCTGTTCGTCAGCCCGTTAGCCAATCAAGGCCTCTCGGGTGGAGCCGCGGTTTCGGGTCTGGGCGGACAATCCTCCTCTTCCCTGAATGGGGCGAGTGGGGCCCGAGGCCAGGATGGGGCTAACGGCGGTCAGGGCGGAGCTGGCCAAGGGGGTCAGAGCGGAGCTGGCTCCATAGCTGGGGCTGGCGGAACTGGCGGCGCGGCTGGCGTGGCTGGGGCGATTCAGCCCGGCTCGGGCGGCTTGGGCGCCCAGGGATACGGAGGTCTGTCGGGGACCGACTCCAGTGGTCTCAGTTTTGGTCAAGGCGGCTCGGGTGGCCAAGGCGGCCAAGGTGGTTCGGGCGGTCAGTTGATCAGCGGGGCTGGTGGGGCTGGCGGTCAGGGCGGGGACGCCAAAAGCGAGCTCCAGCCCGGGGTCAAGACCAAGCCCTTGGCCTATCTCAAGGTTGACAAAATAGTCCTGAAAAGCGCCAGCGGTGGCCAAGGTGGCCGCGGTGGCGACGGCGGTAACGCTGGCCAGGCTGGCGGGGCTGGTGGGGCCGGTGGTCGGGGCGGCAAAGGGTCTGACGGCTCTGGCTCTGGCGGCTTGGGCGGCCAAGCTCAGAGCGTGGTGGCCGCGGGCGGCCTTGGGGCTCATGGCGGTCACGGCGGCGCGGGCGGTCGGGGAGCGAACGCGGGCGAGCTGGCCCTGATTTTTGATAACTCCAGCCCCAACCTCACTGTGGCTGGCCCCTTGAGCTTGGTGGCCGGGGCCGGTGGCCAGGGCGGTCGCGGCGGGGATAGTGGCCTCAACTCTTCCGCCACGGTTTTGGGTGGCCAAGGGGCTCAGGGCGGCCAAGGCGGTCGGGGCGGCCAAGTCAGCCTCATAGTTGGTCGGCGGAACCTAATAGTTGAGGATAACGTGGTCCTTATCGCCGGCTCCGGCGGGGCCGGCGGCGAAGGTGGGCAGAAGAAAGGGGCGAGCCCGGCTGGCGTCGGCCAGGCGGGCGGCCAAGGTGGGTCAGTCAACCTCGTGGCCAATAATCTGATTATGAATAGCCCCAGCCTTTCTGTTAAAAGCGGGGACGGGGCGGCCTTTGGCGCGGATAATGGAGCCAAAGGCGGAGCGGCTGGTCAAGCCGGGGCGGCCCAGTTGGTCCTGAATGGAAGCCTGGTGGTCAACCGGGACGCGACCCTCAATCTGAGCAAAGGCGCTGGCCAGGGTGGAGCCCTGACTGTGACTGTGGCAAACGATCTGAAGATCGCCCGGGACAAAACCTTGACTCTGGCCATCGCCGGGGACTTGAAAAAGGGCCAGGACAAAATCGCCTTTGAGACTTTGAAGTTTAACCCCAAGGCCACTTTGGTCACCACCGCCCAGGTCGGGGATTTAACCAGCGGGCGGTTCTACAGCGTCCGCAACCTGGACGTTATAACCAAGGGCTGTTGGTTGACCAATGGCGTCTATAAGCCGGACAACACCGGGAAAAAGACTGACTTCGCCCGTTTTGACCAGAGCGATATCCAGCCCAACGCGGTGATGCTGACTATGATCGACGCCAAACATAATGGTCAGATGGATTTGAGCTCCTTCGACCCAGTCAAGCAACAGGCCGAGTATCTGGCCGACCCCCAGAATAAGCCGGCCTTTATAACTTCCAAGTATCAGACCAAGCGTTTGCGCCTGGGGGAAGTTATTCTGGTGGATCGGACTAAGGGCCAGATCTTGAACGAGCCCCAGAGCGTCCTGGCCGGGAGCTCTCATTATGACGGAAGCCAGGTCAATCACTTCGCCTATACCGCCGGGTTGAGGCGCTATTACTGGGACGTCTATGTGGACGCCCAGAACGCCTTGGGCGTGGGCGATAAACCCCTGGTGGCCAAGAATTTCAAGACCGCCGACGCCGCCCGGGTCATGACTCAATCGGCTTTGGCCGGGAGTCTTTTGGCCAAGCATGTCTATGAGGAGGGAGCCTTGAGGGTTCTGGAGGAGGTCGAGGGGCGGGTTAAACCTGGCCAGAGTTCCCTGAGCCTGGGGCTCAGTGGTTTGACCGCTCGGGCCAAGACCGGGAGCTCGGTTCAGAGCCAGAGCCTGGTTGGGGCCCTGGTCCTGGCCAAGAAGATCGATTTGGCCAGAAATCGGGTCACTGTGGGGGTCTTCACCGAGTTCGGCAAGTCAACCTATGACACGGACAGTGTCATAGCCGACTATGGCCGGATTCAGGGCGAGGGGGACACCAGAAGCCTGGGAGCTGGTTTTTTCGTCCGAAACTGGTTTTCGAACGGAACCTATCTGGAAGGCTCGGCTCGCGGAGGCTGGGTCGGCAATCGCTTCCAGGTGACCAGGGATCCCTGGGCCCCCATTCCCCGGGTCCACGCCTACAATTCCGAGACTTCTTATCTGGGGGCCCAGGCGGGGATAGGGCATAAGCTCAAGCTGTCCGAGCGGGGGTCGCTCACGCCTTTCGCCCAGGTTCTCTGGACCAGAACCAACCCGGACAGTTTTGTGACCAAATTTGGCGATCGCTTTAGCGTCAATAGAATTGATTCCCTGTTGACCCGCGTGGGGGCCCGGCTGACCGGGCAGCTCAACACGTTCCTCAGGGCGCATCTGGCCGTGGCCGTGGAGCGGGAGTTTAAAGGCAAGGCCCACGGTCATCTTTTTCAAGATTCTATCTCCAGGCCTCCGTCCTTGAGAGGGGACAGCGTTTACGCGGAGACCGGCTTCAGCTTCCAAATGCCCGACAGCCCGGTGGCTTTAGATTTCCGGGCTTTTGGGCGGGTCGGGCGGCAGCGTGACCTGGGCGGCTCGTTGGGCTTGAAAGTGGCTTTTTAAACCAGGGTTTTAGCCCGGGCCAGTTGTTAAGGCTGGCCCGGACTAGCGAAAAAGGCGAGATTGCTCAGCTAACAACATTATTTTTAAACATTGTTTAAACTGGCCCTGGCCAGGATTTTTTCCTGCTCAGGGCCATGATTTTTCTTCTCCCACCCGAGGCGACCAACTCTGGGTCGCCCCATTTCCAAGCGACCAATTCTGGCGAGAGAAGTTGTTCGCCAGGTGGCCCCTATCAATTTTGATCTGGTTCCCGAACAATTTTCGGCGAATGTTACCTTAGACTCGCTCATCCACCGCGGCCTGAGTTGGCCCCGGCGCCTCTCGCCAAGAGTCCCGAAGAACCGAGACGCCCCGATTGGTCAGGAAATTGGCGTAAGCCGAGCCGGCATTTGAGCGTTTTGCCCGGTCGATTTCAAGCGAAGCTCTCCATTGCGGCCAGAAGTGGCCAATCGATCCTCTAAGGTCGCCCTCGCCGAGGAGCCAGCCAACTTCACGCTAATGTTTAGCCTGGCGCCTTGGCTGGCGGCCAGGATCAAGGGACAGACCACCCTAAGCTTCTAGCCTGGTTTCACCTGAATCTCCAACTTCTCTACCGGGACGCGGCTCTAGGGAGCCGTTAGACCCGAGGCTCCGGTGGAATCCTCGCGATATTTGGTGGTGGGGACCCAGGCTGGCAATTGACCTCAACCCCGCCATCGCGCTTGACGGTGGTGTCGGTCAAGACCCGAACCTCAACTTTGCCGCCATTAATGGATAAGCGCACTTCCCCACCGCCAACCAATTGAATGGATTGAACTGGGGATAACCGGAAACTCTCGCGAGCTGGCTGACGCTGGCCCTGGCTTAAAATCTCCGCCTTACCAGCGACTTTTAAAATCATTGACCCAGACCCCTGAGCCTGGGCTGGGGTCGCCCAGGCCCCAAGAACGAGCCAAATCACTAAGGATAAAAGCCTCAGGCGCAACTTTTTGGGTTTATCTGACATGATTTATGGCCTATAACCTTTTGATAAAAGAAAAAATAATCGTGTTTCCTCAGTCCCTGAAATCCCCAAGACAGGCCCAAACTCATGGTGTGTTTGGCGTAGTCTCAGAAGACTCTGTTGGCGTCAGAGTGGTGGGGGTTGCTTTCTGAGGATTATTCAAATCGCGGGTGGCCAGCATCAGGGCCCCCAGAGCCACTATCAACAGGGCCGTCCCCCCGAGCAGGGCCAAATCCTCTTGTCGTAGAATGACGTACAGGATCCCGTAGAGGAGGGTCAGGACTACGCCAATCAGGGCGGCCCCCTTGAGTCTTTTAATGGTTGAGGCCACGTAGGCCGCGACCATTCCGACAATCAAAGCCGAGGCGGTCAGATAGGCCGGGCCAAAGCCAATATGCTCGGCTAGGGCCAGGAGGGTCAGGTAAAATAAGGCCAGGGCCAGACCGATCAGGCCATATTGGCCGATATGCAACTGGTGCCCAGCCGCGCTGGATTTGACCTCAAAGAGAAAAAAGCACAATAACGTCAGGGTAATGAACAAAATGGCGTATTTGGTGGCCCGGTCCAGGCGAGAGTAGAGGTCCACCGGCTCAATGATGGCTACCCCGACCAGGTACTCGTCGAAAGTTTTAACGCTCTTGTCGTCATTGGCTTTCAGGGAGGGCACGCGCAGCAGTTGAGGATAGTTGCGAACCAGGTTGGGGACGCTCCAGCGGCCTATAAAACCCTCGTTGGAAATTTCCCGGTCAATGGGCAGCCCCTGCCCAATAAAGCTGGGGTGAGGCCAGGTCGAAGAGAGTTCCATGGTGGTTTTCTCGGCCAGAGGGGCGATCATGAAACTATAGGTCCCGGCTATGTCCATGAGAAACTCGAAGGGCCACTCCGTGGCTTCCCCAGATAGATCCACCGAGGTGGAGAATCCGGTCGGGGCCAGGCTTGGGGTCTGGGAGCCGGGCACGAAAAGATATTCCTGGCCGCCCAGGTTTAACGAGCTGATTCCCCGAAAAGCCCTGGTGTCCGAGAGGCCCACGACCAGCCGGGCCTCGGCCCACTTGACCTCGACCATCTGGGCGTCCAGGTTTTTGAGGTCTGGCCGGACAAAAGAGCCGGTGATTTTCAGGGCGTTACTGTAAACCAGAATCTCGTAAACCCCCCGGGCCCTGGTTTCCGGGGTGAGACGGCCTTTGAGGTCCAGGGTTTTAGGCAGGATAGCCGCCTGTCGGGAGACCCGACGATCCTCAATGATGGTTTTCTGGCTCCGGCGAGAGATGGTCTGACCGGGGTTATTGGGGTCGGGCTGGTTTTCGGTCACCTCCACCTTGGCTTCCGTGGGGACGATGGCCTCGTAAGGCACCACTAGAAAAGGCCCCACCATAGTCTGGTCCTGGCCCCAGGACATGGCGATTTCCTGGGTAACTGAGCTCTGGAGGCGCTCTCTATCCCGGGTCAGTTGGCGGATCTGACCCAAAGGCCATTGGAGAATAATGACCAGGGCGACCAGGCATAAAAGGCGCTTGACGATCGGGCGGTTGAGAACGTTCAGCGGGTTAGAGGCGGGCAAGGCCGCGAAGTCGATTTTTTTGCATAACCAGATACCTAAAAATAATACCCCGATAATTAGAAGCAGGATAATCAGACCTAAAAGAAAGTAAGCTATTTCCATTATGTCCCCCTCGCCCTGGGGCCAAGAGTCCCTTAGGGCCTTTTGAGGAAGATCTTACCGAAGGAAATTGGAGACGCGTTGGAGATATTTTGAATAAAAAATGGAATTTTTATGGAGGCTTGGGGGGGCTCCCTTGATGGCCGGGGATTTTAGGACTTGCTATAACCTTTTTGATGTAAACTTATTGTTAAATATCAATCAATTTATAATAATTTTGGCTCAGATAGGCTCAAATCGTCTGGCGGATTGGCGGGACCGGACCGCCTCAAGCCTGGGGATCTGAAAAAATGATTTTTTCCTTGAATATTTGCCCAGATTTGTAGTAAAAAATGTATATGTTTAAGATACTAAAATTTTGGATCTTGGCTCATTTGAAGTTGAGGGTGGAGACGGGTTCGCTCTGGGCCGGCGTTTTTTAGTAACAAGGTGATTTTTTAAGGAATAATAGGATATTTTTTTAGTTAAATATGTTTTTTTTATCTAATATAAATTTTTTATTATAAATTAATTTAATTAAGCTAATATTATTTTTAATTTTATTTTAAGGTATAAATAAATGGTAAAAACTCTTCTGGTTTTAGTTTTTTGGGCCTTGTTTTTAACCGCGGCCCCGTTAGTAGCCGCGCCCCCAGACCCTGTTTCGGTGGCCGAGTGGAAAAAGGCCGAAACTTATCTGATCAATAAGCGGCCTCAAGAGGCCTATGAACTTTTTACGGTTCTGCTGGGCCGCTATCCAGGGCACAGCTCGTTGATGCTGGGCTTGGCTCGGAGCTCGGCCTTGACCGGTCACTTCCAGGAGGCCTTGGAAATTTATCGACAACTCTTGGCCAAGTTCCCTGGGGATCCGATTTTGCTCAACGAAAGAGATCAGGTCCAGGGCCTTTTGGCGGGAACCGGCTCGCCAACCACTGTTAACTTCCGAATGCGGGCCGGGGTCCTGTATGACTCTAACGCCAATCAGGGCGCCCCAGACGATCTGGTCTTGAGCATCTTCGGCCTGTCCATTCCTTTAGAAGGAACCAAAAGAATTTCCACCATGGGCGGTTATTTTGGGGCCAATTTCAATATTTCCCACCGTCTGAGCGAGATCAGCCCCTGGAGTCTGGTCGGGGACTCTGGTCTTTATATCCGCGGCAATGAAGACTCGGATTTGAATGACATTAAAAGCAGTGAGTGGCAATGGTTCCGAGTGGGGGGTGGCTTGAGGTACGCCAAAGGCCAGAATTTGTTTGAGTTCCGGATCAAAGGGGAGTTTTTTGACTATGAGCTGACTAACCGAGTGATCTCCTGGGGGCCGGAGCTGATTTACTTGCGGGCGGTGACTCCCAAGTTTCACTTAATTTCTCAGTTTAGCCTGGATTATCGCGATTATCAGCGCAGCCCGGAGCGGGATGGCGATTACGGGCAAATCTATCAAAACGCTCGTTTCTTTTTTGGGGATAACACCAACAGCCTGACCTTCGGAGTTGGTTATCTGTGGGGTCGCCCCAAGCTGGACAACCTGGAATATTATGGTTTCTCAATTCCTTTGCGTCTGACCCTGCGCTTGACCGAGGATTGGGAGCTCTCCCCTCATCTCAATTACATTCATGAGAAATACCGGGGCAAGGGCATAATATTTGACCTGGAAGATCGCCGGGACAAGAAAATTCGCTCAGGCCTGGATGTCATTTACAAAATTAACGACCGCCTGCGGGTTGAGTTTAATTACAGCTTTAACCGCTCTGACTCCAACAGCGCTTTCTACGACTACGCCCAGCACTCCATGAGCTTGGGCCTGTCCTGGGGATTTTAAGCCTCAGAGTGGCTCGATTTTTTGGTTTTTCCAAAGTCAGGATTTATGTTGGCTAAACCCGAAAAGTTGTACCTGGAGATTTTATTCTTTATTGTTGGGCTCGTTTTGGGGGCTTGGGCCTCGGTGGCCCAAGCTCAGGAGAATTCTGGGGCCACGATTTTAAAAATCGCCGGCAAGGCCGAGATTTTAAGTCAGGGCCAGCGTCTGCCAGCCCATGAGGGGTTCCGGTTATCTCCGGGTCAGTCCATTCAATTGGTGGGCGGTGGGGAAGTGCGATTGTCCACCAATGGCGGCAAGGTTCAGGTTCGGGTCTTGGCTGACACCACAGTTAAGTACGATGGCGAGGTTGACGCCAATGGCCAGCCTTGGGGCCCTTCCTCCAAACTTCGGGAGGTTTCCACCGGTGGATCAGGTCAAATGGCTCCCCAGATCAGTGTCCCGGTTGGGAAGCTGGAGATTCAGGTGGAGCCTGGCCAGGAGCTGAGGGTGGTCTGTCCTTTGATCATGGCCGCGGTCCGAGGCACCAGGTTTAATATTAGCGTGGAGTTGGATGGATCCTCAACTGTGACGACCTTGGAGGGTCGAGTGGCCACCTATGGCCGCAATGGGGAGCTTAGGCTGATTTCAAGCGGCCAAAGCGCCCAAGTTACGGCTCGGGCTTACTCCAATTTTCTGGCTAATCAGGGTGTTTCTGTTCCTCGGGGCTCCTGGCGCGAAGCGCCGGCTCAAACTCAGGCCGCGGTGGATGATCGAACCTTAGGGAACATTTTTGGGCCCGA
>JAISMU010000078.1 GCA_031276635.1 Deltaproteobacteria bacterium | reverse complement strand
CTGACCTCGGCCACCAGACGAAAAAAGTAAGCCAATAAAAGATCGTGAAAGAAATATTCATTGACGTCTTGTCTTTCATAGTGTTGAGCGGGAATCCGCGAAAAGACCGCGTTGAGGATTTGAGTCAACCTGGGCCCGTCCTGCTCCTTTAATGCTCTATTTAAATTTATAGATTCATCAAATAAAAATACAATTATAATAAAATATGATAAATATATTAATTTTAGTTATATATAAAATATTATTATAAATTTTAGATTTATTATTATATTTTAGTTTTATAAATCCTATTATTAAACGTTCTGGAGAATGACTCAATTGAGGTGTCAGAGCAAGTCAAGGAGTGAAGAGCGCCTCCTAAAGGGAATTAAGGGCCTTGGAAGCTAGTTGATTCAGGTCAGCCGCTTGACTGGAAGCTGCACTTACTAAAAGATTTAGCATAACATATTGAAATAACAAGGAAAAATTTAAGTCACAATGGCCTGGCCCGACGCTCTTAAATTAGTCTCGCCTCACGCGCGCTTTCCTGGGTTAAGACTTTGCCATGAAGAATTACATAACCGAATGAAAAAGACTCTTATCTAAAACAATCTTATAATTTCAGAATTTTATCTGATTTATATGGTGAAGTATAGACAGGAAGCAAACTCTTTATATTGATCCCAAAATGACGCTCTCGAAAATAGCTACAATTTCACAATTAAATTGGTAACACATTTAAATTATTAGTTTTTTATACAAGGAGGCAGAATAATTGTTTCTCCAAGGTAGGGGAGGCTGGAGGGAAGAGGCCGATCTGGAGGATACTGAACGGATGGGTAGCCAGTAAGGTAAAGAGGCCAGCTTCACCTAAAGTCTGGGGCAGTGTCTTTGACTCTCCAAAGGAGTGGGAGGCGGATAGTGAAGAGCCAAAAAAATGACAGCCGCCGGAAAAACAATTAAAAATTTTTGTCTGAAATAAAGACTCAGAATTCTCTAGCTTGCATTATGTACTTGATAGCCCTGGGTCAGATTTCGAATCCAAACTATCGTGATTTTTTATTGGTTCCTCCAAAATAAATGGGTGTTTTTTGAACCAAGAATGGGAACCCCTGATTTTATGCGGTTTTTCCGAGTTTGACAGACTGAAACCGATGCTATCTTGTATAGTTCTGATTTTTAATACTATAATGATAATTATAATAAAAATTTTAGCTATTTAGTTTATTAATATTTATAAATAATAATTATATAGTATAAATTAATATTTTATCATAATTTTAAAGAACATTTTAGTATAGTGAGGTATATCAGTTGGGAGGTTTAACCTTAATTAATAACCGCCGAAAATTGAAAAAAAAACTTGACAAGAAGAAAGCTAGGGAATATCTTAATAATGATTCTGAGAATCAATATTATTAATTTGCCGGCTTAGTCTCTTTAGGGCTTTTAATCCGCAAGTCCTTTGAAAATATTGAGCGCCTGAAAAAGGTTGTGATTACTACTCTTAGAAGCCTCTAGGAAAAGGAAGTCACCAGGGAAGTAGTTCCATAAACACAATTTCGACTTAATTCAGAGATTTAATTTTACTCTGGAAAATTGCCGTGAAAGGGGATCCTATTTTGCCATTTCCGGCAATTTCTAGGGACAAGGCCATGACCCAGGAAACGTTATCAATATTGACTGAGGCTCAAAACTCCGCCCAACCGCTGCGCGGTCTGGACTTGAGCGGTCAGACTTTGGCCAAGGTGAGATTGGCCGGTTTGGTCTTTGACCACTGCTCTTTTGTTGGTGTGACTTTTAGTGACTCTCAGTTGGTGGGCTGTGTTTTTTTGAACTGCGACTTGTCCAAGGCCAATTTCGTCGGAGCCTCCTTTCATCAGGTCAGATTTGAGACTCCATTAATCAAGGTTGACTTCACCCGGGCCTCTTTGACCAGTTGCTTCTGGGCCAATGGCGATTTCAAGGAAGTGATTTTTAACCGGGCCTCAATTTTTGATTGTGATTTTGGTCAGAAACCTCAGTTTGTGAAAGCCTCTCTTTCCTCAACGGTTTTAGCGAATTGCCGTTTTGGCCAGACGCTTTTCCAGGGATGCGCCCTGGATTTATTAGTAATCAGGGAGACAGTCTTTAGTTCTTTGAGCCTATTCAACTCAATGGCTATCCAGATTCAAGCCTGTAATTTGAGACTACCGGGCTTTTCGGCCCAGGGCTCAGATCTGACTCTAGC
Organism: Deltaproteobacteria bacterium; assembly: GCA_031276635.1. Lineage (GTDB taxonomy): Bacteria > Desulfobacterota > Desulfarculia > Adiutricales > Adiutricaceae > JAIROO01. The sequence continues at coordinate 20,867 of JAISMU010000078.1, read as the reverse complement.
CAATTTCAGCTCAAGCGATCTGACTGGGGCGAATCTGACTGGGGCGCGCCTGGAGGGGGCCTTTTTTAAGGAGGCCCTTTTGGTTGGGGCCAACCTCAGCGGGGCTAAAGCGGCTAAAGCCATCTTTAAAGGAGCGGATCTGAGGAAGGCTGATTTATCTAAATTTGTGGCCCCGATGGCTGACTTCTCGCTAGCCAACCTCACCGCGGCCAATTTGACCGGGGTGGATCTCTCGGGAGCCAAGTTTCATCGAGCCCAAGGGTTGGATTTGACCAGCGTGGCCAACGCCCAGGGGGTGAGCTTTACTGACGAGGATTTAGCCAGGGCGGAGGATTTTCGACCTTCGCTCGTCGATTAAGGTCTCGGGATTTCAGTTTCCAGGCGCAGGAGTTAAACATGCCATTAGCCATAGAGCCAGAATTGTCTTCGCGTTTTTTCCCCTTGAGCGGCCTGACCAGCCCTATCAGAGCGGCTCGAGTCGTGGATTTGGCTGAGGGACGTTATATGATCTCAATGGAAGGGGCCACCTGGGCGGCGGAACTTGCGGCCTCTTGTCTATTGGCTCCCCAGGTGGGCGACCTGGCCCTCATCTATATTGACTCGGCGAGTGAGGAAGACTTGGTTGACGCGACCAGGTTTTACGTTCTGGCGGTTTTGACGCGGGATCCGGCCAAAACGGCGGACCTGGTTTTGCCAGGGCCAACGGAGGTCAGGACCGGGCCCTTGTTTCTCAAACCCCAGAGTCTTTTGGTGGAGACGACCTCAACCAGAATAGAGAGTGAGGAGATGGCGGCCTCGGGCAAACTTTTGCGGCTGGATTTCAAGATAGCCCATTTTCTGGCGGGGCTGGTGTCCTCGGTTTGCCGGTCCCTTCTGACCAGAGCCAGGAATCTGACGGTGAGTGTGGACAACGTCGCCAATGTCTCCAGCCAGACACTGCGCGTAACCGCGCGGGAGGACTTGCTGACTCGGGCCGGGGGTGTGGATATTCAGGCGCGGGACTCGGTCAAGATAGATGGCCGAGACATAAGGTTAGGTTAAAAAAATGTTCGGCTTGACTGTCAAAGGGGGCATGGCTCAGTCCCTGGCCCCGGATGTCTGCAACACGCCCGCTCCCCCGGCCGGACCGGTGCCCATTCCTTACGTCAACATGTTCCAGCTCAGTCAGACTGATCCGTCCACGGCCAGTCAGAAGGTCTTCTTTGACGGGGCCCAGGTCGTCAACGTCCAGAGTGAGGTGCCCTTGTCGCAGGGCGATGAGCCGGGAACCGCTGGCGGGATCATCTCGGGCAAGTTTATCGGGCCGGGAACAATTTCCCCGGCCTCGGGGAGCCAGAAAGTGCTTATTGAGGGAAAGCAGGCTGTGGCCATGGGGGCGATGACCTTCCATAACGGCAAGGCCGCCTTCAATACCACAGGCATTTGCCCCTTGGCCGCCCAGGCCAAGGTCATGGTGTGCTGACCTTGACTGAGATGACTGGCCTTTTGGCTGATTTTTTGGGGGATTTGCCCGAGGTGGAGAGCCAGGCTCTGATTAAGGCCCTGTCTTTCGCGCTGCCGATGGAGCTGAGTCTGGCCGATCTGAGGCAGCTCATGGTGGAGTTGGATGGGCTCATCGCCGGCCTGGACCAGGCCCTGGGCTCTCAGCTGGATGTCATTCTGCGGGCCTCGGCTTTTCAGGGGCTGGAGCGCTCCTGGCGAACGTTGAAGTATCTAGTCGACCGGTCCGACAGTCGGGAGAACGTGGAAGTCCATCTGTTGGACGCCAAGGCCCAGGAAGTTTACGAGGACCTGACCGAGGCCCCGGAGATCACGCGCTCGGCCATGTTTCGGAAGATCTATTCCCTGGAGTACGGTCAATTCGGCGGCAAACCCTATGGGGTGTTGATCGGGGCCTATGAGTTGGGAGCGGATCCCGAGGATTTAGGCCTGATGCGGGCTATGTCCAATCTGGGGGCCATGGCTCACGCTCCCTTTATTGTTTCGGTGGGAGCCCATTTTTTTGGCCTGAAAAACTGGGGAGAGCTGATGGCGGTTCAGGATTTGGAAGCCTTGCTCTCCCAGCCCAGTTACGCGGCCTGGCAGTCGTTACGAGCCCAGGAAAACTCCCGCTATCTGGCCCTGGTTTTGCCTGGGTTTCTGGCCCGCCTGCCTTACAGCCCCCGGATCCAGGGAGGGCCAGGTTTTAATTATTCGGAGAGCGCGGAGGACCCAGAAGCTCAGGTCTGGGGTTACTCATCAGCGCTGTTGGGGTTATTGATGGCTCAAAGTTTCGCCCAATATCGTTGGTGCGCCAACATCACAGGCCTGGATGGTGGGGGGCTTATTGAGGGTCTGAAGTCCTGGTATTACGAGTCCATGGGGCGGGCCCAGAGCCGGATCCCATTACGGGCCCGGGTCGGGGAGAGGTTGGAGCAGGAGCTGGCCAATAACGGGCTCATCGTCATCTCTCTGCGGGATAACCCCAATCAGGCCGCCATTTACTCGGCTCCCACGGTTTTGTCGCCCAAACCTTTAGTGGGCCTGGAGCGCGACGATCAAGCCTCCTTCAATTATCTGGTTTCCACCATTTTGCCTTACATGATGATCGTCAATCGGCTGGCCCACTACATAAAAGTCATTCAAAGGGAAAACATCGGGACTTGGAAAGACCGGCGGGTTATTGAAAAGGAGCTCAACTCCTGGCTAAATCAGTATGTGACTGATATGGACAGCCCATCGCCAGCCCAGCGCGGCAAAAGGCCCTTGCGCCAGGCGCGAGTTGAGGTCACGGATTTGCCCGACGCCCCGGGTTGGCGCCAGATGGCCTTGTACATAAGGCCACATCTGACGCTGATGGGAGCGAGTTTCACGCTCTCCATTGTCGGGCGCTTGGATGAGGTGGATTTCGAGCTGACTTGAGGGCCGGGGAATTGAACTGGAATGAAGTTTATTTTTCCCCAGGAATACATTTCTTAAAGAAATATTTTCGCAGAGCCTCGTTGAGATTTCGGGCCGGTTTTTAATAAAGATATTGTTTTAAGACTTTTTAATATGGGGTCAGACCCCACCTGACAATCAGGCTGTCGCCGATAAAAGTGGTTATCATGTCCGAAAACAACCAACCGAGCTTCAAATTCGCTTTTTTGGCCCATCAGGATATCCAGGCCGAGGTGGTCAAGTTTACCGGGCGGGCCCGGCTCAATAACCTTTATCATCTTAAGGCTCTCCTTCTGGTTCCCGCCAAGAGCCTGGAAAAGGCCGATTGGGCGGACTTTTTCGCCACTCCCTGTGAGTTAAGCGTCACGGCGGGGCCAACCCAGGACTTGACTGGAGATCAGGCTTTCCAGACTAAATGGACCGGGCTTTTGACCCGAATGAGCGCGGGGGCCCAACTAGGCGATCTCACCTATATGGAGGTGGAGCTGACTCCCTGGCTGGGTCTTCTGGCCGGCCAGACGCAGAATCGAGTTCATCTGGGCCAGAGCTGTCTGGGCGTATTGCGGGAAAGCTTTCAGTTCGGGGGCCTAGAGCCGAAGCGCTTCCGGTTCCGGGCCAATGGGGCCAACTACCCGAAAAAGGATTTCATCTTCCAGCATGAGGAAGACCTCTTGGAGTTTGTCTGGCGGACCTTGGCCCATGATGGCCTGAGCCTGTATTACGAGCCGGGGAGCGAGGGCGAGGTGGCGGTTATAGTTGACCACAACACCCAGTTTCCGTCACTTGTGTTCGAGGACCACGAGTTGATTTTGACCTACGCCACGACCTCGGGCCTGGCTCCAGGAATCAGTGAGCCCAAGGCTTATAATTTTCAGGTGGAAAGCTCGCTGCCCCCTCAGACCCTTTTGTTGCGCGATTATAACTGGGAAGATCCCAACCGGCCTTTGGAAGTCCGTCTTCAGGTTTGTCCGCAAGGTCAGGGCGAGGTTCATCTCTATGGCGAGAATTTCGCCTCCAAAGCCGAGGGAGCTCGGCTGGCCAAGATTCGGCGGGAGAGAATTCTGGCCAATTCGGAGCTCTACCGTTTGACCACCACCGTGCCGGGTTTTAAGCCTGGGCTCACGTTTACTTTAACAGGTCACCCCTGGGCTGGCTTCAATGATCGGTATCTGACGGTGGCCACTGATTTCAGGGGAACCCAGACCGGGGCTTTGTCCTCGCGCCTGGGGGTGGATTTGGGCCATGAGGACTTGAGCTTTAAGCACGAGTTGGTTTGTCAGAAGGTGGCTATCCCTTATCGCCCGACCGCGAGCCAACCTAGGAAGAAAATCGCGGGCTCCTTGACGGCCTGGATCGATGGGGCTGGTTCGGGGGAGAACCCTGAGCTGGATAAGTATGGCCGCTATAAGGTCCTCCTGCCGCAGGATATTTCGGGCCGGGACGGTGGCAAAGCCTCAGCCTGGATCCGGATGGCCCAGCCTTACGTGGGCAATGGCTATGGCCAACATTTTCCTTTGACTCCAGGTGTTGAGGTTTTGCTGACTTTTATTGACGGCAACCCCGACCGCCCGGTCATTTCTGGGGCGGTGGCCAACGCTGAGACCAATAGCCTGATCAACTCCGCCACCTCGAATCTCAGTGGCCTGGGGACTAAGGGGGGTAGCTCTCTGTTGTTCCACGAGACAGCGGGCCAACAGAAAGTCGCCTTGACCTCTGGCAGCGATCGCGGCTCAATATTGATCGCGTCAAGTTCCCCCACCGCGGCTCTGTTCGAATCAGATCAAATCACCACCTTCGCCAATGGAGCCTGCGCTGGCGTGGCTAACAAGGAAATATCCTTAGTCGGCTCAGAGAACGCGGTGGTGGTTGACAACTCGAAATTGATCACTTTAACCACTCTCGTCCAAACTCTGATGGAGGTAGGTCTGGGGCTCACGGATTTCGGCCTCGCTGTTAAAGAAGAAAAGGAAGAGGAGAAGAAAAAGGAAGAGGAAGAGGAAAAGAGTGAGGGTGAGGGAGAGGGAGAGGAAGAAGATGATGAGAAAGAGGATGAGGATGAGGATGAGACCGTTTACGGTCTGTCGAAAAATAAATCAGCCATAGTTGAAAAAAGCATGGGCCTTTTGAACTTCGCGATTAATGAGGTCTCCTCTTTGTATTATCAATTGGAGCAGAAAAAATTGCTCTCGGAAATTCCCCTCAAACCCCACCGAAATCTGGTTGAGCTGACCGCGTCCCCAAAAGGGGCCAAAAGCGTCATGCGGACCACGAAAGATAGTGATTTAACCCTGGTTAATTGTTTCTCGCTTTTGGGGACATTGGCCAATATCGTTGAGACGGGCATAGCGGGTCGGGGCTACGAGAATAGTTTAGAGGATGAGGATAAAAGTGGGGTCAGCAAGAAATACGCCTCCGGGATATCCTACGCCTCCGTGGCCGCGGAAATTTTGTGTGAGCTGTTGCTCAAAGCCATCCTTGTCAAGACCATGATTTCCCCATTGGGCAAGCCCACAGGCATGCTCATCAATAATGAGGATTCTTATCTTAATGTCAGGTCGCGGAACTTCGCGGCCCTGTCCGCGAAAGGCCCGGTCATTGTGGAATCCATCGCGAGCTCTCTGACCGATATGTTGAGACATGATTTCAACGAGGAGAAAGCTTCGAAAGATTTGCTTAAGCCAGATTTCACCGGCTCCCCCATAGGCGTTGATTATATTAAAAGCAAAGTTGTTTTGCTTTTAAGCGATCTGATTAGGGCCAGAGCTGATGAGGTCAGCCTGCAGGCTTATCATGGTCTGACGGTTAAGAGCGCCAAAGATATTCAACTGATCGCCGGGGTCAACAATGTCCAAAAGGTTGGTCTAACCACGCATGAGACGCAAAAAAAAGCTCTGGAAACGGTCCTGGCCTCGGGGGAGGTTGGTGAATTCGGTGAGGATGTTGTCAAGGATTACAGCATGAAGATTACGGGGGACATCCTAGAAAATGAGTTCCCGGTTCCATACGAGAAGGCCATTGAAAATGGCGTTTTAATCCGGACTGAGGGGGAAGGGAATATCCTTTTCCAAACTCAAAGCCCTAACTCCAAAATTGTGTTCGCCCAAGGGGATAGCTTAAACTTCGCCGAAAATTCCACTGACTGCCTGATGGTTTTGGATAAAAATTGTGTAAACATACGATCTGATATAAAGAATCAGCTTTATTTATCGAAAGATAGAGCAAGTTTATTGCTCAATGAGGAATCTGGCCTATCTATGGCATCTAAAAATGTAATTTTAGGTGTGTCTAATTCTGTATTGAGCTTTAACGAAGGCAAAACAAAGTTGGTCAGTAAGAGTAGTCTTGAGGTTGCCGCGCAAAGTTGTAAGTTCGCGCTTTCGCCAACTGAGATCGAGATAGCCTCGCCGCCAGTCGCCATAAAACTCTCCGCGGCCGGGATCCAGTTTGGGTAAAAGCCCGCGGAGACAAGCCCGCGACCCGGTTAATCAGACTAAAGTCTGCGGCTTGAGAAACATAATCGCGAATAGAAAGACAAAATGTGACGCGATAATCCAAATTCAAAATAAGCGAGTATTCATTTTTCCCGCTGATGGGAAAATTGATTAATCTGATTGATTGTTTCTTTTTCCCAGGCCAAGGCTTCGGGATCTGAATATTGTTTTAAATCTGGGGAGTCTCCCCACTTGACACCATGGCTATCGCCAGCGACAGTGATTATCATGCCCGAGAACAGCCAAACGAGCTTCAAATTTGTCTTTTTGGGTCATCAGGACCTTCAAGCCCAGGTGGTCAAGTTTACCGGGCAGGCCCGGCTCAATAGCCTCTACTTTCTAAAGATTCTTCTGCTGGTTCCCTCCAAGAGCCTGGAAAAGGCTGAATGGGCTGACTTTTTCGCCACTCCCTGCGAACTGACCATCACTGAGGGCCCGCCGCCGCCTTATATGGGGGCTCAGGCTCTCCAGAGTTCCTGGACCGGGCTTTTGACCAAAATGAGCGCCGGCTCCCAGTTAGGCGATCATACCCTCATGGAGGTGGAGCTGACTCCCAGGCTGGGGCTGCTGGCTGGGCGGAAGCAGAACCGGGTTCATCTGGGGCAGGATTGCCTGGGAGTTTTGCGGGATAGCTTTAAGTTTGGTGGCCTGGAGCCGAAACGGTTCCGTTTCGAGGCTAAGGCGGCGGATTACCCCAAAAGGGATTTCATTTTCCAATATGAGGAAGACCTTTTGGATTTTGTCTGGCGGATTTTGGGCTTTGACGGCCTGGGCCTGTATTATGAGCCGGGCGATGATGGCGAGGTGGCGGTCATTGTTGACCACAATACCCAGTTTCAGCCCCTTTTGTTAGAGGACAGCGAGTTGGTTTTGACCTGCGCCACGACCTCGGGCCTGACTCCAGGGATTAGCGAGCCCACGGCGTATAATTTTCAGGTGGAGAGCTCTCTGCCACCTCAAACTCTCTTGTTGCGGGATTATAACTGGCAAGATCCCAATCGGCCTTTGGAAGTCCGGCTGCGGGTTTCCCCGCGCGGTCGAGGGGAGGTCCATCTTTATGGCGAGAATTTCGCCACCAACAAGGAAGGCTCTCGTTTAGCCCGGATCCGTCGCGAGGAGATTCTGGCCAAATCGGAGACCTATCGCCTGACGACCTCGGCGCCTGGCTTTAAGCCCGGATTGACTTTTGCCTTGAAGGGCCACCCCTGGGGCGGTTTCAATGACCGGTACCTGACGGTGGCCACTGAGTTCAGCGGCGCCCAGACCGGGGCCATTTCCTCGCGCCTGGGGGTGGATCTGGGCCATGAGGATTTGAGTTTCAAGCATGAGTTGGTCTGCCAGAAGCTCGCTACTCCTTATCGCCCGACCGTGAGCCAACCCAGGAAGAAAATCGCCGGCTCGCTGACGGCCTGGATTGATGGGGCTGGCTCTGGGGAGACCCCTGAGTTGGATAAATTTGGTCGTTATAAGGTTTTGCTGCCTCAGGACGTCTCGGGCCGGGACGGGGGCAAGGCCTCAGCTTGGATTCGGATGGCCCAGCCTTACGTGGGCAATGGTTATGGCCAACACTTTCCCCTGACGCCGGGGGTCGAGGTGCTGTTGACTTTTATTGACGGCAACCCTGACCGGCCGGTCATCTCGGGGGCGGTGGCCAACGCCGAGACCAATAGTCTCATCAACTCCTCCACCTCAACTTTGAGTGGCCTCGGGACCAAAGGTGGGGGCTCTCTTTTGTTTTATGAGAAACCCGGCAAACAGAAAGCGATTCTGACCGCGGGCAGCGACCGCGGGGGGATCACGCTGTCGGCCGGCTCGCCGACCACCGCCTTGATTCACGCCGATGAGATAAACACTCTATCTTTTGACAACATCTCCACCATAGCCGGCACTAATATGAATTTAGTTGGCTCAGAGAGTAGCGTCACGGTCAGCGACTCCACTTTAGTGAACCTAGCCGCTTTCATTAAGACCCTTAAAGACACGGGCAGCGCGATCGCGGATTTAGTCCACCTCACGGAAACCGACCGGACACCTGATGATGAGGCGGAAAATCGGGAGGATGGCGAGGATAAAGATGGAACATATTACGGCCTGGAGCCTGGGCCTTCGCTCGCGGTTGAGAAGGCCATGGGGCTTTTGTCCTTTGGAATTAGCCGGTTAGCCACCGGGGGCATTTTATTATCCGCGTTACAGGCGCTCAATAAAACCCCGGTCTGCCCACCACATAAGAATCTGTTCGCCCTGACCGCCTCGAACTCGGAAACTAAGAGTGTCTTGCGGGCCAAAAAAGAAAATGAAATAACAGTTGTTAATATTTGCGCGTTTTTCGCCAGTCTCATAAAATACGTCGGAGCTGGCCAAAAAGCCAAGGTTTTTGAGGGCAAGGCCGATAATAAAATAGAGTCATCAAACAAGGCCGCCAAGCGGGGCGCCAAGGGCTTGGCTTACACGACCACGGGTCTGGATATTCTGTTGGATGTTTTGGAAAAAATAACCCTGGTCAAGGCCATGGCTACCGTTCATGGGGCCCCCAAGGGCATGCTCTTCCAAAATGAGGATTCTTATGTGAACTTGAGGGCTGAGACTTTCACCGCGTTGTCCGCTAATGGGCCGGTTTTCGTGGAGTCATCCAGCGCCCCCTTGGCGGAAATTTTGCGACATTCCGCGAGCGAGAGCCAAGCTCCATCGGAATTGCTTCAGCCGGAGTTCGACGACGCCACCGGGGACTTTGACTTTGATGAAAGCAAAGCTGTTTTGCTTTTAAGTGATTTAATCAGGCTTAAAGCTGAACAGATTGGCCTGCAGGCCTTTAATGGCGTCATGGGCAAGAGTTCCACCTCGATCCAGTTGATCGCTGGAGTTGAGTCGTTTAACAAGCTGAAGCTCAAACAACATGAGATGGAAAAAAAGGCGGTTGAGACGGCGGTCGACTCATTTAAGGCTTTACCCCAAGCGGACTCCCCGCTTAAAACCGCGTATAAGTCCGTGGTCCTGATAAACTCGGAGAAAGCGAATAAATCACCCTTTCCTGTCGATACCGATAAAGCCATGACGCAAGGCGCTTTGATCCGGACTTTAGGGGACGAAGACCACATTTTAATCCAAACCAGAGAACCATCTAGCAACATTGAAATTTTGCATGGCGATGGTAGAGATAAGGGGGGAACAAAGTATAGCCGGCGGATCCTTTTGGATGAAAATGGCACGGCAATTCAGAATGACGTTGACTGTCAGCTCTTGATGGTCAAAGATAGCGGTGTCTTCTTTGGGCTTGATAAGAAAATTAGCTTGCAGTTTTCGCCGGAACGCGCTTCTTTGTCTTTGGACCCCGTGGACACCTGTTTGAATTTTACCACAAGCGAAGGAGTGTCTCTGGCTGGCAAATCCCAGCTTGAGCTATCCGTTGGAAATAGCTTTCTCAAGATATCATCTTCTGGCTTTGAGATAGAAGCGGGAGGCGTGCCCTTTAAAGTGAACACGAGCAATGTCGAAGCGGGTTAAATTCGTTTGGGGTTGGGGGAACCTGGCGGTTTAAGTCAGGTTAAACGCGAGTTTTTCGGTTGATCTGTTTTTGTTCTAACCTGGATATGAGGGGTTTCAGATTTGACGCGTTTGGATTTGACGGTCTGGGATTTGACGAGTTGAGATTTGACTAGATCATCCGCGATCGTGGTGGGTTGTTTTTTTTGGCCCAGAGGTTAAGCCTTTTTCTTAAACAGGGGAGAGCCCCATTAAACATAATGGCTATCGCCAATATCAAGTGGTTACCATGCCCGAGATCAGCCAAACAAGATTCGAATTTGTTTTTTTGACGCGCCAGGAGCTTAAAGCCCAGGTGGTCAAGTTTTCTGGGCGGGCCGGGCTCAATAGCCTTTACAGCCTCAAAGTTCTCCTGCTGATTCCCGCCAATAGCCTGGAAAAGGCTGATTGGCCTAGCTTTTACGCCACCCCCTGCGCGTTAACCATTGAGGATGATGGGTTCCGGCGGCCCTTAACGGGGGCCCAGGCCAGCCAGACCTCCTGGACCGGGCTTTTAAGCCGCATACGCGTCGGGGCGCGGTTAGAAGAGAGCGTCTTGGTGGAGGTGGAGCTGACTCCCTGGCTGGGTCTGTTAGCTGGCCAAACGCAGAATAGGATCCATCTGGGCCAGAATTGTTTGGGCGTCTTGCGGGACAGTTTTAAGTTCGGGGGCCTGGAGACGAATCGATTCCGCTTCGCGGCCAAGAGGGCCGATTACCCTCAAAAGGATTTTATCTTTCAATACGAGGAAGACCTTTTGGCTTTTGTCTGGCGGACGCTGGCCCATGATGGCCTGGGCCTGTATTACGAGCCGGGGAGCGAGGGCGAGGTGGCGGTCATTGTTGACCACAACACCCAGTTTCCCCCGCTTTTGTTCGGGGACAAAGAGTTGGTTTTGACCTGCGCCACGACCTCGGGCCTGAGCCCGGATAAAAGCCAGCCCACGGCTTATAATTTCCAGGTGGAAAGCTCTCTGCCGCCCCAGACTCTTCTGCTGCGTGATTACAACTGGGAGGAACCCAACCGACCGTTGGAGGTCCAACTTGAGGTTTCCCCGCGGGGTCAGGGCGAGGTCCATCTTTATGGCGAGAATTTCGCCTCCAATGAGGAGGGCTCTCGCCTGGCCAGGATTCGCCGGGAGGAGATTCTGGCCAACTCGGAGATCTATCGCCTGACTACCTCGGTTCCCGGCTTTAAGCCAGGTTTGACTTTTACCCTGAAGGGTCATCCTTGGGGCGGTTTCAATGACCGATACCTGACTGTGGCCACCGAGTTCAGCGGCGCTCAAACCGGAGGCCTGTCCTCGCGCCTGGGGCTAGACCTGGGCCATGAGGATTTGAGCCTGAAACATGAGTTGATATGTCAGAAACTGGCCACCCCCTATCGACCCCCGACCATGGGCCAGCCCAGGAAGATAATAGAGGGCTCGGTTACGGCCTGGATTGACGGGGCTGGCTCTGGGGAATCCCCAGAGCTGGATAAGTATGGCCGTTACAAGGTTCTTTTGCCCCAGGACATCTCGGGTCGGGGAGGCGGCAAGGCCTCGGCCTGGGTTCGCATGGCCCAGCCTTACGTGGGCAATGGTTATGGCCAACACTTTCCCCTGACTCCGGGGGCTGAGGTTTTGTTGACTTTTGTGGACGGCAACCCTGACCGCCCGGTCATCTCCGGGGCGGTGCCCAACGCTGAGACCAAGAGCCTCATCACCTCTTCCACCGCGGCCTTAAGCGGCCTGGGGACCAAGGGCGGGGGCTCTCTTTTGTTTCATGACAAACCTGGCAAACAGAAAGTGGTTCTGGCCGCGGGTAGCAATCGCGGGTCAATCACGATTTCAGCCGGCTCTCCCTCCTCGACCCTTTTCAATGTGGATGATGTGGACTCTTTTAGCGTAAAAACCGCCACCGCCACGGTTAACAAGAAGGTGACCCTGGTTGGCTCTGAGAGCACCACCTCAGTGTCCAACTCCAAATTTTTGAAAGCCGCCACCATCTTGCAGACCTTGAGAGGCGCGGCCAGCCTGTTTCTGGTTAACCTTGGGCCTGACAAAGACTCCTATGGAGAAGTTCCCTCGGCTATTATTGATAAATCCAAGGAATTGATAGATTTTTCCATCAATAAGATCGCTTTGATGGCCGATTTCCTAGGCGGTTGGGAAGGTTTTGACTCATTTCGCTCCAGCTTGATCAGCCCTCATGATAATCTGATTGAGCTGGCTGTCTCCGATGAGGAGACCAAAAGCACCATGCGGGCCAAACAAACCGATAACTGGACCATTGTCAACATTTCTCAGTTTTTGGGGTACGCTTTAAAGTGCGTGGATGAGTATCAAGGCAACAAGGAAGCCTGGGATGAGGTGGGCGAAGACCCTAACGCGACCCGGAAAGCCAAGACCGCCGCCAGGACCTTGAATATAGGCTCATCCTCAATTGATGTCGCGATGGATTTTTTGGCCAACGTCTGTCTTTTCAAGGGCATGATAGGCTCGGGGTCGGCTAAGGGCGTTCTCATTCAAAATGAGGATTCCTACGTGACCGCGAGGGCTGAGACTTACGCGGCTCTCTCTGGCTCTGGGCCAGTTATTTTGGAGTCCACTGGCATCCCCTTGGCGGAGCTTTTACGACATGAGGAATACGAGGACACGGCCCCAGCCTCTTTACTGGCCTTTGATGGGAACGGACAGACCGACGAGCGTAATTATGAAAGCGACAAATCTATCTTGCTCTTAAGCGATGATCTGGTTCGGGCCAAGGGCGAGGAGATTATCCTGGAGGCTTACCAGGGCTTTTCGGCCAGGACCCCTGGGGTGATTCAGTTGATCGCGGGGGTCAAAGAGACTGAGGCGGCGAAATTAATTGAGCATGACGCGAAATTAAAGGCTGTCCGGATGGCCTCAAACGGGTTTGAGGCGGCCAGAAAAACAGGCGGGGGGGCGGAAAGCGCGCTCAAGTTGGGTTATTACTCTACGGCGGCGGATTATCTTAAGGATGAGGTTCCCTCTCCTAAGGAAGAGGCCATTAAAGAAGGAATTTTGATCCGGGCCTTGGGGGCGAAGGACATAATTCTGGTCCAAACCAAAGTATCTAACTCTCGCCTGGATATCACGCAAGGGGATCCAGGAGCCTGTGGCGGTTATTCCGATAGCCGCGGGATTTTTATGGATCATGAGGGCCTGATCGCTCAGGAGGACAGTGAGACCAAGCTTCATCTGGAAAAAGGCGTCAGAGCCGTTTTGCGGTTTAATGAAAACATTGGCCTCAAAGTTGAGAAGCGTCAGGTCAGTTTGGGGTTGTCCGCCAATTCGGCCTTGAAGCTGTCCCCGACCAAGGTGGAGCTCGTTGGGGACTCAAAAGTCAGTCTCAAGGCTGATAACAATTCTGTGGATATTGGTGGCGGAGCGGTCAGTTTTAGCGCTGGGCCAACGTCAGTGGACGTTGGCCCGGGCGTGATAACCCTTGGCTGAGGTCAAAAAGGGGATAGGGAACAATGCGAACAGTTGCGGCCAAAAGCCTGCGTTTGAGCTCACTTAATTATCGCTATAACGGCCAGGATTATCTGGCCTTGACCGGAGGACTGGGTTTTTCCCTCTTGGAGCCAGCTCTGTTGACCCCGGCTCAGGCTTTAGGAGTGGCCACCAAGTCGCTGGTTCCTTATCTGGCCCAGGGCCTGACCCTGGATTTGGGCTTGCCGAAAAAGCGAGGAGAGTTTTTGGCCGTGGCCGCGGCTCTGGCTCCGGCTCCTCAGACCTCCCTCATGCGGGTGGCTTTCAGCGTTGGCCCCTTAAAAAGGGAGTTCTCGGTTTTGCCGGAGCGGGGTCAGGATGGCCTGGCCCGACCGTTTACGCGCCTGGAGCTGGCCTGGGACAAAACCGAGTTTGAGCCGAATAGCAACCCTTATGGTCAGAGCTTCCAGAAAACCCAGAGATTGGGCGCTCCCCTGGCTCAGGCTCAGGTCATGGAGTTTCGCTCCGATCCGGGTGGGAGGTTGGGCCAGGTTCGACCGGGACCAGCCTCGCCGTTGCCTTGTCCTCTGGATCCGCGAAGGGCGGAAAAAGCCGGGACCTTTGGTCAGGAGTGGCTGAAAAAGTCCTGGCCGGGGTTACCGGCGGATTTTGACTTTGACTATTTTAACCTGGCCCAGGAGTCTCAGCGGCTTAAAGCGGGGTTCTTTCGCGGGGACGAGCCCATCTCGCTGTTGGGCTTAAACGCCCAGGGGGATATTAAGTCCAGGCTGCCGGGTCTGCGCTTGCGGGTGGTGGCCCGCAAGGCCAAGGCGGGCCGGGCTGGGGGCGGGCGGGACGAGAAGGCCGGCCAGGGCGAAGTCATCATTGAGGCTCAGACCAATCTGGACACCATCTGGCTCTTTCCTGAGTCGGGCGTGGGGATGCTTTTCTGGCGCGCGGGCATGGAGTGCGTGGATGAGAAAAACTCGGACGTGATTTTGGTGGCCGCCGCTCTGGAAGACCTGACCGCCCCACTGGAGAAGCCGGAGCGAATTTTGGCCAAGGCCGAGGCTGGCGAGCCTTTGGAGCCGATCGCCCAAAAGGCCGAGCCCAAGAAGCCGGCTCCCAAGCCCGCCCCAGCGAAAGCCCCTGTTCCCCCAGCCCAGGCCGCGGCACCGCCGCCAGAGCTCCAGGTCCCCGCGGTCACGCCCAAGCCCCAGGTGAGGATCCCGGCGGTTCCGACTATCGCGGCCGCCGTGGTCGGGGCTAAAAGTATCCTGGCCAAGGCTTTGGAGGACATTAACCCCAAACTGATGGCCAAGGGGCTCACCCCTTGGACCGAGGCCGACTTTACGGCTCGTTTGGACAGTCGGGCCGAGTTATTCAACCAGTTTAAGGACACAGTTGCTCAGGTCAACGCCACCCCTGAGGATGAGCTGACCCGCGATTCCCTGGTCAAAAGCGGTTTCAGCCCTCAAGAGGCGGACAATGTGGTGTTGGCCGCCCGGACGCCGATTCCTGAGCGAGCGGCCTTTCCCAGCCAGGAGGCTTTTGAGAAGGCCACCATGGAGCATGGGGAATTGATGGGCAGGTTGTTTGGCCAGCCCCCGGAAGTGGGCCAGAAACTGGGCCAGAAATTAATCCAGGCCCAAAGCCCGGATTTGGCCAAGGCCGCGGCGGCCATTGATCCAGACATGGCCAGGATTGGTTTAGCCACGGATCTCAAGCCTGGGCCAGAGGATTGGGCCAAAATGGGGATGAGCTCGACTCA
This sequence comes from Deltaproteobacteria bacterium, assembly GCA_031276635.1. Classification (GTDB taxonomy): domain Bacteria; phylum Desulfobacterota; class Desulfarculia; order Adiutricales; family Adiutricaceae; genus JAIROO01. Next base: position 5,728 of record JAISMU010000078.1, on the reverse strand, counting down.
GGGCGAGCGGATCGTTGAGGTGGTGAGCAAAATGGAGGAGACGGTCAAAGCCACCCAGGCCGAGTCCTGGGCCGGCAAGATGGCCGCCTTGAATCAGATGGGCCCAGAGATGGAGGCGGCTCTGGGCCTGGCTCCGGGAACGGTGGGCGCCACTCTGGCCAAAGAGTCGCAGAAGACGAAAACCTTGTTCTGGGGCTCGGAGGATCTGACCAAATCCTTGGAAACTCTGGCCAAGGATCCTGAAAAGGCCCAGTTGGCTGAGGTCATGCCCCAGTTGACCAAATTAAGGAAGAATCCGCCCCTGGAGGCCAATTCCCTGGTGGATTTGGGGCTGATGGTCGGCTTGACCAACCCGAGGCTTCTGTCGGAGTTGGGGACTTATGATCTCTTAAACCCCCAGTATTTGACGGAAAAGATTCAAGCCCTGGAAAAAGAGACCCCGGCGGCGACCGAGGCGGCGGTGAAAGATGAGCCCCCAAATGCCCCTAGCCCCGAATCCAGGCCGGGCCCGTGGACGCGGGCTCTGGTGGAGGAGCGCCTGAAGGACCCCCAGGCCGGGTTCGCCCAAGAGATCCTGGCCGGGCTGGATTTGAGCGGTTTGGATTTTTCTGGGCGCGATCTGAGTCAGGTGGATTTACGGGAATGTCAGTTGGCCGAGGCCAATTTCGCCCAGGCCAGGCTGGGGGAAGGGGTTTTGGCCGGGGCGGATTTGAGTCGGGCCAACCTGACCGGGGCCAGTCTTCTGAGGGCTGACCTGACCGGGGCCAAACTCGCGGGGGCCCAGGCGACCGGGGCGGATTTCAGCCAGGCCTCTCTTGACGGCGCGGATCTTGGGTCGGCCATTTTGGGCTCTTTTCAGGCCCCGAAGGCCAGTCTGGAAAAAACTCTTCTACCTCGGGAGCTGGCCGGGGCCAATCTGGTGGGAGCCAGGCTCCGCGAGTTGGATCTGTCTGGCGTCAACCTGGCCGGGGCGGATCTGACCAGGGCGGATTTGCGGAAAGTCAATCTCCAGAGGGCTGACCTGGGGGAGGCCTCGTTGACCAAAACCACCTTTGACGGCTGCGATCTGTCCGAGGCCCGAATGGTTAAGGTCAAGGGTCGGGGCCTGAAGATAGGCTATGGCCAGAACCTGGGCCAGGTCAATTTCAACGGGGCCGATCTGCGGGATTTCGTTCTTTTAGGCAATTCCGCCAGGGGGACCAGTTTTCAAGGCGTCCAGGCCGATGGGGCCAATCTGCGGGAAGCGGATTTGTCTGGCAGCGACTGGACTGGGTCAAGTCTCAAAGGGGCGGTGTTGTTTCGGGGGGATCTGCGCCAGGCCTCCTTCGCCCGAGCGGATCTTTTCCAGGCGGTTTTGGGTGGGGCGGACCTGCGCGGGACCAATTTCGGCGGCTCCAGCCTGTACTCGGCGGACTTTTACCGGGCCAATGTGGACAATTTCACCAATTTCAAAGGGGCGGACCTGAACGGCACACTATTGAAGAGTTAGAGTTGACCCCCAGATCTGGCGGATTCAGCCAGGCTGTTTCGGATAGGCTGCCCCAGACCCCAGCCCGGTCCGAGCTGGCCGACTTGGCCGGGTACGGGCCAGCTCAATTTTGAGCTTGATTTAGCTTATATTTTTTAAATAAGTTTTTTGTTTAAACAATTGATTTTATGTGGATAAAAAGCTATTTTGCCTATAATTAATTTTAGATAATGGATTTCCCTATTGAGAAATTTCTTGATAGAATACCGTGGGATTAAAAAAACTGGGCTTAAAAAATTGGTGTCCGAATGCGTTTGCGCCTTTTGGAAAGAATCCGTCAGAATCGAGGCACAGGGCCGGGGTTGACCGGGGCTGAGGCTTTGGTCGCTTCCCTGGAAAAACACCTGAACCTGATCCTCAACACCCACCAGGGCAGCTCGGCCAGCGCCCCGGATTATGGCTTGCCAGACATGGCCAGCCTCGTCGGGGATAGCGAAAACGAGAATTTCAACAAGATGGCCAAGATCCTGACCGAGGTCATCGCTAAGTACGAGCCGCGCCTGAAAAACGCGGTCGCCCAACGCGCCCCTTTCCGCCAGACCGGCATCCTGGAGTTCACGGTCAGTGGTCTCATTGAGCTGGACAATGAGGATAGGGACCTGTTGTTTTCCACGGCCATTCGCCCGGATGGCCAGATTCAGGTTACCTGAGGGGCCTTGGCTTAGATGACCAACTCGCTGAAAAATATTTATCAGGAAGAGTTAGCCAAGCTCAGGGTCCTGGGCGCGGAGTTCTCTCGCGATAACCCGGCCCTGGCCCCCATGCTGGGCGCCAAGGGCGATGACCCGGACGTGGAAAGACTGCTGGAGGGGGTGGCTTTTTTATCCAGCCTGTCCCGGCAGACCATGGCTGAGGGCTTTCCCGACCTGGCCCAGTCGCTTTTGCGGATGGTTTTTCCCTCAGCCCTGCTGCCCACTCCCAGCGCCACTATTATGGCTTTTCGGCCAGCCCAGGGGTTTACTGAGCCCATCCGGGTGCCAGTGGGCTCCACTTTGGCCTCTATCCCCATTGATGGTATCTCGGCCAAATTCACGACCACCACGCCGCTCACGATCCTGCCCGCGGCTATCACCCAGGCCACCTTTGAGGAAGGTCGCGGGGGGGAGGCCTCCCTGACTCTGGTCATCAACTCCCCGGTTCCCTTGTCGCAATGGCTGCCTAGCAGCCTGGTCATCCATCTGGTTGGGGACTATCCCGAGGCCAGCGAGCGTCGACGGATCCTTTTAAGGTTTTCGCGGGAGATTGTGGTCGAGTCCCAGGGTCAGACCCTCAGCCTTGGCCCGGAATGCTTAAGCCCCTGGGGCTTTGAGGCGGATGAGCGGGCTCTGCCCAATCAGCCGCAGTTGGCCTTTAACCTGGCCCAGGAGTATTTCGCCATGCCTCAGAAACTGCTGTTTCTGAGAGTGCGGGGTCTGGGGCCTCTGGGCAACGGTCAGGGTCAGAGCCTGAAGCTGCGGTTTCGGTTAGCCAACTTGAGCGCTCCCTTGAGCGTGGTTCGCCCAGAGAGCTTTCTGTTGAACGCCTGTCCGGCGGTCAACGTTTTTCCGCACCCAGCCCATCCCCTGTTGGTGGACCACAAGCGCGAAGAATATATGTTGCTGCCTCAGGACCACGAGACGGAGGACCTGGAGATATTTTCGGTCGAGGAGGTCCGGGCCCTGACTCTGGACGGGCAGACTAAACAGTACGCCCCGTTTGAGCATTTTTTCCAGGAAGGCCAGGGTCTTTATCGGGTCTTCCGCCGGATTTCGCCTATTACCGGTCGGGGGGAGCATTACTTGAGCCTGATTTATCGACCAGGCCATAAGCCCACGCCAGAAACCTTGTCGGTGTTCCTTAAGTGTCATAATGGCACGGTGGCTGACCATTTGCGCACCGGCGAGATCTCCATGCCCACGGACACCTCTCCGGCCATGGCCTCTTTTGTCAACATCATCCCGGTCTCCCGCGCTTGCCCCCCGATCAGCGAGGATTGGCAGCTGTGGCGCCTGGTCTCGCATCTGCATGTCAACCTCATGCCCCAATTGACCGCGGTCGGTTTAAGGGAGATTCTGGGACTTTACTCCGGCCACAATGATCCGGACCAGGGCCGGGCCTTGGCCAATCGCAAACGTCTGGAGGCGATCGAGGATTTAAGCTTGAGCCTGGAGGATTATTTTATCAAGGGTCGCTCCTATCGGGGTAGTCGAGTTAATCTGACTGTGGACCCGACCGGGTTCGCCTCCCTGGGGGATCTGGATCTTTTTGGTGAGGTTCTGGAGCGTTTTTTTGGTCTCTTTCACCAGATCAACTCCTTCTCCCGGCTCACCATTAAGGCCAAAGACTCTGGCCAGACTATGGCTTGGCCTCCCCGGCTGGGCTCCAGGCGCTTGGTTTGAGGCCAGCTGTTTAAGACAAACTGGTTTGAAGCCAGCATTTTAAAATTAATTTTTTCAGCAAATCTCGTTGGCCTCAAGCTGTTTCCCGCCGCGATGGAGATTACGCGTTGGTGGGCGGGGGGAAGAATTCCCAGAAGATTATCCTACTGTAAGGCTCCGCGATTTTGAGGCCAGCCAACCAGACCTATTTTCCTCGTCAAGAGATCCGCGCAATCTGGGCTCTCTAATCCCCGGCTTCCTTGACCTGGTCTTTTCCCTGGCGGATTTGATCGAGGTTGAGCGGCTGTCGTTCGACTCTTACTCTTTGACCGGGCCCCTTATTCTCTCGTTGAGCTTCAGCGACGGGTGGCGGCTTTTTGGCCCCAGCTGACTTTTCGACGCCTGGGGCCGGCGGGCCAGACGCGAGTGAGGAGTCAGGCGGGGGATCTGGCTTAACTGGGCTGATAGGCCCGGGTCAGGGGCTCAGGGGCCGGTCGCTTTAGACCAGAAAAGATCGTTTTGCGCAACCAGGCCGGGCGGAGTGGGCGTTTTCCCGCCTCGTCAGACCCGCCAGTTTGGAGAGGGAGAGTGGCTAGTCGATTATTTTTCATGGTTTTTCTCAGCTGGTCGGCTCTGGCTCTGGAAGCCTGTTCCCATCCCAGCGAGGCTCTGTCCCCCGAGCCCGGGCCACCGGTCAAATCCCTGGACCTGTTGCAATTTCTTTACGCCCCCAAGGCCATCAAGATCGGCCTGGTGGCCTCGCGGGACTTGAATTTGACTGATGGGGTCCCGGCCGCTTTGAGCTTGTGCCTTTATCAGCTCTCCGACTTGAAGTGGTTTCAAGGCAATCTCTCCTCCCCCAAGGGGTTGTCGGAGCTATTGAGCTGCCCTGGGGTCACGGCCGGGGAGACGGTCCCGCCTGGGGTGGTCGGGGCCCAAAGGCTGCTGATCCAGCCGGGGGAGACCCAGGATCTCAGCCTGGACCGCTTGGCCGGGGCCAGACAGGTGGGGGTGGTCGGGGGATTCAGCTCGTTAACCGCCCCGGGGGTGGCCGGTTTTTTGCTGATTCCGGTCCACGAGAATAAGAAGTGGATCTTCGCCAACACCTACGAGATCCAGGATTTGAACGCCTGGCTTCTCCTGCGGAGCCAGTCGTTGGCTTTTTTCCCCAAGCGGGAGCAGGACTTGAAAGTCCAGGCCGAGAAATACGCGGATAAAGATCCCAAAGGCGAGCCAGCCCCGGTGGTCTGCCCCCCCTCAGTCTGCCCGGCGGCGGTTCCAGCGGCCCCGGCCAAGACTGTTGTTCCAACCATGACCGCGCCGCCGTCTTCGGGCTCAAGCTTGACTCCGACCTCTGGAGCGATGAAGCCTGGAGTCGCTTCGCCGCCGTCTTTGGGCTCAACCTTGACTCCGACCTCTGGAGCGGTGGAGCCTGGAGTCGTCCCGCCGCCGCCCCTGGGCTCAACCCTGACCCCGAATTCTGGCGAGTCGGAGTCTGGTGTCGCCTCGACCCCTGCGGCGGACGCTCCCCCCAATTCCGCTGGTCATCTGGCGCCAGATTCCGGCTCCCGGGCGACTAATGAGCCGGTCAAATCCACCCGAAGTCTCCAGACCTCCAGCCTGACCAGGACTCAGAGCTCTGGGCGAAATAAAGTCTTGGGCGTTTTTAGCGCCCTTTATGGAGAAGCGGCATGAGCCAACTTCGCCCCATCCACTGGCGGCAGGGCACTTTTTTAGAGCCGCAGCATTTTCAGCTTCTGGAGCTTCAGGGCCGGGACACGGCGGCCTTTCTCCTGGGGACCCATCAGCCCTATCCCTGGGGCCTAGCCGATCTGGAGATCAG
>JAISMU010000042.1 GCA_031276635.1 Deltaproteobacteria bacterium | reverse complement strand
ATAGTCAAGTATTTCAATTACGCGCCAAAAATATATATCATTATTTTTATATTTAATTCTATATTTATCTTTAAGCTTATCAAATTCATCATGTTTCAGATCATAACTTGAATCAATTGTCTGATCGATATAATACTCCTGAAGGCCATGAATAGTAAAAAAATCATACATCGCGTTCATGCCGAAAATACGCCAATCTGAGCTGAGAACAATTTTTGCGCCAGTTTTCAATAAAATATCACGCAATAACTCAACAGAACTTTTACGCCAATCATAATAAACAGCCGCGACATCACATTCATCATATACTGAGTAATCCACATTGTGAATTCGCTTTAACTCTTCGTAAAGTTTCGCTATGGAACCATCCTCAATCCGGGCGAAACGCTTTTGACTGCTATGCGGTTGCAGAACCCCGTCTATGTCTAAAAAAATAACTTTAGTAACTGTCGGTGAACAATAAGCTCTCTCAGTTTTATCAAAATTATACATTAATTGTACATCCTAATAAATCGGCGACAAATGAAAATCACGCCGAAAAGCTAAAAAATTAATCGAATATCTAGGCGTTTTATGACCAGAGCGTTTTGAGTTGGCTGGCTCGGGCCCTTTCATTATGATAAAAAAATGATAATAAAATCATAGAAAGATCTGAGTCAATTTGTTCCCTAATCACAACCCCTGAAAAGCCATTTCCAAACAGACCGTTTCTTGGATTTTCAATGGCCAAAAAAAAATTAAATTAAAATTTAATACGCGCGAAAAAAACAGCTGATAATTGTAACGCGAAATTCTGAAGGTCCCGAAAAAATATAAGCGTTTTTAAGATACAAAATTTTTTAAACCATGTCAAGAGTTTTTTTATTCATTTTGCCAGCGCTGAAAAAAAAATTAACTATCATTAAAATCGCTCCGATTGAAAATATTAAAGGAAAGACCCAACTATGGTTTTCCCGGTCATTTTATTTGGAGGTCTTGGTTACTGTTCATGAGGACTTCTTTCCGCTAAACCTCAAGGATTTGTTACACCCTCAAATTAAGTAAAAAAAACAAACTCAAGCCGATTTTGGAACCAAAAAGTTAATTGCTTGTAATCACTTAACTTTAATTTTTTCAAATGGCGCTGGGAGACGGAAACAGCGCCTATAAAAATAACTGGCTGAAATTGCTGAGTTATTTTGAGTTGGCCTGTAAAAATTAACAGAGTTTGGGCTCTGACCTCCATCCATCTTTTGTTCACATATTGTATCTAAAACTCTCCAGATAGTCAATAGCAAATTTAATTTTGGCAACGGACTCAGTCAGCGTTCACAATAGTAAAATTGGATTCTCGCGAGCCGCGTCCAGCGCGTGGGTCTTCGGGATGTCCATTTTCGACCGATTGTATTGAGTCAGGACTTAGTTCCCCAGGTCATTGTTAACCCGAACTCTTTAACATTATTCTATAGAGCCCAGCGGGTCATATTCCTAGCCGTCGCGTCTTGCCGCGGTCGTTTGGCCTGAGACTGGAACCGGGTTAGCTTTTCCGGCTCCTTGGTCAAAAATGTTTTAGCCGGTTTTTCGCTCTTCTTTAGATTACATGAGGCGAGCTCCATAACCAGATTCGAGGCCGATTACTCCCGCCTTTAGCTCTGGGGACCAAATGTTCAACCTCTAATTTCCCCTTTTTGGTCCCGCGATTAACTCATTTATAACCGCGTTTCTCTGGGCCGCGCGCCCTGACCGTATAGACCGACAAAGTCGCCCGCTGATATTCGACTCCGGCTATTTCCAGGTTCTCCATCTCCTGGGACTCAAATTTGGTCATCTCTACGACTATCTCCCCTATTAAGCAAGTTTCCGCGGTTTCTCCACAATCTGACCTGTCCGTTCCCGAAGCGCTGATCTGACGGAGCCAACCAGCCTTCTTTTTTGACCCGGTTGTTAAATCAGGGTCAACCTGTAAACACAATGGCTGGACAACGCTGTCCTCAGCCTGACGGTCCAATAGAATAATAGTGAACGAGACCATTTTGTCGATCTTGGCCGACTTCTGTTCCCTCAGTCGCCTGGCTCGTCTCGGAGCGCGCGGGGTTAAGATTTTTTAGTTTTTGTCACAAACAAAATACTTGTGAATGAAGCGCCGATCAATGCCTCTAACCGCTTGGTCATTAATTTAAAGAACGTCTTCTCGGGAATGTTAAGTATCGGCCTGTAACCCACTCCGTTTCGCGCCTGTTCCGGCTTGTCCACGAATGAGTCTTCAAGAGGTCTGAGCTGGAAAAATTGTTCTGACCCTGGTTCTTAACCATTTTATTCAACTTAGTCTCTGAACCGTAAGATCCAGACTTGACCCTGGTAACCAGGGGTCTATTTCAATCTCCACCATTTTATCGGGGGTGAACGGTTACCGGAATCGAAGAATTGGAGTGTGGCAAATTCTATTTACTACACAATAATTTCTCAAATCATAGATAAAATAAATGACAAGCATTTAGATGAAATTTTATTTAGCCTATTTGATGATTCTAATTAAAATTTATCATTATTTTTACAGATTATATTGTTATTGTCAGTATTAATTATTGATGAAATAATAGCGTCTTAAGGTTGGTCGTGTTGTACCAAATATTACATCACCAGCAGCGACTATTTTTTGAGCTCTATTTTGGGTATTATCAGCTTTGATTAGAGAAGTATCAGCAATTGATTTAGTTTCTCTGTTAACTGACGTTAAATCAATATAATTATATTCTTTATTATCAGTTTGTTTTTAGTTAACATTGGAAGTTGTTAAACATACCTCTTCCAAAGTTACCGGACGAACATCACTCCGTCCATCGAACGACAACAGACTGTTTTAGTAATATTAAAATTGTGTTTGTCTCGCTTGCAGCTCCGTAAACGTGTCGAGTATACGGACAATTTCTTCCTGAATGGGAAGAGGCGGAATAGGAATAGAAAAATTTTTAACTATTGACCAGTGTCGATTATAACCTCGTGAAGGGATAACTAAATTAGAAAAAGAATAAAATATAAATTTTGGTTAGGTTAGATTAGACAATAAAAAAGCCAAAAGCCTTGATTTTACTGGGCTTTTGGCCTTTATAGTGCTTCTTTGAATTATCTACTGGTGGAGATGAGGGGGCTCGAACCCCTGGCCTAGGCATTGCGAACGCCGCGCTCTCCCAGCTGAGCTACATCCCCAATTTAATATGGATCTTTTGACGGCCCAGATAATCACTAGGCCATGAGATCCGCTAATTATACTATTTTCTGGTTTAGAGGCAAATTAATTTTTAGGCTGATCCGGCCCGTGAGGCCTTTTTGGAAAGGCGCTATAGCCTATATTGATTTATTTACCGAACTAGGCGCTGTATATTGAGTACCTCTGACCTCCAAGCCTGGGCCAGGGTTTGAATAAACCGCCTTAAAACACTATAATTGTCTCTTACTGGGTCTTGAGCGGCTCCCGCGGTCGACGGCCCCGGTTGATTTTTATTATTGGAAAGTCCCGCCTCATGAAACCAAAAGTTAATGACGGTTCCAAGGTCATTTGCCAGAACAAGAAGGCCCATTTTGAGTACGAATTGGGAGACCGCCTGGAGGCGGGCCTGATTTTGACTGGAACCGAGGTCAAAAGCTTGAGGCTGGGCAAAGCCAACCTTGTGGACGCGTTCGCCAGAATCATCCAGGGCGAGCCCTATCTTTTCGGGGCTCACATCAGCCCATACCCGCAGGCCCATTTTGGCAATCACGACCCCTTGAGGCGTCGCAAGATGCTACTCCATAAAAAGGAGATCAAGCGCCTGATCGGCAAGACCCAGGAAAAGGGATTCAGCCTGATTCCCCTCCGACTTTACTTCAAAAACGGCTTGGCCAAGGTGGAGATCGCCCTGGCCCGGGGCAAAAAGCTCCACGACAAGCGCCAATCCATGAAAGAGGCTGATTCCAAAAGGGATTTGGCCAGGGCCGTTCGCGAGTACAACCGCTGAGGCTGGCCCCTGGCCTTTGGGGGGCTTGAGACCGGTGAGAGTAACGCTTCATGCTCAAAAATAACATGAACAGCTCCGGGTCGCGAAAGAGACGGGCTTTTAAAGCCTGTTTGGCGGCCTTTTTGGCGATGGCGGCCCTTTTTTTTCTGACCGGGTCTCTGGTGGCTCAGACAACTCGGCAATCTCAAGTGGACTGGAAGAAATACGCCAAGCCCAATTTTGGGAATTATTTTCTGGTCTCTCGCCTTGTTCTGCCGGGGGTCTGGCGCTTTACCCTCTCTAAGGAGGCTCCAGCTTCCCTGATTCTACCTAATGATGGAAATTCTGAGATAATAAGGGCCAATCCCCCCAACACCCTGATGCTGACCTCACCCTCGGAATGGATGTCTTATGGTCAGGACCTGAATATTGAAGTTCAATTTGGGGAGAGGGCAAGGCCTTCTTTGGATATTGTTCAGAATTTCAATCCCCCAGACACCCCGAAAAATCTCCCAAAAGGCCAGAGTAAGGAAAGCCCGCCACCGACCGACTCGCCAAAGCCCAATATTGTTTTCACTATCTCTCCTTACAGCCCTGATGGCCTTTTGGCCGGGATTTTAATCAACGACCACCAGCGTTATCAACAGGTGGTCGGCCTGGGGGCTGATCTCAACGCGTTTGGCAACAACCTGAGCCTGATCAGTAAAGTCGTCCAGGTGGGTGGCCCCTATGGCAACAAGGTGGTTGACTTGGCTCAGGGGCGAACCGCTGGCTTGCAGGCGCCCATTATTTTCGCCTTGGGGGAGGGCCGGGAGTGCGCGGCCTTCTTCTTTAACGAGACTCGGCCTCTGGCCTGGGATTTTACCTCTGAGCCGTGGTCGGTCAGCTTGGTCGGCCCCTTGGACCCGCTGAATAGCTTGGACTTTTTTGTTATTGTGGGCGAGGATCTGCCGGCGGTCCGTCGCACCTACATGAGTCTGGTCGGTCGGCCTCCGGTGCCGCCCAAAAAAATGTTTTCGCCCTGGGTTGTGGTGAATCTGGAGGATGAGGAGATTCCCGAGGCCCCTAACTGGGGGGATTACTTCAAGCTTCTCAAAGACGAGCTCAAGCCTTTCCATATTCCCGGGGCTCTGATTTTGGGGGCGCCGGTTCTGAATTGGGCCCTTGAAGGGGCCAACCCAGTCTTCAACACCAGTCAAGAGCTGCGGAAAAAGTCAACTGACTCGCCCATAATCACCCCGCTGGACCTGGCTAAAGCGGTCGAGCTGGATCTGATTCTGGCCGAGACACCCTATGTCCCGATTGATCTACCCATCTTCGCGGAGATGAGCCAGGTTGAGAATAATTTTGTTCTCGATCGAGGCGATGACCAGAGCTTTGACGATGACAAGATTTTAACTCTCATCTACGAGGGGCAGGAGAGCGGCCTTCTGGATTACACCAATAACGCTCTGTCCTCCTTTTGGCACAACGCCTATCGACAAAAAGTCATTCAAAAGGGCTTTACCTCTTTTTTCCTTAAAGGCGGGGAGCCGGAGATTTACAGCCCCGTGGCCTGGTACAAGGGCGCCTACGAACATGATGAGCACTCCCATTACGTCTGGGCCAATCGTTTCAGCCTAAAATGGATGGAGGGCATTAAAACAGCCATAGACGAAACTCCCAGCGTCGGCCCCAACTCTTACAAACCCCGGCTTTTTCTTCTGACCCGCTCTGGCCTGGCTGGGCAAGGTCGTTATGGGGCCAGTTTTTATTATGTGGACCCTAATCTTCTGATCCCTCTCAGCGAAGGTCTGGCTCGTGGCAATTTGAGCCTCTCTGGGATCGATTATTTCGCCCCGGATGTTTCCCCGATGACGCGCCAGTTTGACTTGAGCCTTCACAACCAGGCTTACTCGGCCTGGCTGGCTCGCAACGCTCTTATAAGCCTGCCGTTGTTGATTCCCCACGATTTTCTAAAGGAGCCTTGGGTCGCTGACAACCTGGCTATCCGGGAGCGGTTTTTTCCCTATATGTATTCCCTGGCTCACCAGGCTTATCTGAGCGGGGAGCCGATGGTGGCCCCTTTGCTGTATCATTTTCCTGAGGACCTGATGGCTCGCGACAACGCCGCCAACGCCATGCTTGGCTCGAGAGTGATGGTGGCCGCCGGAGTCTACTCTGGGGCTGAGGTTTGCTACTTTTATCTGCCAGCCGGCCGCTGGTTCGATTTGTATGGCAATCGGGACATCAACCAAGCGGTCGGGCGTTATATGAGCCTGCCGTGCAAAAACAATGGCGTGCCGGTAGCCCCCATTCTGCTGCGGTCTGGGGCTATCGTGCCGACCAGGCCTAAGGATCCTGACAAAATATTGGCCCACGTCATTGTCTTCCCTGGGGAAGAGTCTTCCTCATTTGAGCTGCATGACGACAATGGGTTCAGCCTTGATTACGCGGAAGACAAAAAGCGGGTAGAGTTCTCAGATGAAGACGGCCTTCAAGAAGAAGGCTCAGAGGAAGACGATCCCCAGGAAGAGCCCTCAGATGAAGCGACCTTTCTGGAAGAGTCCTCTAACATAGCCGCTCCTCAGTTTACGGGAAAAAAGACAATCCGGCTGGAGCTGACCCCGACACCGGCCAGTCCTGGCCAGAGCCAGAAACTCACCTTCACCATCCATCGCCAGGAGGGGAGGCTCCCCAATGACACCCAGAAGGGCTTTCTTCTGGAATTTGTGGGCTTGCGGGACATCGGCCAGGCCACCTTTAATAAGGAGTCCTTCATCCGGGTCAACAAGGAAGACGAGCTGCCGGGAGATAAACCTGGCTGGGTTTACGCTGAGAGGGGGCGGTTACAGTTCAACACCGGGCCTCTGGATATGACCAAAGAAAAACATGTGTTGGTCTTGGAGTGAGCCGGGGGTTGGTTCCTGGGCCATTGGCTCCCAGAGCCTGACCTCCCCATTTATTTTGGCCCCCATGGCCGGCCTTACCAACTGGCCATTTCGTCGACTGGCTTTGAGTTATGGGGCGGGCCTCACGGTCACGGAGATGGTCAGCGCCGTGGCCTTGGCTCACCGGGGCCCGAAGACGGTGGGTCTGTTGCGGACCGATTCGCGTCTGGAAAGGCCTTTTTGCGCGCAACTTTTTGGCAAGGCGCCTGAGAGCTTGGCTCAGGCCGCCCAGATCGCCCAAGAGCTTGGGGCGGACATCATTGATCTAAATTTTGGTTGCCCGGCCCGCAAGGTCGTTAATAGCGGCCACGGGGTGGCTCTCTTAAAGGATCTGGCCCTGGCCGAAAGCTTGGCTCGGGCCGTGACCCGGGCGGTTTCCATTCCCGTGACCGTCAAAACCAGGCTGGCCTGGGCCCCTGGTTGGCCAGGCGTATTTGAGTTGGCTCCCCGCCTGGCGGCGGCGGGGGTGGCGGCCATCACCCTTCACGGTCGCTACGGGACCCAGGGATTCGCCGGCGAGGCCGATTGGGCGGCTATCCAGCGCCTGGCTGAGAACTCCTCCCTCCCCATCATCGGCTCTGGGGACGTGACCAGCCCCGAGGAAGCGGTCAGCCGGCTCAGGTCCAGCGGGGTGGCCGCGGTCATGATAGGTCGGGCGGCCCGGGGGCGACCGTGGATCTTTCGGCAGAGTCTGGAGGTCTTGGGGGGCGGCGAAGCCACCCCTCCCACCTGGGAGGAGCGGCTGGCCGTGGCTTTGAGACACGCCCGGTGGCTTTTTGAGGATTTGGGCCCCCGGGCGGCTTTTCCCTTAAGAACTATTCTGATGTGGTACGCTCGGGAGTTGCGGGGGGCGGCGGCCCTGCGAGAGGCCATTAACCGCGAGGAAAAGGTGGAAAGACAGTTGGAGCTATTGGAGATTTCCTTCAGGGAGGGAGCTTACCAAAGGTAGTCCGAGCTCAGGCTCCCAGCCGCCGAAGAGGGAGAGTAGTTTCCCGCCTGGTGGGCGAGTTTGGTCAGTTTTCCGCCCGCCGGCCGGGCTGTTTTTTTCCCAAGCCTTATGATATTGTCAGAACAGCTAATGTAAATTGTTCCAGCTGGAATTTCCCACCAGCCCCCAGGGCGGGCGGAGGAGGAGAACAAGATGCCCAGAAAGATACTGGTTGTGGATGACGAGGCCCATATCCGCCTCCTTTACACCGAGGAGTTGACCGAGGAAGGCTACTCGGTCATCACGGCCGAGAATGGCGCTGGTCTTTTGGAGCGCATTGAGACGGAAAAGCCCGATCTGGTGGTCCTGGATATTAAGATGGTCGATTACAACGGCCTGGACCTGCTGCAGGACATCCGCAACAAATTTTACGATCTCCCGGTCATCCTCTGTTCGGCCTATGACACGTTTAAAGACGACATGAAGTCCATCGCCGCCGATCACTATGTGGTCAAGAGCTTTGAGCTTGACGAGCTGAAACAGAAAATAAGTGACATCCTCGCCTAGCCCGCCCCGGGCCTTGGCGGTGGCGGACCTGGAGGCTCACCTGGCCCCCTACGCGGCTCGGTCCGAGGCGGCCAGGCGCGCCATCGTTGAGCCGGACTGCCCCTGGCGGGCGGCTTATCAGCGGGACCGCGACCGCATCCTCCACTGCCGGCCTTTTCGTCGCCTGGCCCACAAGACCCAGGTCTTTATCGCCACTGTTGGCGATCACCACCGCACTCGCCTGACCCACACCCTGGAAGTCAGCCAGATCGCCCGCACCTTGGCCCGCTGTTTCCACTTAAATGAGGACCTGACCGAAGCTGTGGCCTTGGGCCACGACCTCGGGCACACCCCCTTTGGGCACGCCGGGGAAAGGACCCTGGATGAGCTTCTGCCCGGAGGCTTCAAGCATCAGCGGCACAGCCTGCGCATTGTGGAAAAACTGGCCAACGGTCAAGGCCTTAATCTCACAGAGGCCACCCGCGACGGAATCGTCAAACACTCCAAGGGGCTGGGGCCTATCTTTGTGGAGGGCTCGGCGGCTCCCCAGACTCTGGAGGGACAGTTGGTGCGGGTGGCGGATCTGATCGCTTACCTGGCTCACGATCTGGACGACGCCGTTCGGGCCGACCTGGTCGACCTTCGACTGATGCCCCGGGACCTGGTGGAGATCTTTGGCGTCCGGGCCGGGACCCGGATCCAGGCCATGGTCGTGGATCTCTTCGTTAATTCCCGGGATGAGGGGCAATATTTAAAGTTGGCCTTTTCCCCAGACATGGAAGCGGCCATGGAAAGACTGCGCCAGTACCTGCGCGAAAAAGTCTACTCCCATCCTCTTTTAAACGAGGAGCTCCGTAAAGGAGAGGAGACCATCCGGCTCATCTTCGAGCGCCTGATGGAGGATGACGATTTGACCGGTCACCTGGAAATGGCTCAGGCCGACAGTCGGGCCCAGGCGGTGGCTGATTTTATCGCCGGCATGACGGATCGTTACGCGTTCCAGTTTGGTCAGGCCCTTCGAGAGAGGTAACCGCTCACCCACGCTAAAGGGGTGGGGTTTGAATAGCCCCCATGGTTACCCGGGTCAGGCTCTGGATTTTACGGCTCAGAGACTACGTTGAATAAAATGGCTAAAGACCAACGTCAGAACGCTTCTCCAGTTCTGACCTCCTGAGGACTCATCAGTGGATAAGCCGGAACAGGCGCGAAACGGAGTGGGTCTCGGGCCGACCCTCACCATTCCCGAAGAAATTGAGACTTTCTTTTAACGAATAACCCGCTCGTTAGAGGCTTTTATCGGCGTTTCATTCGCAAGTTTCGTTGGGGACAAAAATTAAAAGCCCTTAACCCCGCGCGCTCCGAGACGGGCCAGAAAATTGAGGGAAAAGAAGCGGGCCAAGATCGACAAAATGGTCCCGCTCACTATTATTTGGACCGCTAGGCTGAGGCCAGCGTTGTAAAGCCATTGAGTTTTCAGGTTGACCCAGGAAGCCAAACAACCAGATTCGTTTTAGTTCGGAAGAGCGAAGACCCGGAGGCGGCCGAGCCGGTCGCGCCGGTTATCTCTTGGCTAGAGCTGGCTCATCGCCAGGACCAGATTCGTCAGGGCCGCTTATCGCCGCCGGCGGAGAAGCGCGAATCGGAGATATCAAAAACCCCGGTTTAACAACCGGGCCAAAAAAGAGGGCTGATTGGCTCCGTCCCTGGGTCGCGTCCGCTCGGGGTGGCCAGTCTCAGGTCTGGCGATTTCCCAAGATCGCTTACGCCGGCCTCGGCCAGGCAGGACCACGACCTGGGCTCAAGATCTATCTTTTGACCTCTCAGAAAAAGATGAGGGCGAGGCTGGAGACCGGTCAGAGTCGCCGGGCCCAAGGCCTCTCTGGCCAGCGGAAAGTCAGCTGGCGGGCGGCTCATCGTCGAATCTGGCCAGGGCCCCAGCCGGATAAAAAGTCTCCGACCTCGCTGTGGGCGGAAAAACCCTCCCAGAGCTGGCTAGGGACCAACTCCTCGGTCAGGCGACCCCAGAGCGGTGGTCGCCTCTTTTTTGGGCGCGGCCCTGGCGGGTGGGGCGACTATTTGCCGTTGTTGAGGCTTTCCTTGAGCTGTTTGGCTGGTTTGAACTTGATGGCCTTGTGGGCTTTGATTGTCAGGGGCTCGCCGGTGCGGGGGTTGCGACCACGGCGCTTGGGCCGTTTGACCGTCTCAAAGACGCCCAGCCCGTAGAGAGCCAGACGCCCTTCCTTCTTTAAGGTTTTGAGGACCGTGGAAACGAGGCTGGTGACAGCCTTTTGGGCGTCGGCCTTGGTTAGCCCAGTCTCCTGGGCGATGATGGAAGTGAGCTCGGCTTTGGTCATGGCGCTCTCCTTAGACGATCGTTCGGGAGCCAATAGCCCCCTTATTTTCAGTCACCCGAGCGGGTGGCGAATGGCGTTCAGGCCAGGCTTTAAACGCGGCCAGGGGTGAGGCAAACCCTGAATAAACCCCTTAAGCTCTGAAAGATCTTGAAATAAAAAGTTTGGATCAAAATTTAAATAAACCTGGATTCTGGCCAGGCCAAACCCTCCCCCCGCCGGCCAGTCTCCTTCCAGGAGCGGATGGTTTAATGGTTCGCAGGTTTCAGTTTTTCGGAAATCAGTAAAAACAATATAACAACCCGGGCGGTTTCTCAACAGGTTTTGGCGATTTTTTTTCGCTCGTCGAGGAAAAAATCAACCGTCCTGGCTCGAGATCCGCGGCCAACCCAGAGGCGGCCAGAGATTTTCCAGGAAAGTCCCGGCCGCCAGCAGGCTGGCCTCGGCGAAGGGCCGGCCCCACAGCTGGATCCCCACTGGCAGGTTATCCGGGCCCAGAGCCACCGGTTTCGAGAGGCCCGGCCCCCCGTAAAGGTTCAGCGGCAGGGTCATAAGATCCATCTGGTAAAGGGTTAAGGGGTCCTCCAGCAGCGAGCCCAGGGGCCAGGCCGGGATAGCCGAGACCGGGACCAAGAGAAAGTGGCATTTTTCCAGGGCGCTGGCGATATCCTCGGCGATGAGGCGGCGGACTTGGGCGGCTTTGCGAAAATAGGCGTCATAATAGCCGCTGGAGAGCACAAACGTGCCCAACAGGATCCGGCGCCTGGCTTCCGGGCCCAGACCCACCCGCCGGGTCTGGGCGTAGAGCTCCAGCAGATCCCGGGACTCGGGAGAGCGAAAACCATAGCGGGCCCCGTCGTAACGAGCCAGGTTGGAGCTGGCCTCGGCCGAGGCCAGGATGTAGTAGGCGGCCACGGCGTACCGGAGCCGCGGCAGATCCACCTCAATCAAGCGAACCCCGGCCGCGGTCAGCTCGCGGCGGGCCGCGGCTAAGGTTTCGGCCACAGGCGGACTCAGATCCTCGGGCCACAACTGTTTCGGCAGCCCCAGAACCAGCTCGTGGGGCTGGAGGGGGGGAGGGCTCAGGTAGTCGTCAAGAGGGACGCGGGCGACGGTGGCGTCGCGCTCGTCCGGGCCAGCGATGGCGGCCAGGATTCGGCCGCAGTCAGCCACGGTCCGGGCCAAAGGCCCGGCCTGGTCAAAGGAGCTGCCGTAGGCCACGATGCCGTAGCGGGAGACCCGGCCATAGGTGGGTTTGAGGCCGACGCAGCCACAAAGCCCGGCTGGTTGGCGGATGGAGCCGCCGGTGTCGGTCCCCAAGGCTCCGGGAGCCTGACCAGCCGCCACCGAGGCGGCCGCTCCCCCACTGGAGCCACCAGGCACCCGGTCCAGAGCCCAGGGGTTGTGGGTGGCCTGGAAGGCGGAAAACTCGGTGGTCGAGCCCATGGCGAACTCGTCACAGTTGGTCTTGGCCAGAAAGACCGCTCCCTGGGCCCGGAGCCTTTCCACCACCGTGGCCTCAAAGACTCCGTGGTAGTTGGCCAGTTCCCGGGAGCCGGCCGTGGTCGGGGCTCCCTGGAGGAGGAAGACGTCCTTGATGGTCAGTGGCAGGCCCCAGAGGAGCTGGTTGGGGTCTGGCCCGGCCTTATCCAGGGCGTCGGCCTGACTCAGGGCCGCGTCCCCCAGAACGGCCAGGCAGGCTTCCACCGCTGGCTCGGTTTGGCGCAACCGGCTCAGGCAGGCGGCGACTAACTCGGTAACTTTAAATTCTCGTTTCTGTAAACCCTGGGCCATCTGGGCCAGGCTTAATCGCCAAAGATCGCTCAAAACTTCCCTCGCTGGCCTTTTTTCAGCCTAAATGATCCGTGGAACGCTGAAGAACCGGCCCACCGACTCCGGGGCCTGGTCCAGAATGGCCTGAGTCTTCTTGGGATCAGGCTCGCGGGGCTCGTCGGCGCGGGGGCCCAGAGGCTCGACCATGGGCGACCACAGGGGCTCCACCGCCTGGGTATCCAGCTCGGCGAGGATGTCCATGTAAGCGACAATCCGCTCAAAGTCTCGCGCCAGGCGCTGGTGGGCCTCAGGCTCGGGCTCAAGGCCAAGACGGGCCAGGCGAGCCATGGCCTCGGCGATATCAGGTTGGACGGGCATAGAAAATTCCTCTCAACTGGCGCGAAAAAAATTATGGGCTGATGAGTCAACGCGGACTATTGGTCAACCCAGGCTATGGCTCAACTTAAGCCAGCAGGCCCTCTCAGCCGGGCTGGTCGGTCGGGTTCAGGAGCGCCTCCAGAGCCTGAGTCGCCTTCTGAGGGTCGGCCGCCCCGTGGCTCTGGCGCATGACCTGGCCCACCAGAAACGAGAGGATCTTCTTCTGGCCGGCCTGGTATTTGGCCACCTCGGCCGGGTGGGCGGCCACCACCGCCCGGGCCCAGTCGCTCAGGGCGGCCGAGTCCGAGACCAGGGCCAGACCTTTGGCCTGGATGAGGGTCTCAGGGTTGGAGCCGGAGGCGAAGAGATCTGGGAAGATCTCGTAGGCCGCCCGTTTGCCCAGCTGGCCCTCGGCCAGCAGTTGAGCCAGTTTGGCTAGGTGGGCCGGCCTTAAGAGAGCCTGGCCTGGCTCCAAACCAGCCTGCCGGCAGGCCGGGAGAAAAAGCTCGGTCATCAGGGTGCCCAGCCGCTTGGGGTCGGGAAAAATTTTGAGGGTTTCCTCAAAGTAGGTGGGAGCCCCGTGGTGGTTAATGATGTTTTCCATGACCTCCGCCTTGAGCCCTAGGCTCTGGTAATGGCTGGTCAGGGCTTCCAGGCTGAGGGGCAGGGACTTTTCCACCGTGGCCAGCAGCTCTGGGCTGACCCGCACCGGGGGTAGATCCGGCTGAGGAAAGTAGCGGTAGTCGTGAGCCTCCTCCTTGGAGCGCAGGGGCCGGGTCTCGGCTTTGAGGTGGTCAAAATGTAGCGTTTGTTGCTCCACGGCCTGGCCGGACTCATATAGGCCCGTCTGTCGCCGGATTTCGTAGTCAATGGCCTGACCGACAAAGCGGAAGGAGTTGAGGTTCTTGATCTCGGTCCGGACGCCCAGGGTGGGGCTACCTTGGGGTTTGAGGGAGATGTTGACGTCGCAGCGGAACTCCCCCTCTTCCAGGCGGCCCCGGGTCACTTCCAGGCGAACTAGCAGGTTGCGCAATTTTTTTAAAAAATCCACCGCCTCCCGACTGGAGGAGAGGTCGGGCTCGGTAACGATCTCAATGAGCGGCGTCCCGGCCCGGTTCAGGTCCACCAGAGTGCGATCGCGCTTTTCGTCATGGACGCATTTGCCCGCGTCATCCTCAAGGTGGATCCGGTTGAGGCGGATATATTTCTCCGTTCCGGTCGGCAGGGTCAGTCGCAGGCCGCCCCCCGAGCCCACCGGGGGATCCAGCTGGGAAGTCTGAAAGCCGTTGGGCAGATCTGGGTAGAAATAGTTTTTCCGGGAAAAGAGGGAATAGGCGTTGACCTGACCGCCCAAGGCGACGATGGCTTTGGTCGCCAGCTCCACCGCCTTGTCGTTTAAGCGGGGCAGAGCGCCGGGGTGACCGGCGCAGACCTCACATATATAAGTGTTGGGCTCCTCGGCCGGGCTGGTCGGGCAGGCGCAGAAAAGCTTGGTCCGGGTATTCAGCTGGGCGTGGACCTCAAGCCCGATGACCGGTTCCAGGTTGGGCATGGCGATCTCCAAAAGGGGGGCAGTTTATTTGGGGTTTGGCCGGAAAAAATTCCCGGCGATCTTAGCTTGGCCCTGAGCCAGGGTCAAGAGAGCCGCCGCCCGGGCTCTCCTCTTTGGCCGGGGCCTTCCGCCGGGGACGGTTCCCCCCATAAAACCGCCAATACCAGGGCCGAGGGCTCTGGGCCTCTTCGCGGAGGGCTCGCTGGGCTCGCCGTAGGGTGTCCTCGAAGTTCTGGATGACTTTTTCCCCGAGTTTGGCCGCCCGGCCTTCCCGCAAGGCTCGCTGGGCCAGTCGCTCGGCGGTCTGGAAAAGACGACCCTCCTCCAGGTAGAGCCAGGCCAGGTTATTGGCCGCCTCCGGGGCTGGCCCCAGGATGAGGGCCTGACGGTAGAAGCCCTCGGCCGCCCGTTGGTTGGCTCGTTCCGTCGGACCGCGGTTGAAATAGAGATTGCCCAGAGCCAGATAGGCCTGGGCCGCGGGTAAGGCTAACCGGTATTCCCGCTCGGCCAGCTCCAGCTCGCCCTTTTTTTCATAGGCCTGGCCCAGTTGGAGATGCTCCGTTGGGTCCAGGGGATCCTTGATGATGGTCAGAAGTGGCAATTTGGCGCAGCCAACAAGGCTCAGGCTCAGGCTCAGGCTCAGGGTCAGCCAGAGCCCCAGAGCCCCAGGCCGACCCCGCTCTCTGGTGGTGAAAAAGCGCCCCATCAGACGGGTTTGTCCAGAATCAGGGGGGGCGGGTTCGGGGTTGAGGGAGCGACCGGGAGGGTCGGGGGAGGCTGGTCCGGGTTTTCCACCAGCAGGGCCAGGTTCCGGAATTTGGCCCAGCGGGTCAGAAACTCGGCCCAGGGCACAATAACCTGCCGCACCGTGGCCGAGTTGACGACCAGCCCCTCTGGGCCGTATCCCAGGGCCACCAGGAAATGGCCAGTGCGGAGGGCCAGGCCGGAGTCGATCTGGACAATGACCGGTTGCCCCTGGTCAATCAAATCAATGATCTCCTGGGGTTTGGCGGACCAGAATCGGGCCTTGAAACCCATTTTTCTGGCCCACAGAGCCAGGTCCGGGGCTAGGGAGCCCCGGAGATTGGCCCGGATTAAGGGGGCGGCGGCTTCCTCGACCGTGGTTGGCCGACCGTGAAAGGTCATGACCGCGGCCAGGGAGGCCGGGCCACAGAGAATGGTGTCGTCCGGGTAAAAGGGAACCCGCTCGATCAGGCGCCGGCCCACGGGGGAGTTGAAAGGCTCAGGTAGGGGGCCGAAATGGAGGCAACCGGCCAGAGTCAGAGCCAGGGCCAGAGTTAAAGATAAGAGCCCAGCCCGGCTCCAGAGCCGGGTCGGTGGCCGGGTGGCCTGGTCGACCGGGGGGGCCTGATACCAAAGAGTCGCTGCCACAACCGCTCCCGCCTAGAAAAGAGTGGCCGAGCTCTCCCCGCGGGGCCGGGAGATGAAGCGGTCCAGACAGAAGCGGTCCAGGGGGGCCCAGAAGGGCGAGGGGTTGCCGGGGAGCAGCCGGCCATAGTGGCTCCGGCGGACCGCTCGCGTCAGATATAGCCTCTCCCGGGCCCGGGTCAGGGCCACGTAAAACAGGCGAGCCTCCTCGCGCTCATCAAGAGCCTGGCTGGGCTCCTCGCGGGTTTCCGGGAAAAGGCCCTCCTCCAGGCCCACCAGGAAGACCAGCCGGAACTCCAGGCCCTTGGCGGCGTGGATGGTCAAAAGGTTGATTTTGTCCGCCTTCAGATCCAGGCCGTCGGCTGAGGTGATTTCCTCCTCCCCGGCCATTTGCCAGGCCAGGCCTTCCTCGTCCAGGGCCTGGATTAGCTCGGCGGCTTGAGCCCGCCAGCGGAAGATGATGGCCGTCTCCCCCATGGTCAGCTCGGCGATGGTCTCGGCCTCGCGGCTGGCTCGGCCCTCGGAGCCCAGGTCCAGGACGCCCAGGTGCTCGCGGAGGCGTCTGGCCACGAACCGGGCCTCCTCGCGGGGAGAAGGGAAGGTCAGGCGGGCGATCTTCTTGGAGCGACCAGGGAAGGCGCAGCGGCGGGTTTTCTGGCCCGCTTTGGGGCCGGGGCGGGCGGCCTCGGCCAACTGGCAGATATGACTGGTGGACCGGAAGTTAGCGGTCAATTCCAGGGTCTCCAGATCTGGGCGGCGGTCGCGCAAGTCCTCGAAGATGGTGGTGAGGGCCCCGCGGAAACCATAAACGCTCTGGTCGGGATCGCCAATGACCGTCAAGGGGGCGTTTTGGGCCAAATGGAGGAGAAAATCACGCTGGATGGCCGAAAAGTCTTGAATCTCGTCAGCCAGGACCAGCGCCCAGTCGCCGCCTGGCTCCCGCGTGGCCTCGATAATGAGATCGTCAAAATCCCAGTAATGTCGCTCGGCCAAGGCGGCCTGATAACCCTGGATCAGGCTCAACAGGCCCTCGATCTCGGCCACCGACCGGGGCAGCGATCCGGTGTTCTTCCAGTAGCTGATGGCCTGGGCCAGGCGTTTGGGGGCCAGGCTGACCGGGGCGGCTTGGGTCCTCAGGATCTGGTCCAGAAACGGCTCTGGGACCAGGTCCCAGTCCGGTCGGGACTTCTTGATCAAGCCCAGGGCCAGGGCGTGCAGAGTTTTGGCCGTCATCAGCTCGGGCGTGGTTAAGCCCAGTTGGGGATCCAAAAGCCGCTCGCTCAGGGTCTCGGCGGCCTTTTTGGTGTAGGTGGTCAAAAGGACCTTTTCCGGCGGGAGGGTCAGGCGCCGGGCCTGGTAAGCGGCTCGGCGGATGAGACAGAGGGTCTTGCCGGAACCCGGGCCAGCCACAATGGCCAGGCTGTGGGCCTCCGAGGACACCGTCGCCTTCTGCTCTTGACTGAGGTCAGTCAAAAGACTCAGGGGCTCCTTCTTGCGCCGGATGACCGTCACGCTCGCCGGGGCCGCCGGGGCTGGGGCCGGGGGGGCCTGGGCCGACCGGGGCGGGCGGCCGCGTTTGCGGGGCGGGGGGGAGAAGAGAAAGTTTTGACCCTGGGCCTCCTCGCGGTCCCGTTCGCTGATTACCTCAATAGTCCCGAAAACCCCGTCGTAACCACCCTGGGCCGAGACTTCCCCATTGCGCGCGCGCTCGACCCCCAACGCCACCAGGGGGCCAGCCTCTTGTTTTATTTCCGCCAAATCCGTCTCCATTAAAATTTCAAACTCACTGGGCCATTTGGCCAACAGTCGGTCACAGGCCTGGGTTACCGCCTGGGTGGCCGCGCCCTGACCTAAAACCTGGCCCATCAACTCCGGCAGTGGCAGGATGTGCCAGTCCGGGAGTCGGGGCCCGGGCTCGGAGCGGTCAGCCAACTCCAGAACCCGCGATAAGACCCCGATGGTCAGCGGCCGGCCACAGACCGGGCACAGGCCCTTGAGCTCCCGGGTTTGCTCCGGGGTCAGGGCCGGCCCGCAGTGGGCGTGGCCATCAAGGTGATACTTGCCTTCCTCTGGGAAAAACTCTACCGTGCCCACCAGGCCCTCCCCGGTGGTCAGGGCCGCCCAGAGCCTAGCCCGGTTGGGCGGCCCGGCCAGAACTGTGGCCTCGCGCCCGAGCTTGTCGGGGCTGTGGGCGTCGGAGGAGGAGACCAGGTGATAGCGGTCCAAGGCTGAAACCAGCCGGTTCATGGCCGGGTCACTGGAGAGCCCGGTCTCCAGGGCGGTGATGTGGCTGGTGAGATCCTGAAAGCAGTCCTCTAGCCGGTCAAAGCCGCTTTTGTGGCCAAAGAGGGAAAACCAGGGCGTCCAGATATGGGCCGGAATAACCAGGGCGGCCGGGTCAGCGGTGAGGGCGATTTCTAATAGGTCCCGGGCCGACAGCCCCAGAATCGGGCGCCCGTCGGAGTGGACATTGCCGCGACTGGCCAGAGCCTGGCTGAATCGTCGGGCCGCCGGCAGATCTGGAAAAAGCGTGACCAGGTGCACCTTGCGGACTCGGCCATCCTGTTTGTAGATGGCGCTGATCTCCCCGGTGGGGGTAAATCTGGTCCCCTGGGAATTTTCTTTCAAGCGGTAAAAGCCCTCGTCATCCGGGAGCAGTTTCGCCTCCAGCTCGCTCAACCAGCCCGGGTGGGTCAGATCCCCGGTCCCGATGAGGGCCAGTCCCTTGCGCCGGGCCCAGCTGTCCAGGGACTCCGGGGTGATGGCCTTGGAAGTGGCCCGAGAGAAACGCGAGTGGATGTGCAGGTCCGCGTAATAGCGGCCCTGAGGCCTGACCGGGGGCTCATGACTGGGCGACATAAGCTTATTCCAAAGTCTCCGCCACCTGGCCGGTGATGATGGTGGTCTGGCTGGTCAGCCAGGCCCCGGGACGCAGGCCAGCCAGCTGACAGGTCAGGCTCAAAAGATCCCTGGCTTTCTTGGGCGGGGGGGCGTCGGAGGGAAGACCCACCGCCTGTTTGAGGCCATTAAAGACGATGGCCGCCTGGTTGGGCCCCAGGTCTCGGTCGTCCCGGGCCGGTTTGAGGTCGCGAAGAATCGCCACCCCGAAGGTGGCTCGGGCCAGCTCCTCCGGGCTCAGAATCCGGCCCAACTGGGGGTCGACCAGGATCTGGGCCCCTAACCGCGTGGCTGTTTCGCCCAGGGGGCCGGGGTTTTCCAGAACCCAAGCGCGGGCGGCCAACTGGCCATTTAAATATAGCGAGACCACCATCGGCAGAGCGGTGGCCAGGGCCGGATTGGGTTTGGGAACCCGGGGTTCCCGGTTGGTCAGGGCGGCGGTCAGGGGCTCGCGGGCCAGGGCCAGCAGATCCCGGCGAGTCAGGGGCGGGATCTGGAAAGCCTCGTCGGCGGCGAGAGCGAGGTTGGGTCGAGCGAAAATAGCCAGGTTTAGGCTGACCAGGCTGGAGATGAACAGGCCAAAACCCAACAGGCCAAAACCAGCCACCCTCAGGGCCAGTCCAGCCCAGAGGAGTTTGGGGTTGGGCGACTTAAACACAGTAGAGTTTTCCCTCCCGCGTCTCCAGGCACGTCAGCGGCCCCCCAAAGACCGCCCCAGTGTCCAGGCCGGCCCGACCGGGACAGATAAAGGGCTGGCGAAAGGGGGTGTGACCGAAAACCACGGTTTTGCCAAAATCGTAAGTCGAGTTTAGAAAATCATCGCGGATCCACAAGCAGTCATGCTCGGTCTGTTGGGTCAGTTCCACGCCGGGCCGCAGGCCGGCGTGGACAAAGATGTGCTGGGCGGTCTCATGATAGAGGAGCAGGTCCTGGTAAAACTGGTAATGACTCAAGGGGAAGGGGGGATTATCGTTATAGCTTTTCATGGTCTTGGCCACCCCATTGGCGGTGAGCGATAACTCCTCCTTGCCAGTGATGAAGTTAGTGAACATTTGCTCGTGATTGCCTTTGAGGAGAACAACCTCATTGGGATGCCGGTTTTTCAAGCCCAACACTGTTTCCACCACCCCGTAACTGTCTTTGCCTCGGTCAATATAGTCACCCAGAAAAACCAGAGTTTCCTGATTTTCTGGTCGCCAGTCAATCTTGGCCAGGAGTTGATCCAATTTCAAACGGCTGCCGTGAATGTCGCCAACCGCGAATATGCGGGGTTCCTCCATGGAGATCCTTTAGAGCGGCGAGGAAAAACTGGAAAAATTTTGAGTCAGGGTTTCAAAAAATGTCAGTCCTTTGAGGCGCTATATTAGCCTATTTTTCCTCCAGAGCGCAAGAGTCAGGCCTGGTTCGGGGCTGTTTTTTTTCGGCCCTGAGGCGAGCCGAAGGCGGCGGCTCCCTCAAGGGGAAAATAAAAGGCCCTGACCAGATAGGCGATCAGGGCCCTGGAGGCGTAAAAGCGGAAAGAGAATTTTCGTCTACCTTAACTGCCTATAGTCTGGCCCCAAATTTCGTGTTCTAGGGTCAGCGGGCCCAGGGGCCTTAACTTGGGGGTGGCGGCACCGTGGGGTCGTTGGCCAAAACCCGGTTGGAGGTGGGGGGCTCAAAGGTTTTTATCAGCTCTCCTCCGTCATTGTTATAATAATAAGTTACGCAGGCGTCGTTGACGTGGTTGAGAAAAAAGTAGAAAGATGGGGGATCGGTGGAGAGCACTAAAGTTATAGGGCCATACAAGATATTGTAATCAATCACCAGGCCAGCCTCTTCGACAAGGGCTCCATAATTGGTGGTGTAATTGTTTTTGGAGATGAAATAGGCCTCCTGAGCCACGGCTACCGAATGGTAAGCCGACTGGGCGGCGTTGTTCAAGGCCGCGCGGCGGTAACGAGCGTATCTGGGCAGAGAGATGGTGGCCAGGATACCGATGATGGCCATCACGATCAAAAGCTCGATCAGGGTCAAGCCATGACGTTGTTGGTTGAGTTTAGGCGTCAGCCACATGAGTCGGAACTCCGTCTGGGAACTAAAAAATTAGGCGAACCTAATAAACAGGAACATACACAATGACAATACAAGCAATTACACGGCCAATCCTGACCTTTTTGGGTCAAAAAATCACGTGGGCTAAAAATTTTATCGCCAGGCCCGGCTGATCCGCGGGCGCTGGTAATAATAAATAGGTTGATTACTTAAAAATTTTAATAAAAATTATAATTTAAATAATAAATATTTAATAATGACTAAATACAGTAATACGAATCTTAATTTATGATCAGCCATAAATTAAGGCTTTGCTCAGGGCTGAAAGTCGCGTCTTGACCCTGGGGCGATATTTTTTTATTTAAGGGAAATTTTCTTGAATACGACCAAAAACCCGGGAAAAATTACTCTGAAAAGGCCGACCAGGGTTTATTGAGGGGAAAAGATCAACAAACGGCTAGAAAACTCGACCGAGGCAAAATTAATTAATGTTAAATACTGAAAATCTTCAACCTTGTTAGAGTTTTGGGCTTGGAAATGGACCACCTCTCCAGGTGGTAGGCGGTAGAGGATTCGAACCTCCGACTTCCGGCTTGTAAGGCCGACACTCTAGCCATTGAGTTAACCGCCCCCAGTCCGGCTCGCCCCGGCTTTTGGGCTCAGGGGCCCGGCCTAGAGCCGCCGCCCTTTTTTAAGCCATTTTACCATTTTTTTGGGGAGATTCAAGCTGATTATTTGAGCTAAATGGACGGCCTGGCCCCAATTCGACTCAAGGAGCCCAGAAGCTTCGGGGTCAGGAAGCGGCCTTTGCTGTCAGCTCCAAGAACCCGGCCCCCATCTCTATTGGTTTTGTCCGCTTCTCGAGCCGGCCTGGAGCCATTTTTTCGCCTTCTTCACTTCTTCTCCTTTGTTTTCGGAAAATTTCTATTTTCCGAGGGTCGCGCCGGTTCCGCCAGCTCCTCCCCTCGCCCTGGGGCGGTGTCTAACAGCCTGAGGTCTAACGACCTAGAGGGGGCCTGGGGGCGCTAAACCCCCGCGAGGAGGCGAACAAAGAGAGGCGAGGCGGTGAGACAGGGTGAGCTTGATGGGGTGGGCCGGTCAGCGAGGCGGGGGTTTGGTAACCCCAAAAAGAGAGTCCAGAAGGAGCCCTCTTTTTGGGGCCGGCGTCGCGCTTCTGTTTAGCCGAGTGGTCCGGGTCCCGAGGAGGTCGACGGTTTGGGGATCGGCCAGTCGCGGGTCCAGAATCTGTCGGTCAAACCTGGAGCTGCGATCATTTTAGGGCTCCCAGGTCAAATAATTGTCAGCTGATTGTCAAAAAAAAGCGAAATTTAGGGGAGATTTTTAAAAGAGGTCCAGCCTTCAGGCGAAATCGACGGAAAAATTCCAGAATTCCACCAGTCAGACCAGAAAAAGGCCGGGCTTTTCCTTATTCTGGAAAAGGCGGGGGCTATTTTGGGCTCAAGCGGGCCATTTCCAAGAAACAGGCGATCCAAATTAAGGTGAAACCAAATAAAGGCGAAGCCAAGCGGCAGCTAGGAGGGAGGCGATTTATGGGCAAGTTGGGATATTTAGCGGTGGGGTTCGCGGCCGGGGCGGTGGTGGCTCTGGGCGTGGCCGGGCTCAGTGGCTGTTTTGACCGGAGTTACTCTTCCAATCTAGGCGATGATGATTCTCCCGAACAGGAAGATTCCCTCGAGTCAGATGAGGGCGAGGCCGAGAGTGAGGTCAGGGTCAGTCGATCCGCGGCCACGGCTGACGAGGCCTTTGAGTCGGCCGCCGCGAAAGTGGCCAAACTCATGAAATTTTAGTCAGGCCTCGGCCTGGGACGCCGGGCGAGAGCGTCGCGAAACCGGGTCCCCCTGGGGGCTCGGGTCGGTCAAAGAACGAGAGCGAGGTTTAGGCCCGGTCGCGGGTGGGAGTCCGCGACCGGGCCGGGTTAGAGGCTAATTACGGCTGTTGAGTAACCTGGCCAGCTCATCGACAATTTTGATCATCGCGGCGCGCTCGTCTGGCTTGAGCGGGGTGATGAGGACAGACAGGGATTGAGCCAACCCGGCGGCGTCGTCGACCACGTCCCGAAAGAAGCTGATCACTGGACAATGAAACAGTTGGCTGAACTGCTCTAGTCGCTCCAGGGTCGGGGAAATGGCCCCGGTTTCCAGCCTGGAGACGGTCTCGGTCTCAATGCTCAACCTCTCGGCCACCTTGGCCTGGGTGAGATTGTTGAGCTTACGGTGTCTGGCTATCGCCTGCCCGACCTGTTTTACCAAAGGTCTAGGGGTCATGGGCCCTCCTTGATGGGCTATAAATAGAATATATTGTCGATCATTTGAACTAAAAAGATAACATCTTAATAAGTCAATCTTATGACATTTGAAATCATATATTTAATTTAATTAAATTTAAAACTAAATAAAAATAATTAATTAACTCGTTATATATTTGAAAAAGCAATAAATATGTCACTTAAAAATTAAATAAGTAAAATTTTCTAACAAATTTAAATATATATTTAAATTAATATATAGATAATAGTAATTTTTAGAATATTATTTTATACAAAATATATTATTATTAATTAAAATAATAAATTTAATATAATTGTATATTTTAAAAATTGTTTAATAAGGTTTTTTAGGTGAGATGAGGTAAAATTCGGTGAGAAAAAAAAACGCTCTTGATTTTATATTTACTGGTATTGACCGTATAAATCTCTTGGGGTAAGGTAAAAAAACTGACAACGGTTCGTCTGGTGGGGTTTCAGTTGGTTGGCCAGGTCGGCTGGCTAGCTGAGGGTGAGACTCTGGTCAGCCGCTCCGAGAACCGGCTCGACGGAGATAGACCGAGAAAATATATATTTTAAATGTTAAAACAAATTTACAATAATTTAATATTGAATAAGTTAAATAAGTAGCGATAAGAGGAACTGGTCAGATCGGATTTTGTCTGAAAGGGCTGGTATTGGATAATTGTAGGGTTCCTGGATTGGCCCGCCACCAGGGCGATCGGGAGCCAGAGGCCATTGGCCCGCGAAGGATAGAGGCGCGTCATGCCCCCCAAATTGGACCCAGACACCACCCCTGGGGTCAAGCTGTTAAGACTGTTTCGGAAGCTCATGCTTGATGGCCGGCGCCATTTTCAGGGCGAGCTGGCCAAGGAGTTTGAGTGCTCCCCTCAGACGATAATTCGGATGGTCGGAGAGATCGAGTCGGTGGTCGGGGTGAGCCTGGAGTCCGGGTTGGACAATCGGCGCCGTTGGTACCGAATCGCGACCATATCCCGCAGCCGGCTCGGGTTGGACTTTGAGGAGCTGCGCTACTTGAGCGTCTGCCGGGATCTGGCCGGGCCAATTCTGCCCGAGCAGGTCCGGCGGCGGGTGGATGACACCATCTTTAACCTCTCCATGCTGATGGCCGACCAGGGGTTCACGGCTCGGGACAAGCTCCGGAACGCGGAGTTTAATTTCTTCAGTAAGGGCCGCATAGATTATTCCAGCCATTTTGGCCACATTGAGCTTTTGTTGAAGGCCAAGGAGGAAAAGCAGGTCTGCCGGGTGGCCTACAAAGCCTCCGGGATGGAGGCCTATCGCGAGCATCTCTTCGCCCCAGGGCATATCATCTGCATGAGTAACGCCCTCTATGTCCTCGGAGCCAGCGTCAAAGACAGCTTCAGCGAAATTCACCACCTGACCAACATGGCCATTCATCGGATCCTTGAGGTCGCCGAGACCGGGCGCTTTTTTTTCTTTGAGCTGCCGGAAATGGAGCTCAACGCTTTTGGCCTGCCGTGGCATGAGCCCAAAACCTTTCGGATCCGGTTTACCCCCGGCAAGGCCTCGGATTATATTAAAGAACGGATCTGGGCCGATAACCAGAAGCTGGAGTCTCTGGCCGATGGCGGGGTCATCCTGGAGCTGACCACCCGCAGCGAGCCCGAGCTCATGGCCTGGGTCAGAAGCTTCGGCCAGGAGGCTGAGCTTCTGCCAGCTTGAGGTTATTTAGGTTAATCCAGGATTGGCCAGATCGTCAGGCCGTGGCCCTCGGCCAAAAACCCTCTGTAAAGCCTAGCGATTAGAGCCAGCTTGAAAGATCTCATTTTGTTGGCAAAGATTTTGGTGGGCTAGATTTTGGTGGCTTAAAACCATTGGCTTTAGCCGGTGGCTGGTTGATTGGCGGGATTATTGGAAAAATCCAGGTTTTGGCGGGGGCCTCAATCGCGCGGAAAAAACGCTAATATGGGGGTTTTTTTTTAGTCTGAGGAAGAATAAAAATGATAGAATAAGGAGGTCAGGTTTCTAACCAATCAAATTCTCCACTAACTCCTAATATATTTTTAATGTTTATGTAAAAGATTTTATTTTGTTCAGGCCAAGTTACCGGCCTGGGCCCGCTAAAGAAGGCTAGGCGGCAGGCCGGGGAAAGTTTTTCGACCCAAGGGTGGGAAATAATCCCGACCGCTGGATCAATTTTATTGGGGCCATCACTGAGCTTGGGCGGCGGACCAACTGACCGGGATGGCCGCGTTACCGCCAACTTGCGTTACCCGCAGGCCCAACCTGGCTAAAATTGTCGGAATTCCCTCTGGCCCGACCAGGTGAGCCGCTCCCACCAGAACGAATGAGACCTCCCCCTCACCCTGAAAATATTTTTCCAGTTTCTGGGCCAGAGAGCGATTTCTTTGGCTAATCACCCGGTCCAGGAGATTGGTGAGCTCCGGGCGGTCGGTGTAGATTTTTTCCATAGCGGCGTAAAAGGCCGCCGCGTCCCCACTCTTCCAGGCGTCCATATATTGTTCCATGGGATGGGGCTCGAGCCATTGCTCCTCTAAAGTGGCCCGCAGATAAAGCTCTCCCTCCTCTGGGCTCAGAGTGGCGAACAGGTCCACTTGTTCCTCAATTGTTTCTAACTCCACGATCGGCAGAGACCTTTGGTGAGCCAGCCCCAGGAAGTAACCGTCCAGGCCGAATTTTTCGGTGTAGCCCATTTTGGCCAGGGCCAAGGTCTCCACGGTGAGGGCCGCCATCCAGGGGCGCATGGGCTGAAAGATCGCCAATGGGGCCGACAGGGGGGTTCTTGTTAACAAGTCCAGGGTTTCCGGGCTGATTTGGTCCGCCAGCTTGATCCCGGGAGGGTTAAAGCCGACCCTGAAGACCTCCAGGGTCTTTTCTGGAGTCAATTTGGTGACGTCAATTTCCACGAACAGCCGGTGGCTTCGGTCAAAAGCCTCGGTAATAGCCGGGCTCAAGGGGTAAATGTCCGGCTTGGCCAAGTGGATGGAGCCCAAGAGATAGAGTTCGCGCCCGGCGCTGTCCTCAACCCGCCAGAAGAGCCCCTGGTTGGCTTCCAGCGGGGCGGCCAAACAGACCAGCAGGGCCAGGAGGCCCAAATATATAGTTAAGTTAAGACCTTGAGCTAGACGCGAGCGCATAATTTTTCCTCAGGGCGAGATGGCCAGGGTTTTTGGCGCGGTTAAGGTTATTATTATACTTTTTGGCCCCGAGGAGCCAGAGCCTTTTTCGAAACAGCCAACCGGGTCCCCGCGACTTCCTCTAACCTCCCGCGCCTTCGGCTTGATCGCCGGGTCCCAAGGCCTTAACCGGTCAAACCGCCGTTCGGGCCGCAACCGGGGCGGCGAGGGATTTTCCAAAAAATGTAATCGCGCCAGGCGGGGCCATTTCGTCCCCTAACGCTCGGCCAGGGCTGTTCCGCGGGCTACTTTGCCTGGTGGGCCAGGCTTAAGCGCCTGGGCTGTCTTCTGGAACGTTTTCTGAGGCCGAAGGCTGAGGGACAGAGTAATACCCTTCCTGGTTATACTCCAGGCCCCAGTTTTCGGCCTCCTCAAATATGATGTAAACCTCGGTCCGTCGGTTGATGACCAAGGCGGTTTTCCAGATACGCTTGTTCTCCCCCTGAAATTTAAAAATGTAATTTTTATCCTCAATTTGTTTAATAGCCGCGCGCAGAGCCTCTGACTTCTTTTTAGGATCATTTATGTACTTAATTTCAATTATAAAGTCTTCACCTGAGGGAGCCTTAACCTGAAGGTCAAATTGCCCGTCCCCGACCAACCCCTCCACTTCGCAGCCTTGATCAGCCATGGCCAGGGCAACGATAAAAAGAGTATGATAATAAGCCTCTCTGGCTATATGTTGACGATAGGTGAAATTAGACAGAAAACTTTGGAAAGCTTTTTGAAACCCCAAAGCGTCTTTCTGGAAGAGATAGTCCCGGGTGGCTATACCCTGACGCCGCATAAGAATTGGGTCACATAGAGCCTTCTTTTCAATAGGCTGCCAAAGATTTATCAGGGCCTCTTTTACCTCAAGATTGGGAAAAACAAGACTAAAACTACTACCCTTCGGAGGAATATCAGTACGGATAGTTAGATAACCAGCCTGAAACATCAATGGCCGGGTTTCGATTCTATCTAAATCAATGACGTTTATTTTTTCAGAAATGTAATTATTCGAATTAAAGACACTTAAGTCTAATTTTTGATCTTTAGCGAGGTTATGTAAAAAAGTCGGCTTCCCGGAGCCAACCCAGAAATTAATGAAAGATGACCTATGAAAAAAATTGAGCAGAGACCAGGGATTGAGGACGCGAGAGCGTCCGTTCCAAGAATAACCGTCATACCAATCCAGGATTTTTTTCCGTAAATCCTGGGCGGTGGCGTCCTGTTCTATCTCACCGTTAAACTTCAAGTTTTCCAGCCCTTGTTCCAAGCGCTCCTGGAACAGGGCGTCAAACTCTGAAATGGTAAAGCCACAAATGTCAGCGTAGTCTCTATGGAGGGTCAGATCCACCAGATTATTGAGTTCGGAAAAAATAGACACTTTAGCGAATTTAGTGACTCCAGTGATGAAAATAAAGCCTCGCGATTCCTCCACAGTTTTGAGGGCGCCGAAAAATTCCGTGAGAACCCCACCCACCTGTTCGGCGACCTCGGGTTGGGCGAGGTTGTTCAAAATTGGCGAGTCGTACTCGTCTATGAGAATAGCTGGGGGCCGGCCCCGCTCAGAGCGCAGATTTTCGATTAAAAATTTGAAAGATTGGCCCGGGCTAGGCGCGTCTATGGAGATATTTTCCCGCCGGGCGATTTGCTTAAGATCGGCGAATAAGGCTTGTCTAACTAATTCTGGGCTATCAAGATTGTAGATTAGCGAAAGATGGATGACCGGATAAGGAGTCCAATCATAATCAGAGCCGTCAATCCACAAACCTTGAAAAAGTTCCCGCCGTCCCTCCAGGATGGCTTTCAAAACGCTCAAAGTCAAAGATTTGCCAAAACGGCGGGGCCGAGAAAGGAAATAAGGCGCTTTTAGCTCTAGCAAATTATAGAAAAATCGGGTTTTGTCCGCGTAAAAACAGTTCTTTTGACGAATTTCTTCAAAATTGACAATTCCAACAGGCAATCTTTTCATTATTTTTGGCCTTTATTGGATATTCATAAAAAATGGTTTAGGTTGGAAACAGGACGCATTTCCCTGACTTTTTTATATTACCTTAAACCAAAAAAAACGCCAGTCAATATTTTTTCCCTCTCAATTGACGCCTACGCCAAAACCAGGATTATCGTTATTTTCCGTAATTCCCGAAAAGTTTACTCACCATCGTCGGCGGCATTGATGACGAACTAAAGGTTGAGCAGTAAAAGGTTCGGTTTTTGTGAAAATCAGCATGTTAAAATTAAATTCTTGAGATATGGTTAAAATAAAATCTTAATAATTGTTATTAATAACTAAATAATCATTTTTAGCTTACATTAAATTTTTTTGGCCAGAAGTATTCTATATATCCCAAAGAGTGGCAAGCGGTTTTATACGTTGGCGTCAAAGATCGTGTAAGAAAAACGCTTCAGAATACGCAATTTTTTTCCCGAATTGTCACGGCCATTCCAACCCGGAAAAAAAGGGTTGAAAAGGATATTTGGCTTTGAATATTTTTAGACAAGGATAAAAGTGTTTTCTATAGCCAAAAAAACTGTATATTTGGTTCTATTATAGAATTTTGTTATTGTATATTAAGTTATTATGATTAAAAATGTACAGTTAAAGAGTGGTAACGTTAATAATAATGATAATTAATGTCAAATAATTGACTTTATAAAGTAAATAGTTTAAAATATGATGAGAGTAAAGTTTTAATTAGATTTTTAAATGGATATATATATTGAAAAAATAATTCTATTAGTCATTTTTCTGATAAAGAATCTTTAGTTGTATTTTGATGCTTATATACTATATAATTAATTAAAAAAATATTATTTTACAATTTATTAAAATATTTATGTTATTAATGAATAGATATTTTACAATCATTAGCTTTATATTGACTAATTAATACTTCTTAACTTGTTAATGATTCTGATAGGTAGAATTAAAGTTATGTAAAAATGATATTTCATAGTGTTTAATGTTAAAAATAAAAATTAGTGTATTTTTATATTTATTTAGTAAAAAAACTATTAAGGAGTTTTTTATAAAATAGTGACATTTATGTAATGAGATAATGGTATTTTTATGATAATAATTAATA
This sequence comes from Deltaproteobacteria bacterium, assembly GCA_031276635.1. GTDB lineage: Bacteria > Desulfobacterota > Desulfarculia > Adiutricales > Adiutricaceae > JAIROO01. The sequence continues at coordinate 301 of JAISMU010000042.1, read as the reverse complement.
GTAATGGTACGTAAATAATATAAAAATAAACTTAATAAATTAAATATTAATGATATTATTATTAATAAATAATTAAGAATTATATGCGTTGTTGATAGAGTCAACAACTCACCGGCTAAAGCCGGTGTTCTTTAGATCAGTTAAATTTAAAAGCATCATCTTTATCGTTGATTACTTTATTTTCAATTTAATTGTTGATAATTTAATCTGTAATATTACCACATCATTTCACGTAATTTCAACGCAATATCGCCCGTTAATATTTTTTTGCGATACTTCGTTATCCATACAATATGCAGGT